>NZ_AYXJ01000027.1:0-161209 GCF_000681415.1 Pandoraea sp. E26
GACGCCCCGACGCCCCGACGGCCCGGCGGCCCCGATGCCCCGATGCCCCGAAGCGGCGCGTCGGGGCCGCCTTGTCATTCGCCGTATACAAACACCTGCGGCACGGATGCCGCCGGTTGGATGGCAAGTTGCGCGACGACCGCGCCATTCACGACAACGTACGCGGAACGCGCTTGTGTCGACTCGGGGATGTTGACGTGAAACTTGTTCATTTCGTGAGGATAGCCGCGCGATCGGAACAGCCTGAAGTGCTGTTCGCCGCCCGGCCCGTCGACGACCAGGCGGCAGGTCGCGCTCACGTCGCCATCGGCCTCATGCAGCATGCCGTAGGCGCCGTGAAGCGCAGGGAAGATGTGCGCCGGCAGCGTGCCTTGCGGATCGTAGAAGCCGACGAGCGTCGTGACCGGCACGCCGACGGTCGATGGTGTCCTGGGGGCGGCGGTATCGAAGGTGTGGCCGTATTCCACCCAGCGCTCGTCGGAAAAATTCCAGCGAAACACTTTTGACTGACCGCGCGATATCGGCATCGACTGTCCGTTGATGGCAAGCGTGGTGCTGTTCTCGGCGTCATGGTTGATGACGACGATGCGGTCCCAGAGCAATGACAGTTGCGGGACGGCCACATCGGCCACCCAGTCCTCGTCCGTGATGTGGACTTCGACCAGGTTATTTTGCTCGAACAGTACCCCCATGTAGGTCTCGTTCATCGACGCGTTGCGCGCTCGCGCTCGTGCCATCCAGTCGTAAAGTGGTACATAACCCTCGTTCCAGCGTTCGCCGTCGCTGACAAAGCACAGGTGGACCGGCTCCGAAATGACGATCGTCTGTCCATTGATATGCAAATCGATCGGATAGCCCACGCTGCCTTCGATGGAGATCGCCTGAGTACGATTTGCCGCAGAGGCGGCGGGCACGTGTATGGACTCGACGAAATAGCCGATCGTGAGATCGATTCTCACGATATCCGCCGTGGCGAGCAGCGCTGCCAACGCTGCCTCGCCGAGGTCGGCGTAATCGGCATACGCGATATCCTTGGTGCGAACGAGTGTCTGCGCGGCTTGCATGGTCTGCGACTCGGCATCCCACGCGCGATACCCCGTTGGCGATTCGGCGCTGAAAACGCGATAGCCGCTCAGCGCGTCGTGGACGATGCGAGTGCTGTAGGGGGTGTGCAACGTATAACGATTTCGATCCGAAAACGGTTCTCCGCCGGCCATCGCGTCGCGGCCAAAACTTCGGTCGTGAAAGGGCGGCTCGCAGATGTCGTCCTGACACGTATCCTCTCCGGAGCGACCGGGGAAGAAGTTCGGAATGAATCGATGCAGATCCATGTCCCAACCCCACGTGGAATTGGGCTGGCCGGCCGCGCGATGAATCGATCCGTCGAAACCGCCCGGGTAGTGATCGAGGTGGAAAACGTGCCCGACCTCGTGACTGAACTCGTTGCCTTCCGAGAACTCCACCGTCGTCGTGAAGCCAGAGTAGGCAATGCCGCCGTGCGTGACCACGCCGTTGGCGTAATTGCCGCGTACGTTGCTCACGGTGAACTGCGCAATGTCATGCGCGGCCGCGTCTTCACTGCCAGACGAGGCGTTCTGCCCCAGATTGGCCAGATGAATGGCGCTCGAGATCAGCGACCAGCTCAGCGCACGGAATGTGCCCTGGTGCCAGTCGCCCTCATCGGGCGCATTGTCCGTGAGCAGCGTGCCGTCGGGAAGCATGACCGGCTGCCAGTGAATCGCTTCGTATTGGTTCACGATCAGCTTGCGCAGCGGCACCGTCTGAAAGTACTCCCGTTGCAGCGCAGGCTCGCCGGCAAACCGAAAGGCGTTTCGCGGCGGCGTGAGCATGCCGATGTCGATGGTATGGAGGAGCACCTCCACGGGCGCACCGACCCGGAGGTCCGCGAGTTGTCCGCCGCCGGCCGGGCTGTCGAAGTGCAACTGCAATCCCGGCTCGATCCAGGAGGGGGGCAGTTCGACGCTCCACACATTCTCCGCGTAGATGAGGCGTTGATTCTCTTCGTCATCGGCCGGCGCGGCGCCATCCGAAGCGTCGTCGTGGTGATAGACGGTCTTCGGCAACTGTTCGGGCGGGTGCATCGCCAGTGCCCCAATCGACGTGCCGGTGCGGTCGATGCCGGTCACCTGCAGCGACACGAGCGCGACTTGCGGCCTGACCAGCAGCAGGGTCTTGCGACGCGAGGTCAGGACGTGCGGCGCCTCGGGCGCCACGGGCGTCATGGCAATCACGTGGTGCTGCACGAAGCGCACACCGGCGGCGAGCGCGCCCTCGAGGTCGTTGGGCCAGGGCAGCGCGTCGAAGATCAGCGGTTCATCGGCGTCGAGCGTGGCGCCCGGCGATTGCGTGCCGCAGTGTGCACGATCGGCATCGCGATGCAGAACGTCGTGACCGCAGCAGGTGGTGCGCGATGCGGCGCTGCGCGTCGGGGATGCGGAGACGGAAGGGGGCGGGGCTTTGTTCATCATGACCTCTCTGCGGTGTCCGAGGGAGTTCATGGTGCTCCGCGCGTTGCGTGCTCAACCACTGTCAAGGTTGACAGTTATCGCCTCACCCCCGCTCGGCAGCGGCGAGAAACGCCGGTGAATCCGTCAGCAACACGGCCAGGTCGGCGGCGCCGGACTTCACGGCGCGGGCCGTGCGCTCGCGGGTGCGGGGGTCGGTGCCGACAAGCGTGCGTGGTCCGGCCACGCTCAGCGCGGCGAGCGGTCGGCCATGGCTGTCGAGCACGGCCGCGGCGCAGGCGTCGATGCCCGCTTCGAAGCCGTCCTGGCTCCACGCACAGCCCGCGTCGCGATCGGCGGCCAGCTGGGCGTCGAGCGCGGCGTACGTGCGTGCGCTTTGCGCCGTCACCGCTGCAAGCGGCTCCGGTCCGAGCAACGCGCGGCGGCGTTCCCCGCTCAAATGCGCGAGCAACGCCCGCCCCGGCGCTGTCAGATGCGCGGTGACGCGACTGCCTGCACGAATATTGCTCACCAGCGGCAAGGCCGGCGTCTCGCACAGCAGATAGCGTACGTTTGCGCCGTCCAGCACGGTCAGGTAACTCGACAGCCCCGTCTCGCCCGTCACGCGCGTGAGCACGCGTCGCGCCGTCGCCAGATGATCCTCGCCCGCCAGCGCAGTGGCCGCGAGCGTCAGGAACCCGAGTCCGAGTCGATGACCGCCTTGCGCGAGCGGTTCGAGCACGCCCTCGAACTGCAGCGTCTCGATCAGGCGCATGACGGTCACGCGGTTTACCCCGATGCGACGACCGACCTCGCTCAGGTTCGCCGTCGAGCCGCCGTCCGCCACGAAGCGGAGCAGCTTGAGCGCGCGCATGACCGGTGTGACGAGACCGGCTTGCGCTGTGTCGGGGGCATCCGCGGCGCCGTCGGCGCGGTCGGTGTCGGGTGCGGCTTTCGTCATGCGTTCGATTCCGTTGAAAGGGCGCCGGCGCGGCGTGCGAGCGGCGTGGGCCGCTTAAGCCGCGAGCGGTGTCTGCCACGCGTCGTATTCGTAGACCCAGTCGGCGTTGCCGCCTTCCTTGAGCCACTGATTGCCGCGCGAGCCGATCTGCACGCGCGCCGTGCGCTCGCGGCGCGCGGCTTCGTAGCGTCCGAGTGCGTCCGCCAGCGACACGGCGTCGGCCTGCGTGCCGGCCGCGGCGAGGTGGCGAGACAGTACCACAGCATCCTCGATCGCCATGCCCGCGCCCTGTGCCATGAACGGCATCATCGGATGGCAGGCGTCGCCCAGCAGCGATACGCGCTCGCGTGACCACTGCGGCAACGGATCGCGCACGTACAGCGCCGACTTCAGCACGCTGTCGCACGCATCGAGCAAGGCGCGGGCCTCGCCGTGGTAATCGGCATACATGGCCCGCAACTCGTTCACGTCGCCCGGCGCCGTCCACGATTCGAGTGTCCAGCTGTCTTGCGGCGTCGTGGCGAACACGAAGATATCGCGCCCGAGGTTGAGCGGGAAGGTCACGATCTGGCTCGACGGGTTCGGGCCCCACCACTTCGTGAACGCGCCGAGATTCGGCAGGCCGTCTAGCCTGTGCGCAGGCACCACCGCGCGATACGCGACCACGCCCGTGAACTCCGGCGACTCCGGCCCGAACAGGCCGGTTCTCACCACCGAGTGGATACCGTCGGCACCGATGAGCACGTCCACGTCGTCATGCGTGCCATCGGCAAAGGTGAGGCGAATCGATCCGGGTTGCCCCTGCGGCGGCGCTTCGAACGACACGAGCTTCTTGCCGAGCGCGATTGCGTCGGCGGGCACGGCCCGCTCCAGCGCCTGGAGCAGATCCGCGCGATGCATCGTGAGCTGTGGCGCGCCGTACTTCGCCTGCGCGGTCTGCGCCATCTCCAGACGCGACGTCTCTTCGCCGGTGTCCCAAGTGCGGCTGATCCGGTGGCTCGGCTGCGCCGCTGTCTCGCGCAACGCGTCGCCAACACCGAGACCGTCGAGCGCACGCACGGCGTTCGGCGTCAGATTGATGTCGGCGCCAACGCGGGCGAACTGCGCCGCCTGCTCGAACACGCGCACGCGAAATCCGGCGCGCAGCAAACCGATGGCCGCGGCCAGACCGCCGATGCCGGCGCCGTTGATGCCGATGAGGGGAGCTTGCATGGAGAACACCTTTTACAAAAGTGGCGTAAGCCGCCGGTGAATCGAAAAAATTAAATGTTCAAATATGAACATGATGTTCAAATATTATTGTTTTTGATTCGACTTGCCGCAACCCTTCTTCGGGTAAATCCTGAGCATGCGATGGGCCGCCGAAGGCCCGGCGCATCGGACGAACGGCAACGCCGACGGGACGAATGGCGCTGCCGCACGCCTTGCGTGTCGTGCCACCGGTGGTGCAACAGGCGTGCGGTAGCACGCCAATTTACGTACGGCAATTCGTGCATCTCCGCTGCGAGACTCGCGCGCCATCTGACCTAAGCTCTGCACAGTTGGTTTCATAAGTGATCCAACGTTTCATAGGTGGAACGTGCGGCGTAAAAGTGCGGAAGGTCGGGTGGACGAACCGGCGGGACGCGAGGTGGCCGTGCGTGACCACCGTTCTCGAATCATCGAATGACAGGAGTGCACAGATGAAGCGGTTTCCGACGGGGCGGATCCCGGGCATGACGAAGCTGGCGGCGGCCATGCTGCTGGCAGCGGGCGTGCCGGTCGCGGCGCATGCGCAGAGCAACGTGACGTTGTACGGCAGCATGGACGCCGGCGTGGCCTACGTGAACAATCAGGGTGGTAGCGCCAACTGGATGGCGCAACAGGGCGCCACGCAGCCGGATCGCTGGGGCTTTCGCGGCGTGGAAGATCTGGGTGGCGGCAATCGTGCCATCTTCCTGTTGGAGAATGGCTTCTCGACCCTGAGCGGCAACACGATCAAGGCGGGTTCGATGTTCAACCGACAGTCGTGGGTGGGCCTGCAATCCGACAGGATGGGCACGCTGACGCTCGGTCACATGACGACGTTCAACTTTGACTGGCTGGGGCCGATGAGCACCGCCTATCTGGGGATGAACTGGTACATGTTCCACCCGGGCAACCTCGACGAACTCGCGAACACGTCGGTTGTCCAGGTGGACAACTCTGTGCGCTACGTCACGCCGGATTTCGCGGGCTTCAAGGCCGGCGCCATGATTTCCCTGGGCAACACGACGAACTTCGCCAACGGTCGCAAGTGGAGCGTGGCGGCGAACTATACGAACGGCGGCTTCAAGGCGTCGGCGGTGTACTCGAACGAGAATAACCGTACGCCCAACGTGGCCGTGCTCGGTGGCGCGACTTTCCAGGGGCAGCCGGTGGGGGCCTACGCGGCGTCGAATGTCGAGAACATGGGGGCCGGCATGTCGTACGGCTTCGGTTCGTGGCTGCTGCACGCGCTCTACACCCGCGTGAAGCTCCAGTCGCCCGGGTACAGCGATACCTACCAGTCGTTCGACGCCGGTGCGAACTACGCCACGAGCGTTGCCAACACGATCACCTTCGGCGCGGCGTCCACCAACATGTCGGGCAAACGCTGGACGCAGTTCAGCCTGGGTGACGTCTATGCGCTGTCCAAGCGCACCCAGGTCTATCTGAGCGGCGTGTACCAGCACGCCAGCGGCAACGGCGCGATCACGGCCATCAATACGATCGGCGCGTCGTCGACGTCGAACCAGTTCGTCATCCTTTCCGGCGTGCATCACGCGTTCTGAACGAGCGGCGCGCCTGCCTTCGCGGGTTTTCACCCAGTGGTCTCACTTCACACGCCGACCGGCTCGCGCCTGTCGGCGTTTTTTTATGGCGCATGGGATTTCTCACGGCAAAAAACGGCTAAACGTACGCGGTTACGGGTTTCCCCTAGTCAAAAAACAATTTTGACTCCGTCGATCCCTCCCTATAATTGATCCATAAGTAAATCAACGTTTCACATATGAAACGTACGACGAAGGCGAAAGACAGGCAGGCAGCCCATGCAAGCGAAGCGTTACCAAGGGCTGCCCGGCGCAAGTTGAACATCCAGAAACACGGTGGTTTCCCATGCTCAGGTCGATTCAATTGAAGGACGCGAACGTTGCCGAGGCCCATGCCGAGGCACGTCAGGCGCAGCCCGCGTCGGCACCCATGCCGTTCGCGATCGAGTACCGCGGCGTCACGCGTCGGTTCAGGAATCGCCAGGGCAAGGGCGAGATGACGGCCGTCTCGAACGTGTCGATCGGCATCAAGACGGGTGAGTTCGTCTCGCTCATCGGGCCGAGCGGCTGCGGCAAAAGCACGCTGCTCAACATGGGCGCCGGCCTGTACGCGCCGAGCGAAGGGCAGGTGACGCTCGCGGGCAAGCCGGTGCGCGGACCCTCGCAGCAAGTCGCATTCATGCTGCAGAAGGATTTGCTCATGCCGTGGCGCTCGATCCAGAAGAACGTGGAGCTGGGCATGCAGATTCGCGGACGCGGCAAGGCCGAACGTGCCGAGGTCGCCCGGGCGTTGCTCGCGCGCTGCCATCTGAAGGGCTTCGAGAATCACTATCCGCACCAGTTGTCGGGCGGCATGCGTCAGCGCGCGGCGCTCGCGCGCACGCTGGCCGTCGAGCCCGACGTGCTGCTCATGGACGAGCCATTCTCGGCGCTCGACGCGCAAACCAAGATGGTGCTCCAGCAGGATCTCGCGCAAATGCTCGCCGCCGAGGGCAAGACGGCGCTGATGATCACGCACGATCTGGCCGAAGCGATCGCGCTGTCGGATCGCGTGTTCGTGATGAGCGAGCGCCCGGGCACGATCATCGAAGAGATCACGGTCGATCTGCCGCATCGCGACAATCCCATCGAGCGGCGCAAGCAGGCCGGCATGAACGAGTACGTCGCGCATCTGATGGAACTGCTCAAGGTCGGCCGCGACGACCACCTCGGTTGATCGCCGCCATCGACATCGCAAGCCACTGGAAATTCCCGCTATGAAATCCCTTTCCAAAACGCAACTGACCGCCGGCAGCATTCTGCTGCTGCTGATCTTCGCCGCCGTATGGCAATGGGGCCCGACGGCATTCGGCGTGCCCGAGTTCGTGCTGCCCAAGCTCTCGTCGACGATCGTCGAGGGCGTGCGCATGTTCGAGGTCGAGAACCTCTGGCTGCACATTGGTGTGACGGCGCTCGAAGTGATCGCGGGCTTCGTCATCGGCTCGGCGCTGGGCGTGATCATCGGTGTAATTCTCGGCCTGTCGCCGTCGACCGAGGCGATGCTCTCGCCGTACATCCTTGCGTTGCAGATCGCGCCGAAGGTGGCGTTCGCGCCGTTGTTCGTGATGTGGATGGGCTACACCATCTACCCGAAGATCCTCGTCGCGGTGCTGATCGTCTTTTTCCCCGTGATGATCAACGTGCTCGGCGCGGTGCGCTCGGTCGATCCCGACATGGTCAATCTGGTGCGTGCGCTGTGCGGCCGCCGCTGGCAGATTTTCCGCTTCGTCGAATTCCCGTCGGCCATGCAGGCGCTGTTCGCCGGCTTGCGCATCGCCTCCACGCTCGCCGTGATCGGCGTGACCGTGGGCGAACTGGTCGGCGGTGACCGAGGCCTGGGCTACCTGCTCGTCTACGGCGAGGGTCAGGGCAACACCGCGATGGTGTTCGTCTCCATCGCCGGCCTGACCGTCATCGGTATTGCCGCGTACGCCGCGGTGGTCTGGCTCGAACGCCGTGCGCTGCACTACGTGCCGCGCGCCGCGATGAACATCGCCTGAGCAACGGAGTACCAACGTGACCGAACTGCCCATCCCCGCGCTCGACACCGCTACGCTTGCGCCGCTCGACGGCAAGAAGCTGCTGATCACGGGCGGCGCCCGTGGCCTTGGCGAAGGTTTCGTCCGCGCGGCCGCCGCGCGGGGCGCCGCGGTGACGATTGCCGATATCGCCGCGCCGGCCGGAGAGGCGCTGGCCGAAGCGCTGCGCAAGGCCGGCCACGCCGTGTCGTTCGTGCGCGTCGATCTGTCGGACCCAACCTCGATCGAGGCGGCAGCCAGGGCGGCGGCCGATCAAATGGGCGGCATCGACGGATTGGTCAACAACGGCGCGATCACCAACTCGGGCGGCAAGCCGGCCACCGAGCTGAGCCTCGAGACGTGGGACGCGGTGATGAATGTCAACGTGCGTGGCACCTGGCTCATGACCATGGCGGCATTGCCGTTCCTGCGCGCCTCGGGTCAGGGGCGTGTCGTGAACATCGCCTCGGACACCGCGTTGTGGGGCGCGCCGCGCCTGCTCGCCTACACCGCCAGCAAGGGCGCGGTCATGGCCATGACGCGTTCGCTCGCACGCGAGCTCGGCCCGGACGGCATCACCGTCAATGCCATCGCGCCGGGCCTCGTCGAAGTCGAGGCCACGGCTTACGTGCCGGCCGAGCGCCATCGCCACTATCTGGAAGGACGTGCGCTGCCGCGCGCGCAGGTGCCGGACGACGTGATCGGTCCCGTGTTGTTCCTGCTCTCCGACGCATCCCGATTCGTGACCGGGCAGGTATTGCCGGTCAACGGCGGTTTTGTCATGTACTGACGAAACCGGCCATAGCCCTAGACGCACTCAATTCGCAACGCCTTCAAGGAGTTACATCATGGCGCAAGCCGAAGCTAAAAATACCGCGACGCCCCAGGCCGTCGAGAGCTGGACGCAGGCCGAAGGACAGTCGTTCGCCGAATGGCTGGATACGCGCGTGGCGCGCTTTTCCACACGCAAGTACGACTGGGACGCCCTGAAGTTCCAGGCCGACTACGACCCGAAGTATCGCCGCGCGCAGATGCGCTACGTGGGCACGGGTGGCACGGGCGTGGCGCGCGACGCCAACACGGTGCCCGCCGGCCACTTCACGTTCTCCACGATGGTGATTCCGGCCGGCAACATCGGACCGAGCCACATTCACATGGACGTCGAGGAAATCTTCTTCGTGATGCGCGGCAAGATGAAGGTGATCTGCGAGCGCGACGGCGAGACGTGGGAAGCGATTCTGGGTGAGCGCGACCTGATCTCGGTGCCGCCGGGCGTGTATCGCACGGAGATCAACATCGGCGACGAAGACGCGCTCATGTGCGTGATGCTCGGCTCGCAAAAGCCGGTCACGCCCACGTATCCGCCCGATTCGCCGCTCGCGAAGATCAAGCGCGAGCAAAAGTAATCCGCCGGGGGCGCCCGGGGTGGGCCGGCGCTCGGCGCATCCACGACAGGCCGCCCCGGCCGAAGTCCGGTGAAACGCATGCGATTCGCGTGCCATTCGCGTGCCATTCGCCGGCAAGAATTCACGAAGCCAGACGTTCAGCCTCAGCCATGCAAGCCCAAGCCAACTCGTCCGAAGTGTCCGAAGTGTCCGCAGACGCCGATGTCCCCGATGTCGCCGCCCTGCGCGCGCGCCTGGCGGCCTTCCCGTATCGCACCGTCACCACGCGCGCGGGGACCGTCGGCTATCGCTGCGCGACGGCGCAAGCCGCTGATGCCGTCCCTGTGGTGATGCTGCACGGCATCGGGTCGGGGGCGGCGTCGTGGCTGGCGCAGTTCGAAGCGACGGGCCTTGGCGCCTCGCTTTATGCCTGGGATGCCCCTGGCTACGGTCAGACAACGAATGTCGCGCCTGCCGAGCCGGATGCCGACGCCTACGCCGACGCCCTCGAAGCGTGGCTCGATGCGCTCGGTCTTGCGCGCGTGGCGGTGGCCGGCCATTCGCTCGGCGCGATCATGGCGTCGAGGTTTGCCGCGCGTGCGCCGCACCGCGTGCTCGGCCTGTTTCTGTGCTCGCCGGCAGGGGGCTACGGCAAGGCCGACCCGGCAGTCCGGGCGGCCAAGCGCGACAGCCGCCTGGCGATGCTTCACAAACTCGGTCCCGCGGGCATGGCGCGCGAACGCAGCGACAACCTCGTGGCACCGAACGCGGCCGACCTGCCGCGCGCCTGGGTGAAGTGGAACATGTCGCGGGTGCGGCCCGAGGGCTACGCGCAGGCGACCCATCTGCTCTCGAACGGCGATGTGGCGGGCGACCTGGCCCGGTACGCGGCGGCCAAGGCCGGCCCCGTCGCGGTGGCCGTCGGCGCCCACGATGGCGTCACCCCTCCCGCGAGCTGCCAGGCGATTGCCGACGTCGCCGGTGTGCCGCTTCAGATTATCGAAGGGGCCGGCCACGCGTCTTACATTGAAACGCCCGACGTGCTCGATGCCGCGCTTGCCGCGTGGCTCGGGCGCATTGCGGCAGGGGAGCGTTGATATGGCACCCGCCAATCCGAAACGCGCCGTCGCCGCGGCGTCGATCGACGACAGCACGCAGGACGTACAGGACATGCAGGACACGCTGGACGACGAAGTCGCCGAGGCGGCGCCCGCCGAATCGCGTTACCTCGTGCCGGGGCTGGAGCGCGGCCTGCGCATCCTGACGCAATTCTCGCCGCGCGAGTCGGTCTTCAGCGCACCGGAGCTCTCGCAGCGCCTCGGTATTCCGCGCACGACGGTCTTCCGTTTGCTGCAAACGCTTGAGGCGATGGGCTTTCTCGAGCGCGCGGGCAGCGAAAAGAACTTCCGTCTGGGCGTGGCGGTGCTGCGTCTGGGCTTCGAATACCTGAGCTCGCTGGAGCTCACCGATCTGGGCATTCCCATCATCGAGCGGCTGCGCGATGCCACCCAGCTGACGTCGCACATCGTGATTCGCGACGGGCGCGACATCGTGTTCGTGGCCAAGGCGCAGAGCGTGGCCGGGGTGTTCAATTCGATCAAGGTCAACGTCGGTACGCGCTTGCCTGCGCATGCCACGGTCCACGGCCATGTGCTGATGGGCGATCTCACGCTCGCCGAACTGCGTGCGCTGTATCCCGAGAAGACGCTGGAGAAATACACGCCGCAGACCCCCGAGACGCTCGCCGAGTTGTTCGAGCGCGTGCGCGAGGACGCCGAACGCGGGTATGCCGTCTCGGCCTCGTCCTTCGAGCGCGGCATAAGCGTCGTGAGCGCGCCGGTACGCAACGACGCGGGCCGCATCTGCGCCGCGATCACGGTCACGATCCCGCGCGCGAACATCGATTCGGCAATGCTCGACGCGGGACTGATCGGGCAGGTGCGCGAAGCCGCCGACGCGCTCTCGCACCGTCTGAATTACCGGCCGGGCGGCGACGGCCGCACCTCCCCCTACATGAAGTCACTGGGATTGAAATGATCAAGATCGACCTCTCCTCACGCGCGGCGCTGGTCACGGGCGGCACGTCCGGCATCGGCCTCGCCACGGCCGGGCGCCTGCTCGACGCCGGTGCGGCCGTGGCGATTTGCGGGCGCAACCCGGAACGTCTGGCGCAGGCCGAGGCGCATCTGCGCGAGCGTCACCCGCAGGCGCGCCTCATCGCGGCGCAATGCAACGTGCTCGTCGAGAGCGACGTTGCGGCGCTCGCCGCGCGTATCCGCGACGAATTCGGCCGTCTCGACATGCTTGTCAACAATGCGGGCCAGGGCCGTGTCTCGACGTTCGCGGACACCACCGACGACGCCTGGCGCGAAGAGCTCGAACTGAAATACTTCAGCGTGATCCGCACCACCCGCGCCTGCCTGCCGATGCTGCGCGAGGCCGCGGGCGAGACCGGGGATGCGGCCATCGTCTGCGTCAATTCGCTGCTTGCGCTGCAGCCCGAGCCGCACATGGTGGCGACCTCGTCGGCGCGCGCCGGCATCCAGAACCTGGTGCGATCGATGGCAAGCGAGTTCGCCCCCGATCGCATTCGCGTCAACTCGATCCTGATCGGACTGGTGGAGTCGGGGCAGTGGCGGCGGCGCTTTGCCGAGCAGGGCGAAGGCAAGACCTGGCAGGAGTGGACCGGGGAGCTCGCGCGCAAGAAGCAAATCCAGTTGCAACGTCTGGGCAAGCCTGAAGAGGCGGCCGCGGCGATCTTTTTCCTGGCCAGCCCGCAATCGTCCTATACGACGGGCAGCCACATCGATGTTTCCGGAGGCCTGGCAAGACATGTCTAACAAAACCACCGTCGGCGAAGTCATCGCGGCGTTTCTCGAACAGTGCGGCGTGCAGACCGCATTTGGCGTGATCTCGATTCACAACATGCCGATCCTCGACGCCATCGCGCGTCGCGAAAAAATCCGCTATGTGGGCGCACGCGGCGAAGCCGGCGCGCTGAACATGGCCGACGGCCTGTCGCGCGTGTCGGGTGGCCTCGGCGTGGCGTTCACGAGCACGGGCACCGCCGCGGGCAATGCCGCCGGCGCCATGGTCGAAGCGCTCACGGCGGGCACGCCCGTGCTGCACATCACCGGTCAGATCGAGACGGAATTCCTCGACCGCGATCTGGCGTACATCCACGAAGCGCCGGACCAGCTCAGCATGCTGAACTCGATCTCCAAGGCGGCCTATCGCGTGCGCTGCGTGGACACGGCGTTGTCGACGGTGCGCGAAGCGGTGCGCGCCGCGCTCACGGCGCCGACCGGCCCGGTCAGCGTGGAGATTCCGATCGACATCCAGGCCGCCGAAATCGAGTGGCCGTCCGATCTCGCGGCGCCGCACATTCCCGTACCCACGCATGACGAGGCTCGCGTGGCGGAGCTGGCCGACAAGCTGGCGGCGGCGCATCGTCCGCTGCTGTGGCTGGGCGGCGGCGCCCGGGGCGCGGAAGCGGCCGTGAAGCGTCTGGTCGACATGGGCTTCGGCGTGGTGACGAGCGTGCAGGGGCGCGGCATCGTGCCGGAAGACCACGCCGCCACGCTCGGCGCGTTCAACATTCACCCGACGGTCGAGAAGTTCTACAGGACTTGCGACGCGGTGCTCGTCGTCGGTTCGCGCCTGCGCGGCAACGAGACGCTCAAGTACAAGCTCGCGCTGCCGCGTCCGCTGTACCGGGTCGATGCCGACGGGCTCGCGGACAATCGCGGCTACCGCAACGACCTCTTCGTGCAGGGCGACGCCTCGCGCGTGCTCAACGCGTTGGCCGACCGCCTGCAGGGGCGTCTTTCGGTCGATCCGGCATTCCACGCCGATCTGGCGGCCGCGCGCGACGCGGCGATCGACCAGGTCGCGCAAGGGCTCGGTCCGTATCGTCAGCTCGTGGCCGCGCTGCAAGGCGCGCTGGGCCGCGATTTCAACTGGGTGCGAGACGTCACGATCTCGAACAGCACGTGGGGCAATCGCCTGCTGAAGATCTTTTCGCCGCGCGCCGGGGTGCACGCGCTCGGCGGCGGCATCGGTCAGGGCATGCAGATGGGCATTGGCGCGGCGCTCGCGGGCAATGCGAAGAAGACCGTCGCGCTGTGCGGCGACGGCGGCCTCATGGTCAACGTGGGCGAGCTCGCCACGGCAGTGCAGGAGAAGGCGCCGGTCGTGATCCTGTTGATGAACGACCAGTGCTACGGCGTGATCCGCAACATTCAGGACGCGCAGTACGGCGGCCGTCGTCACTACGTGCAACTGCACCAACCGGATTTCGCCGCGTTTTGCGCGAGCCTGCAACTCAAGCATGAACGCATCACGCACATCGACCAGGCGCAGAGCGCGGTGGCGCGCGCCGTCGCGCACGACGGCCCGGTACTGCTGGAGGTCGACATGCTGTCGGTCGGCAACTTCGCGTCTCACTTTGCCGGCCCGCCGGTCCGGGAGCCCGCCAATGCATGAGCTGAATCATCGTCCCGTCGACGTCGCGCTGATCGGCTTCGGTGCGATCGGCTCGAAGGTCTACGAAGCGTGCGCGAGCGATCCGCACCTGCGCGTGGGCCACGTGATCGTGCCGGAGGACGCGGCCGCCCGCGTGCGCGAAAGCGTGCGCGAGGGCACCGAGGTGGTGTCCTCGGCGGACGCCCTGTCGAGCCGTCCGGATTTCGTTCTGGAGTGTGCCGGCCACAGCGCTCTGTCCGGACATGTCGTGCCGTTGCTCAAGTCGGGCGTCGACTGCGCGGTCGCCTCCATCGGTGCGCTGTCCGACACCGCGCTGCTGGCCGCGCTGGAGCAGGCCGCGAGAGACGGCGCCTCGACCGTCACGCTGCTCTCGGGCGCCATTGGCGGCATCGACGCGATTGCCGCCGCGCGCGAGGGCGGGTTGGACGAAGTGCTGTACACGGGCCGCAAGCCCCCGCTGGGATGGCAGGGCACGCCCGCCGAGCACGTGTGCGATCTCGCGTCGCTCACGCGTGCCACCGTGATCTTCGAAGGCAGCGCCCGCGAAGCGGCGCGCCTGTATCCGAAGAACGCGAACGTGGCGGCCACGGTCGCCATCGCGGGCCTGGGCCTCGACGCCACGCGCGTGCGTCTGATCGCCGACCCGGCGACCACGCGCAACGTGCACCACATCGCGGCGCGCGGCGCGTTCGGCGAGATGTCGCTGGAGATGTGCGGCAAACCGTTGCCGGACAATCCCAAGACCTCGGCGCTGACCGCGTATTCGGCCATTCGCGCGCTGCGCAATCGCGTCGCGAACTGTGTGATCTAGCAGGAACCGCATCATGAGCCATCAAGATTTGCTGCAGGGATTTTCGAGCGACATTCTGGTCGGCGGCGAATGGCGCGCCGGTACCGGCAAGCGCTATCAGAGCCTGTATCCCGCCGACGAGAGTGTGAATGCCGAGATCGCGGCAGCCGGCGCCGAGGACGCCGTCGAAGCCGTGGAAGCGGCCGATGCGGCGTGGCGCCGTGCCGACTGGGCGGGCCTCAAGCCGCATCAACGCGCTGCCGTGCTGCATCGTGTTGCCGACGGCATCACGCAACGCGCCGAGGCGCTCGCGCATCTGCAACGCCGCGACAACGGCAAGCCGATCAGCGAGACGCGCGCGCTCGTGGCAAGCGCGGCGGGCACTTTCCGGTACTTCGCCTCGTGCCTGGAGACGCTGGAGGAAACGCTCACGCCCTCGCGTGGCGATTACCTCACCATGAGCGTGCACGAACCGCTGGGCGTCGTGGCCGCCATCACGCCGTGGAACTCGCCGATCGCATCCGATGCGCAGAAGCTGGCACCCGCGCTCGCCGCCGGCAACGCCGTGGTGCTCAAGCCCGCGGAAGTCACGCCGCTCGCCTCGCTCGAACTCGGCCGCATCTGCGAAGCCGCCGGTGTGCCGCGTGGTGTGCTGTCGGTGCTGCCGGGCAAGGGCTCGGTGATCGGCGACATTCTGGTGCGCCATCCCAAGGTCAGGAAGGTCGCCTTCACGGGCGGCACGGAAGTCGGCCGCGGCATTGCGCGTCTGGCCGCCGAGAAGCTCATGCCTGTGTCGCTGGAGCTAGGCGGCAAGTCGCCGACCATCGTGTTCGAGGACGCCGATATCGACCATGCCGTGGCCGGTGTGCTCTACGGCATCTTCAGTTCGTCGGGCGAATCGTGCATCGCGGGCTCGCGCCTGTTCGTGCACAAGGCCATCTTCGACACGTTCGTCGAGCGTCTGGTCGCCGGGGCGAAGCAGCTGCGCGTTGGCGATCCGCTGCGTGAAGATACGCAAATGGGCCCGCTCGTCACGTCGGCGCACCGCGAGTCGATCGAACGTTATGTCGCCATCGGACTGGAGGAGGGCGGTCGCCTGCTGTGCGGCGGCGAGCGTCCGGTGGGCGACGGTCGCGAGAAGGGATATTTCTACTCGCCGACCATCATCGAGGGCCTGACCAATCGGGCGCGCATGGTGCAGGAGGAAATCTTCGGACCCGTGCTCGCCGTGCTGCCGTTCGAGAACGAGGACGATTTGCTGGCCGAGGCCAACGACAGCGTCTACGGACTTGCCGCGGGCATCTGGACGCGCGACTACAAGCGCGCGTGGCGCATCGGTCGTGCGCTGGAAACGGGGACCGTCTGGATCAATACCTACAAGCAGTTCTCGATCTCGACGCCGTTCGGCGGCTGGAAGGAGAGCGGCATGGGGCGTGAGAAGGGGCGTCTGGGATTGTTGGAATACACCCATCAGAAAAGCCTCTACTGGGGCATGAACGACAACCCGCTCGGCTGGGCGGGCAAGGTCTGATCGGGCAAGTGATGGCAGAACAAGCCGCGATGCACGGGGCATCGCGGTAACCGCAACTGAGCGAGGCAGAGATATGTTGTCGATTTTCCGTGGATCGTTGGCGCGCCGCGCCTTTCTGACGGCCGGCCTGTGCGCCGTGGCCGGTCTTTCGGGGCTGGCCGCGCCCGCCATGGCGCAACCGGCCACGCAGCAGATCACCTATCTGCTCCCGGCCCCGGCGAACCTGCCGGCGTTCGCGCCGCTGATGCTGGCCGAGAAGAAGGGCTACTACGCGGCCGAAGGCCTGTCGGTGCGCTGGCTGACCGTGCAGGGCGGCGCCGACGTGGGCAAGCAGCTCGCGTCGGGCAACGGCGACCTGGGCGGCGGCCTGGGCGACACGCCGATCGTGCTGCGTCCGAACGGCATCACCATCAAGGGCGTGGCGCTGCTTGGCGGACGCACGCTGCACCAGCTGGTCGTGCGCGACGACGCGAACATCAAGTCGCCCGCCGACCTGAAGGGCAAGACGATCACCGTGCTGGCCTATCAGGACACCGGTTTCTACGCCACGCTCGGCCTGCTGGCCTCGGCCGGTCTCACGCGCAACGACGCCCGCATCCAGGGCGCCGGACCGGCGGGTGTGTGGCAGCAGGTCGCCACGGGCAAGGCCGAAGCGATGGTCGGCACGCCCGAGTGGGCGCAGAACATCGAGGACGCCGGGGTGAAGATCACCATGACGTCGACCGACAAGTACTTCCCCGGCATGGCGCAGGCCATCCTGGCCTCGGACAAGACCATTGCCGAGCGCCCGGAGATGATTCGCAAGTTCGTGCGCGCCACGATCAAGTCGGTGGCCGAGATCATGCGCGATCCGGCCGGCGCCGCGAAGGAATACTGCGCGAGCGTGCCGGGCTACAAGGGCAAGGAAGCCGAGATCGAGAAGATTCTCACGTACTACGCGCGTAATGTGTATCCGGGGCAGCAACGCCTGGGCGCCTTCGATCCGGCGCGCGTGACCAAGCTGCAGGACTTCTATGCGCAGGAAAAGGTGATTCGCGAGAAGTCGAACCCGGCCGACCTGTTCACCAATCAATTCGTGCAGTAAGGCGAGGCGCCTCATGAGCCAGAACGCAATCGCAACGCCGGACGAGTCACCGGCCGGGCCATCCGGCACGATGCTGCTCACGGTGTTCCTGCGCCACGATCAGTCGAACAATCTCGACGATTTCCAGGAGCGCCTGAAGGCGGCCGAATGGTGGGAGCGCTTCCCGCCCGAGGGCGTCAAGGTCGTGTCGTGGACGGTCGCGATGGGCTTCGGCCAGATCGTCACGCTCGAATTGCCACCGCATTTGTTGCCGGTGGTCAATGTGGAGCTGGAGCGCTCGGCATGGGGCGTGTTTCGCACCGAATGCTATCCGACTTACGACTTCGTACCCGTGCATGCGCGCATTCGCGAACGGGTTCGCAATGGAGGGAAATGATGGACCGTTATCTCGAACCGCATCAGGCGCGTCGCCATGAGCCGACGCAATACGAAAGCCTGCTGGGCGACGCCATCGAGCGCGCCTACGCCGCCGGCACGCACGATCTGGCAGGCCTCGTGGCCTATCTGAACCGTACCGGCCCCGGCCCGCAGGAAGGCGACGTGTGGACCGAAGAAATCTACAAGGCGCAGATCGCCCGGCTGGCCGAAGAGTAAACCCCAAACATTGCGCGATCGCCGAGCGCTGCCTGCGCCCGGCGACTGCGACGGAGATGTCCCCCATGACTACGCAACAACCCATTCTTACCGCCGACGCCATTCTCGAGCGCGGCCTGAAGAACCTCTGGTATCCGATCTGCCCGTCGCACATGGTCGGCCGCGAGCCGGTCTCGCTGCGACGTCTGGGCAAGAAGCTCGTGTTCTGGCGCGATCAGGACAATCAGGTCCACGCCCTCGACGACCATTGCCCGCACCGCGGCGCACCGCTCTCCAAGGGGATCGTGATGGGAGACCGCATCGCCTGCGGCTATCACGGGGTGCAGGTACGCTGCGATGGCACCGTCATGCGCGTGCCGGGCAGCCCGGGCTGCAAGCTCGAAGGCTCGCGTCCCACACAGGCCTACCACATCGTCGAACGCAATGACGCGATCTGGCTGTACAACGCCACCGGCAACATCGACACGCCGCCGCCGCTGGTGCTGCCGGAAGAGCTCGACGCCGACGGCGCTTTCTCGTCGTTCCTGTGCTACACGGAGTGGAAGGGCGACTACCGTTACGTGCTCGACAACGTGATGGACCCGATGCACGGCACCTATCTGCACAAGCAGTCGCACTCGATGGCCGAGGGCGACAACACGGCGGCGTTCCGCATTCGCGACACCGAGCGTGGTTTCGTCTTCGAGAAAGAAGGCCAGCGCGATGTGAACTTCGACTGGACCGAGTGGGCCGATACCGGCACGCACTGGATGCGTCTCGAGATTCCGTATCCGAAGACGGGCGGCCCCGGCGGCAACTTCGTGATCGTGGGCAGCTACACGCCGATTTCGCCGACGCTCGCGGCCGTGTTCCACTGGCGTTGCCGCAAGCTCGACGGCTGGCAGCGCGACACGTGGCGCTTCCTGTACCGCAATCGTCTCGAGGCGCGCCATTGGGCAGTGCTCGAGCAGGATCGCGTGATGCTGGAGGACATGGAGCCCGACGCCAATCAGCACGAGCATCTGTATCAGCACGACATGGGCATCGTGCGCCTGCGTCGCCATCTGAAGAACCTGGCGAAGGCAGAGCTCGAGCGCATGCAGCCGGGCAAGGCGTGATCGGCGCGGGACACGTCATGCCAGTCGATCAACCTCTCGAGGCGCAACGCCTGCGCGCCGTGGCGGTGCCCGATCTGGAAACGGCCACGTGGAGCAACGGCATTCGCTTCGGCAATGAAATCCTGATGTCGGGCATGACCGCGCATCCGGCCACGCGCAACGCCGACAAGCCGCTCACGACCTACGAACAGACGCTGGTGGTGCTGGGCAAGATCCGGGCGCTGGTCGAGGCGGGCGGCGGGCGCCTGGCGAACGTCTACAAGCTGGTGGTGTACGTGACCGATATCGCCGACAAGGACGAAGTCGGTCGCGCGCGCCGCGAGTGCTTCGCGGCGGTGGCGGCAAACGGCGGTGCGTATCCGTGTTCGACGCTGGTGCAGGTGAGCGGCCTCGTGTTCCCGGAGCTGCGCGTGGAGATCGAGGCGTTCGCGCGACTCGACATCGATTTGTCCGTGGCGGGCTGACCCGCACGACAAGAGAATCAGCAACATCAGAGAGCGGCGTTATGAGCAAGTCAAACCTGTCGGCAATGGTGCGCACGCTGCGCTACGAAGCGGCGGGCATCATGAGCATCGAACTCGTGCCCGCGTCGGGCAGCGGTACCCCGTTTCCGGATTTCACGCCGGGCGCGCACATCGACCTGCATCTGCCGAGCGGGTTGGTGCGCAGCTATTCGCTCGTGAATGCCCCCGGCGAGCCGAATCGCTACGTGCTGGGCATTCTGGCCGACCCGAAAAGCCGTGGCGGTTCGCGCTTCATTCACGACAACTTCCGCGTGGGCATGACGCTGGACATTTCGGCGCCGCGCAACCACTTCGAACTCGACGAGACGGCCGAGCACACGGTGCTGGTGGCGGGCGGGATCGGCGTGACGCCGATCCTGTGCATGTACCGTCGGCTCCGCTCGCTGGGCCGAAGCGTCAAGCTGATGTACTGCGCCCGCACGGCGCCGCAGGCGGCGTTCCTCGATGAGCTCGACGCCCTGGGCGGCGACGTGACCTATCACTTCGACGACCAGCACGGCGGCAAGCCGGCATCGCTTGCGGCTTTTCTGAGCGGGCAGCCGGCGGGCACGCACGCCTACTGCTGCGGCCCGGGCGTGATGCTCGACGCGTTCGAGGCGGCCTGCGCCGCAGCCGGCATCGACCACGTGCATATCGAACGCTTTTCCGCCGCGCCGGACGCACCCCCTCCCGCAACGTCCGAGGGCTACGTGGTAACGCTCGCGAAGTCCGGCAGGGAAGTTGCGGTGCCTGCCGGCGCCACGCTGCTCGAAACGTTGCTTGCCGCGGGCATCGACGCCGAACACAGCTGCATGGAGGGTGTTTGCGGCGCGTGCGAGACGCGCGTGCTCGAAGGCTGCCCCGACCATCGCGACTCGGTGCTCAGCGCGGCCGAGCGTGCGTCCAACAAGGTGATGATGATCTGCGTGTCGGGTTGCAAGGGCGACCGTCTGACACTCGATCTGTGATTGCCACACCCTGAACCCCTCCCCGAGACAGACATGACGATTCTGGGCATCGAACAAATCACCTACGGGGTCACCGACCTCGACACCTGCCGCCGCTTCCTGGCCGACTGGGGCCTCACGGAAGTGTCCGCCGACGCCAATGGCGCACGCTTCGAGACGCTCAACGGTGCTCGCGTGCTGGCGGTGCGCCACGACGATTCAGCACTGCCGCCCGCCATGGAGGAGGGACCCACCTTGCGCGAGGTCACGTGGGGCGTGACGACGGCCCAGGAGGTCGCGGCCATCGCGGATCGTCTCGCGGACCAGCCGGGCTACTACTTCAGGGACGGCGCGACCGGTTGCATCGACCCGAACGGGCTGGCCCTGCGTGTGGAAGTCACCGCCAAGCGCGCCATCGACGTGAAGGGCGCACCGACCAACCCGTGGGGCATTCCGGCGCAGCGCGTGAATACGCCGAGTCCGGTGTACGAGCGGGCGCAGCCGATCGAGGTCGGCCACGTGGTGTTTTTCACCAACGCACTGGCGGCCACGCAGAAGTTCTACGAAGACAAGCTCGGCTTCGAGTTGTCGGATCGCTACCCGGATCGCGGCGCGTTCATGCGCTGCGCGCCGCACGGCGGTCACCATGACCTGTTCCTGCTGGCGCTGCCCAACGGCAAGCGAGGCCTCAATCACGTGGCGTTCACCGTGCGGGACATCCACGAAGTGTTCGGGGGAGGCATGCACATCGATCGGTGCGGTTGGGAAACGCAGCTCGGGCCGGGCCGTCACCCGATTTCGTCGGCGTACTTCTGGTACTTCAAGAATCCTTGCGGCGCGCTCATCGAGTATTACGCCGACGAGGACATCCTCACGCCGGAATGGCAGCCGCGCGATTTCGAGCCGGGGCCCACGGTGTTCGCCGAGTGGGCGGTGGACGGCGGGATCGATGGGAACACGCGCCGTCAGAAGAAGGGCGGCGAAGCGCCGGGCGGCAAGTTCATGACCGACACGGCCAAGCGCTGAGGTCGGTCATCGCGGGCGCCTCACTCCGGGGGGAATGAGGCGCCCGGCTTTCGCGAGTTGTCGCGAGAAGCGGGAACCGGCGCGCGATATCTCGCCATGAGGCCCGTGCACGGTCTGTCCAGACGCAGGCCGTGCACGAGCGGCGAATATCGTGCGCCGGCAACCGTCTTGCGGCGGCTGGCGGCACCAGAGGGGGCATGCGTTTGCGCAGCCCCCTTTTGTATTCTCGCGGCGATCCCGGCGCCGCCCCCGGACTCGCTTACTTGGCCAGTTCGGCGTCGATGGCGGCCACCAGACGCGGATCGTCGGCCTTCACGTCCGGCGAGAAGCGCGCCACGACCTGACCATTCCGGCCAATTAGAAATTTCTCGAAGTTCCACAGGACGTCGGCGGGGTTCTCGCGCTCGACGCCGAAACCCTTCAGGCGCTCTCGAAACGGCCCTTCGCCGGTGGCTTCCGGCCTGGCCTGCACCAGTGCCGTGTACAGCGGGTGACGGTCTTCGCCGATCACGGAAATCTTGGCGAACAGGGGGAAGGTCACGTTGTACTGCGTGGTGCAGAAGTCGAGGATCTCGGCGTCGGTGCCGGGCTCCTGACCCTTGAAATTGTTCGCCGGGAAGGCCAGGACTTCGAGGCCGGCGTTGCGCTTGTCTTCGTAGAGGCGCTCCAGGCCTTCGTATTGCGGCGTGAGACCGCACTTCGACGCGACGTTGACGACGAGACGGACTTTGCCGGCGTAGTCGCCCAGGGTCGCGGCGCTGCCGTCGTTCCGATTGACGGGAATGGTTTCGAGGTTCGTGGTCATGTGCGTGTCGTGTCCTTGATGTGGGAAAGGGCGTGCCGCCCGAGGCGAGCCGCGCAGGGTCGAACGAGTGTAGCGCAAGCCCGGCGGGCCCGCAGGACGGGCGGCGCAACCGTGACGTCGACCTGTGCCAGTCCATCCCGCGCCGCGAGCATGCAATCCCCTGGAAGGTTCACGAGGTGGTGCGAACGCATGCTTCGAGAAGGCAGCATCCCATTGTTGTTATGGCCCTCATTGAGTGGAGTAATTTTCGAATAAAAGTAGGACGATTGGGGGACGAATCGTTGTTTTTTATTGTTTTGTATAACTTAATAAAATCAGGCATTTAAAGGAAACTCGACGATTGTCGATTGACAGTCGAAAAAGCATATGAAAGGATTCGCCGGACAAAAACAAGCAACAAAATCAAAAGGCAAGGCGCCTGTCAATATTTACGGGGTAGTCCGAATGTTTTGTAAAACTTCTCTAAAAATCCACGCTTCCGCGCGTGCTTCTGCTGACTCTCCCGTGCGGCGACCGGACCCCCGCCTGACGTAGCGCACGAGCGCATTTTTCTCGCCTGAATCCCTGACGCATCCGCTGCCGGAAATGGTTCTCGCAGCGATGTCCCGGCACGCCTGCGGCCGAGCCGGGGACAGGTATGGCTTCGGGAAGTCATACCGAATTCCGTCATCCAACACATCGACATAGGCACAGTGAGCCGGGGCATCGTATGAATCGCATTTACCGCGTGGTGTGGAGCACCAGTCTGGGGATGTATCAAGTCGCTTCCGAGGTGGCCTGCAGCCACGGGAAGGCGACGCGCAGCGTGGATCGGCGCGCCCGCAGGGCAGCGGTCGCAGCCGCTGCCTTGATGGCGGCCTCCGGTGCGGCGATGGCGCAGACGGTCGGCTCGGTGACCGGATATGACGGGCAGGCGACCCAGCTATACAGGGGCGTGCAGGATGGCGGGCAAACGTGGGACTGGGACGGCAACATCCTGAGTGTCCTCGTCGACGGTACGCGCAGCGTGAATTTCACGGGGGCTTTCGGCGAGATCGTCCTCGACCAGGGCGTGTCGTTCAGGGGCGATACGGTCGGGGCGCTCATCAGGACACCTGTCGGCCTGGATTCGCTGCTCACCAATAACGGCACGATCATCGGCACCGCCACGGGGGTGTCGGTGTCGGGTGCGCTTGGCAGGCTCATCAACAACGGTTTGATTTACGGCGACCAGAGTGGCGTGCAATCGAGCGGCACCATCGGATTGCTCGCCAACTACGGCCAGATCGTCAGCGGCACGCTCGGCGTACTGAATTCGGGCCAGCTCGGCACGCTCACCAACGTGGGAACCATCTCGGTCAACAACAACGTCCCCGGGCGGGCGGGGGTGCTGAACCAAGGGACCATTTCGAACCTCGGCAACATGGGATGGATTGGCGTCGCTCTTGGCGGGAACGAAGCCGCGATCAGCAACGCAGGGCGGATCGACAACCTGACGAATCAGACGGGCGGCACGATCTCAGGCGATTACGGCGTGTTGAATCAACGCACTACCGCCGCCCCGGTGTCCGTGGGGACCATCACGAACACCGGCGTGATCACGGGCGGTCTTGTCGGCGTCTACAATGCCGGCGGCGGCATCACCTCGCTCAGCAACTATGGCACGATTGACGCGACCAGCGCGGGCGCTTCGGTCTACGGTCTGAACAATTCGACCACGACCATCGGCGGGACGGTGTACAACGCGACCCTCGGTTCGATCGTCAACGGCGGCACGATCACCGGTTATGGCGGCGCTATCCAGAACTCGGGCTCCATCGATGAAATTCACAACCTCGCCACCGGGCGCATCGATGGGGGGGCTTCAGGCACTGGCATCGTGACGGGAGCGGCCGGGAGCCGCATCGGCACCATCAACAACGACAGCGGCGGCGTGATCCGCGGGCTCAACGCGATCGCGATTGCCGCCGGCGGGGGAACGATCGGCACGATCAACAACGCCGGAACCATCCAGGGCAATATCGTCAACAACGGCTCGGCGGAATTGACGATCAACGGTGACGCCGGCGGCAGCTACGGTTTGCTGACCGGCTTCGACGGCACTTCCGTCGGCTCGCTCGAGAGTCCGACATCGAACGTGCGGTTCGCGAGCGGCAATCTCATCCTCAACGACAACGTGAACCTGGGCAACGCGTTCACGCTGTTGAACAGCGGCGCCAGGCTTCACCTCGACCGCACCATCTCGGTGTACGGGAACTATCAACAGGACGCGGGGGCGACACTCGAGATCGGCGTCGGCTCGGGCGCCACGACGACCGGTGACCGCACCTCCGACAGCGGCTATGGCCGTCTTGTGGTGCAGGGGTTGGCGACACTCATGCCGGGCACGACCATCGCGCTTCAGTCGATGGGCTACGCGTTCGCGTCCGGCCAGCGATATGTCGTGCTCGAAACGATGGACTGGTCCTCGCCATTCAACGAAGCGTCGCTCAACTACGTCATCAGTGGGTCGACCCTCGTCGGCAGCGGCGTGCGTCAGGCCAACGGGAGCTATCTCGATCTGATCGTGACGCTGATCGCGCCGAGCGCCGTGGGCACGATCGGCGGGACCGCCAGTCTGCTCAAGGGGGTACCGTCCAGCGGCACCGGGTGGTCGTTCGACGGCACCAACGTCTCGATCACCGGCTCGACGTTCGGCACGGTCGTCGGCTCGATCGGCACGATCGCGAACACCGGGACCCTGACGGGGACGTCGGCCATGGGCATTGCCGCGATCTACGGCTCGGTCGACCGCTTCGTCAACGATGGGACCATCGCGTCGACCGGGCCGAACAACTCGGGCTTCTTCAACGGCGGCACCGTCGGCACGCTGGTGAACCACGGCGCAGTGCGAACGAGCACGCGCGATGCGGTGAACAACACCGGCACGATGACCACATTCGAGAACACCGGCACGATAACGGGCGTGCTCGACGGTCTTGCGAACTATGGCTCGCTGACCTCGGTGCAGAACACCGGCACGATGAGCGCCAGTACCGGTTATGGCGCCCTGAATACGGGGCATCTGGGGCAGTTGACCAACCAAGGGCTTATCCTCGGCTGGAACGGTCTCGTGAATTACGCCTCGGCCACCATTGCGGCCCCTGCGACGCTCGACCTGCTGACGAACAGCGGAGTGATTACAGGCGCGCAGAACGGCTTGTCGAACAATGGCTCGACGATCACGAAGATCGACAACCAGGCAGGGGGCGCCATCACCGGAACGGGCGGCACGGGCAACACCATTGTCTCCGGCATCGAGAACCTCGATCTCACCGCCAACGGCACGCTGCTGGCGGGTACGATCGGCACGATCAGCAATGCAGGCACGATCGCCGGCAGCTACTACGGGATTTCCAACGGCAGCAACATCGGTCTGATCGACAACCTGGCAGGCGGCGTGATCACTGGTCTGGGTGGCGCCATCTCGAACCAGGCGACGTCGGCGTCGATCGGCGCGATTCGTAACGCGGGCACGATTGCCGGCTGGATCATCAATCGCTCCCAGAACGAACTGAGTATCAGCGGTGCAACGGACGGCACGTTCGGCACATTCACCGGTTTCGGTGGCGGTGCGAATGTGGGCACCATCGTGAGTACCAACGCCGACGTACGACTCACCGGCGGAAACCTGCTGGTAAACAACGATTTCGAACTGCGCACCACGATCGGCGGCAACGTGACCGGCATGCGCACGCTGCACAACGTCGGTTCGTTGCTCCAGGTCAATCGTCCGCTCTCGATCTTCGGCAATTACGACCAGAGCGCGAACGCCACGCTTCAGATCGGCGTGGCGGGCGCGGACTCGCTGAATTACGGCAGTCTCCTCGTAAGCGGCAGTACGTACATCGCACCGGGCTCGACCATCGCGCTGCAATCGATGGGGTACGCGTTCGCCGCAGGGCAGCGCTACGTGGTCATCGATACGGCGGGCACGATCAATTACAACGAAAGCACGTTGCGCTATGTGATCAACGGCAACCCGACGCTCGCGGCCAACGGTGCGCACCAGGGCACCACGCTGCTCGTGACGCTCTTCACGCCGCAGTACCTCGGCGTCGTCAACGGCACCACGAATCTCGTGGCGGGCGTGACTGGCGGCGATGCGTCGCAGTGGCGCTTCGACGGCGCGAATCTCGACGTCAGCGGCACGGCCCAGGCGTCGATTACCGGTCACCTCGGCACGATCACGAACACGGGCACGATTGCCAGCACCATCGCTGGCAAGAGTGCACTGGGCATTGCCAGCAACGGCGGTCAGGTCGACAGCGTGGTGAACAACGGCGTGATTTCGGCGTCCGGCGGCACCAATTCGGGCCTGTATGCGGGCGGCTTGGTCGGAACGATCCTGAACGTGGGCACCATCGTGTCCGACAACCTCGGTGGCGTGAACAACACCGGTGCGCTTGCGCGTCTGGAGAACCGCAGCCTGATCCAGGGCGCCACGCTGGGCGTTGCGAACACGGGTTCGCTCACGACACTGGTCAACGCCGGCACGATCGCCGCGACCACGACCGCCTCCAATGGCGTGGGCGTGTGGGGCACGGGCGAGTGGGGCGTGCTCACCAACAGCGGGCGAATCACCGGCTACACGGGGGTGATGCTGGCGGCGTCCGGCGATCTGGCCAGGCCGTCGTCGTTCGGTCTGATCGAGAACACCGGCGCCCTGATCGGGCAGATGTATGGCCTTGCGAACTACGGCGGTTCGATCGCTGCCATCAACAACCTGGCCGGCGGTACGATCACCGCAGGCACCGGCGTGCCGGGCCAGTATGCCGTGGGCCTGAACAACGCGTCGCAATGGATTGGCGGCACGCTGTTCGCAGGCACGATCGGCGCGATCAACAACGCCGGCACGATCTCGGGCGCTTATTACGGGATTTACAACGATGCGTCCATCGGCACGATCAACAACCAGGCGGGAGGCCTGATCACGGGCGTCGGCGGCGCGATCTCGAACCAGGCAACGACGTCGTCCATCGATGCGATCAACAACGCCGGCACGATCGCCGGCTGGATCATCAATCGCTCGCCCAACGTGTTGAAGATCGCTGGCGCAACGGATGGCACTTACGGCACCCTGACCGGCTTTGGCAGCGTTTTCCCGGGCACCATCGTGAGCACCAATGCCGACACCCGCTTCACAGGGGGACGTTTGGTGCTCGACGACCACTTTGACCTTGGCGGTGTTCGTACGGTGCACAACGACGCGTCGGTGTTGCAGATCAACCGAACGCTCAACGTCGATGGCAACTTCGACCAGGCCGCGGGCGGTACGCTGCAGGTCGGTGTGGCGAGCAATGCGGTGACGACCGGCGACATGACGACCGACAGCGGCTATGGCCGGCTCGTAGTCACCGGCAATACGACGCTGGCACCCGGCTCCAGCATCGCGTTGCAGTCGCTCGGGTATTCGTTCGCGGTCGGCCAGCGCTATGTCGTGATCGACACCGCCGGTACGGCCAATTACAACGAAGGCTCGCTGAGCTATCGCGTTAACGGCTCGACGACGCTCGGCGCCACTGGCGCGAACGTGGCCAACGGCACGAAGCGCGATCTGGTGCTGACCGTGGTCTCCGATCCGAACGCGGGCAAGGACGACGGCAACAACGGCAATAGCGGCAATGGTGGCAATAGCGGCAGTACGGGCGGCGGTGCCGGCACCACTGGCGGCGGCGCTGGCGGCAACGCTGGTGGTCAGATCCCGTCGTTCGATCCGCGCACCAATGCCACGATCGCTTCGACGCAGAACGCCCAGTCGGCGTTGCGAGGGCTGCTCGGCTATACCGGCGTGAGCAATGCGCAACTGCTCAACCTGTACAACGCGACGCTGGGTTCGCTCTCCGATGGTTCGACGGCGTCGGCCAACCGTGTGGGCAATCAGTTGGCGCCGTCGCAAGTGACACGCGCCGCGGGGGCCGCCGCGATCGACGCGCTCAGTGTGGTGAGTGCCCACGTCAACGGTCTGCGCACGGCCTCGGCCGGGGGGACCGGGATTGCAACGGGCGACGCTGCTGTGAACTGGGGCGTGTGGGGCCAGGCGTTCGGCGGCCACGCCAGCCAGTCCGAGCGTGACGGCATGGACGGCTACGCCGCCAATTACGGTGGCCTGCTCATTGGCGCGGACCGCGCCTTCGGCGACCGCTGGCGCGCGGGCGGTGCATTCCAGTTCTCGCGCACGGTCATCAACAACGACGGCGCCACGTCGGGCAACAACACGAGCGTCAACGGGTACGGACTGATCGGCTACGCCTCCTATACCGGCGAGCCGTGGTACGTGAATCTCTCGGGCTCGGTGGTCATGCAGCGCTACAACACCACGCGTCTGGTGTCGATGCAGGGCTTCAACGGCGCGGCGGGCGGCAGCTTCAACGGGCAGCAGTACGTCGGCAGCGCGGAGTTCGGCTGGCCGCTGGCGGTGGGGCGCGCGATCGTGACGCCGCTGGTGGGCCTGAGCTACAGCCACCTGAATCAGCCCGGCTACACGGAAAGCGGTGGCAATGGTGCGGCGCTCTCGGTGGGCAGCGCGAGCGCCAGCTCGGTGCGCAGTGCGCTGGGGGCGAAGATCGGTGTCCCGTTCGAGACGTCGTCGGGCACGTGGATGCCGGAGCTGAGCGTGCGCTGGGTGCACGAGTACAATCGCACGCGCTTGTCGACGGGGGCGAGCTTCGCCGCCGATCCGTCAGGGCAGACGGCGTTCACGACGGTGGGCGCGACGCCCGTGTCGGATCTTGCCGATATTTCGCTGGGCCTCACGCTCATGCGCGCGAGCAACATGAGTGCATCGATCCGCTATAACCTTCAGGCCGGCTCTGGCTTCGTATCGCACACGGGCATCGTGCGCATCCAGCAACGCTTCTGACGGCTTGGTGCCGTGACCCGACACCGGCGCTCGCCATCGTTGACACGATGGCGAGCGCCGTGGAAGTATCTTGCGGTCCGCCACCGCCCGCCCATCGTTCCGATGTCTTCCAGCCCCGCCCTTCCGGTTTCGCCAAACGCCTCGACCGTGCCCGCCACGGAAACGATCACTTTCGCCGAGGCCATGGTCCGTGCACGCACTCACTGGCAGGCCGGGCAGGCGCCGCAAGCCGAAATCCTGTGCCGACGCGTGCTCGCGGCGTCCCCCGGGCATCCGGACGCGCATTACCTGCTGGGCCTGATGGCGCACGCGTACGGAAAACTGGACGTGGCCATCGAGCACTTGCGCGAGGTATGCAAGGTGCCGGGCGCACCGGCTGCCTGTTGGTCGGATCTGGCCGAGATGAACCGTCAGGCCGGACGTCTCGACGAGGCGCTGAACGCCGCGCAGCGGGCCGTCGAGGTCGATCCGACCTTCCCCGCGGCATGGAACAATCTGGGGATCGCGCAGCAGGAAGCCGGTCAGTTGTCGCAGAGCCTGGCGAGTCTCGAGCGTCTGAGCGAACTGCAATCCGGGTCTGCCGACGCGTGGAACAATCTCGGGAACACGGCGCGTCTGCTGGGCCGGACCGAGCAAGCGGAGCGGCATTACCGGCGTGCGCTCGAACTCGACGGACAGCGCGCCGACGTGCACAGCAATCTGGCGGCGCTGTTGCGTGCGCAGCAACGTCATGACGAAGCGGCCGCGATGGCGCGGCGCGCCATTGAAATCGACCCGCAATTCGTCGACGCCTACCGCAATCTCGCCGACATCGAACTCGCGCGCGGCAATCTGGGCGGCGCATGGCAGATCGTGGAAGTGATGTCGGCCTTCGCCATGCAGCATCCGTCGACACTCGTCGCGCGCGCGTGCATTCTGCGACTCCTGGGACGTCTCGATGAAGCACTCGCATCGGCACGCGAGGCCGTGCGAATCGTGCCCGAGAATGTCGGCGCCCGCGCGGCGCTCGCCGCCGTCGAGGCCGACGTCGCCGGGCGCGATCAGGGGCACGCCGACGCTGGCGCGGCCACGTCCGCAATCGACGCGCCGGCGCCGACGCAAGTCCAGACCGAGCGTCAGCGCGCCATCGCGTCGTTGGTCGCGGCGCAAGATTACGAAGGCGCGGAGCCCTTGCTGCGCGAAGCCGTGGCCGAGGGCGTTGCGCCCATGTCGGTCTGGCGCCTGCTGGCGATGGTGCTGCGAGCGCAAGGGAAAACGCGTGAAGGTTGCGACGTGCTCGACATGCTCGCGCGTCAGGTGCCGGGCGATTTGTCGAACCGGTTCGATCTTGCCGAAGCGTTATTGCTGCTCGGCGACTTCGAGCGCGGCTGGCGCGAGTATCGGTATCGCTACAGTCTCGAGCACACACAGTCGATCGAGCGCAAGGTGCAGCGGCCTCGATGGGACGGACAGCCGATTCCCGGCAAGACGCTCCTCATTCACGACGAACAGGGATACGGGGATACCTTCCAGTTCATGCGCATGGCGCGCTGGGCGCGCGAGCGCAGTCAGGCGCGTGTGATTTTCGAGGTCAATGCCGAGGCGCTGTCCATTGCGAAGCGGATGTGGGGTGACGAGGATATCGTCGCGCGTGGCTCGCTGACCGAAGCGTTCGACCTGCATTGCGAACTGATGAGCCTGCCCATGGCAATGGGGCTTCGGCTCGACGATCTTCCGGGCGAGATGCCGTATCTGAGCGCCGATCCGGCGCGCGTGGCCCTCTGGCGCGAGCGTCTCGCCGACGTGCCCAGGCCGTGGGTCGCCCTCGTCTGGGCCGGGCGTCCCGAGCATGTGAACGACCACAATCGCTCGATGACGCTCGCGCAACTGGCGCCGTTGGGCGCATCCGGTGCGTCCTTTCTCTCGATTCAGAAGGGACCGGCGAGCGCGCAGGCGAGTGCTCCGCCCGACGGCATGCAGGTCGTTGTGCTCGGCGACGAGATTCGCGATTTCGAGGACACCGCCGCCATTCTCCAGTTGGCCGATCTGCTGATCTCCGTCGATTCGTCGCCCGTGCATCTGGCCGGTGCGATGGGACGCCCCGTGTGGGTGCTGCTGCCGTTCGTACCCGACTGGCGATGGCTGGAAGGGCGCGACGATTCTCCCTGGTATCCAGGGATGCGCCTGTTTCGCCAGACGGCGCGTGCCGAGTGGACGCCCGTCGTCGAGAAGACGGCGCGTGCGCTCGACGCCTTCGTGGCCGCATCGCGCGAGACGGCGCATGACGACCATGCGCGCTGAAGCCTGGATCGGCGCGTGCGCTGTCGCGGCGGCCGCGCTCTCGGGCTGCGCCAGCCTTGATCGGGACGCGCATGCGCAGGCGCTGGCCGGCCCCGCAGGACTGCATCGGGAAACGGTGCAGGGCGGAGCATTCGTGCTGACCGCGTTTGTGCGTATCGCGCGCGCCGACGCGCCGGTGCGCATCTATATCGAGGGGGACGGTCTGGCCTGGTTGTCGCGCACCGAGCCGTCGCCCGACCCAACGCCTGTCGCGGCAACCGGACTCGCCCTGGCCGCCGCGGATACGTCACCGAACGTGGTCTATCTCGCTCGCCCCTGTCAGTTCACGCCAATGGCTCGAAACCCGGCGTGCAACGTGGCGTACTGGACCGGCAAGCGGTTCGCGCCGGAAGTGGTCGACGCGATGAACGACGCCGTTGGTCGCATCGCCGCGCGCGTGCCCGGACAGCGTCTGGGCCTCGTCGGCTTTTCAGGCGGCGGCGCGATTGCCGCACTCATTGCCGCGCGCCGCCACGACGTCGTATCGCTGCGCACGGTGGCGGGCAATCTCGACGTGGCATATGTCAATCGAATCCACGGCGTGTCGCCGATGCCAGCATCGCTCAATCCAATCGATGAGGCCGCACGTCTGTCGGGCGTCGCGCAGGTGCACTTCAGCAGCGCACAGGACACGGTCGTGCCACCGGAGGTCGCGAAGCGCTTCGCCGCCGCGGTCGGCGGCCGGTGCGTCCGCACGTTGGTGGTCAACGGCGTGGCGCATGACGGCGATTGGGCGGCGCGCTGGCCGGCGTTGCTCGCGCGGACGCCCGCATGCGCGGTATCGCCTTGAGCGGCGTGGCTCGGCGTGTCTGAAGCGGTGTAGCCGCGCGGAGGTGCGTGGTGGTGCGTGGTGGTGCGCCCTCGCTCAGGCCTCTCGCACCAGCGCGGTGATCGCTTCGAGAAGCGTCACCTCGCCACGCAGCGTGTGTTTCCCGTCGTCGCGAAACTGAAAGGTGCCGTTGTTGAAGCCATCGAGCATTTGGATGCGCGGCAGCGGATTGCGCATGCCCTGCGCACGGAAGAGCGGGTCCCAGCCGGCACGCGGCACGGCCTCGGCGCTCACGTCGCGCACCAGCGCACGGGCCAGTGCCGCGGCGATGTCGTCGGGAGAGTATCGCTGAGGCCCTTCGATCTCCCAAACGCGTTCGTCGTCGAAATCCTCCTGCATGGCGCGGGCAGCGAAATGACCGACGTCGCTCGTCGACACCATCGGTATCGCCCGATCCACCGGCGCGAGATAGCTCGGCAGCTCGCCGCGTTCTCGCGCGGGCGCGATGTCCCAAGCGAAATTCTCCATCAGCCAGGCGGGGCGCAGGAAGGTGACGGGCAGGTGCAGCGACACCATGGCCGTCTCGAACATGTGCAGCGCCGAGAGCAGGCTCGGCACCTCGCTGTCCGCCCCGATGCTCGAGAGGCAGACCACACGCCTGGGGCGCGTGGCGGCCAGCGCTTGGCGAATGGCGTCGATCAGATGTCGTGCGTGAGAGAAGTCCGGCTCCGGATCGGCGTTCGGCGGCAGCATCACGAACACCGCCTCGCTGCCGCGAAATGCGTTCGTGAGGGCGTCGACGTCGCCATGCTCGGCCACTGCGATCTCGCTGCCCAGCGTTGCCCATCGACTGGATTTGACGGGATCCTGAACAATCGCCCGCAGCGGCCGGCCGGCCGCCAGCAGATCGTGTCCGATCACTCCGCCGACTCGTCCCGTGATACCCATTACGGTGTACATGGTTACTCCTGGCGCGCAGTCACGTTGCCGTATTTGTAACACGGGAGCGCGCCGGGTTCACAGATGGATCGCGTCGGCCGGGGCTGGCTGGGTTGCTTGCGGGGGATGACGGCGACCGTTGAGCAAGGCGGCGCCCGCGTCGGCCAGTCGCACGGCCTCCTGTGCGCGCTCGCACATGTCGCGCTCGTATCGCGAAATGGCGCGGGCAAGCGAGGCGCGCCCTCGTGCAACGTCGTGCAGCCATGTCGTGAGCCGGGCGGCATCGCGCAGTGCCGTATTCGCGCCGAGACCGCCTGCGGGGCTCATCGTGTGCACGGCGTCGCCCAGCCCCGTCACGCCGTCGATCTGCCATGGCAGCGGGCTTGTCGTGCTGCGTACCGGCAGCGTACGGATCGTGTCGGGCGAGGCGTACGTGAAAAGCGAACGCAGATGCGGATGCCACGCATCGGTCAGCGCGTCGATGCGCGCAAGCGTGAGCGTTTCGTCGGATTGGACGTTCGCCCCGTTCGCCCCGTTCGCACCGTTCGCACCGTTCGCACCGTTCGCACCGTTCGTGCGCGACGCGCCGAGCAGCGTCGACGCCGGACCGATGAAGGCCCAGTACAGATAGTCCGGCACGGGTGAGAGCGGCATGCGTTCCGGCCCGGGCAGCGGCGCCTGCGCACGCTCGCTGTCGGGGCGGCGAAAGAGCATCGCCTCGATCACGACGGCGAAGCCGTCGGCAAACACCACGGTGCTTCCCTCCATCACGGTCGCCTCGCCGTGACGGTCCATGAGCACGAGCATCGCGGTCGTGAGCGGCGTCAGGCCGTAACAGCACACGTTGCCGGTGTCGCGAGGCGCCATGCCGGGCAGCACGGATTCGCGCACGCGCGAATGGCTGCCGTCGGCGGCAACCACGAGACCGGCGCGGCTGCGCGAACCGTCGTCGAAATGCGCAACGCGTTGGCCGTCCGGGGTTGAGGTCGTGCGGGCAAACGATTTTCCGAAATGGACGCGCTCGCGAATGCCGTCGAGCAGAATTTCCCGCAGCGTCTGTCGATGCACGCTGAGGTCGCCCGGAATGTGGTCGGTCCGGGGCAGGTGCCGCGCCGCCTTGCCTGCGGCGCCGCGGCGGCGGCGACCCTGGTCGCTTGGCGAAGGCAAGCCGGCATTCGCCCGGGCCTCGTGCCAACTGGGTGGAAGAACGACGTCGGCATCGTCGAGCTGCGGCGTGACGAAGCGGCCGCCGGACCGCGCCACGGCGGCGCGCTCGCGGATGCGCACGAGGGCTTCGTCCGGCAAGCATTCGGCGAGGGCGTCGAGGCCGTCGGCGTCGATGCGCAGACGATAGCCCTGGAAGCGGGCGTCGGATGAGGCGTCGCGCTCGTAGACGTCGAAGGCGATTCCTGCCCGGCGCAGGCCCTGGGCAAGGCACAGGCCGCCAAGGCCCGCGCCGATGATGTTGACATGCAAGGCGGTCATGAGGTGAATGGGCCCCGATGGTGCGGGCCGGCTGTGACGATGCGTTCATTGTCGGCGCGAGCACTGTCGACCTGATAACATTGTTTGGTCATAAAACAATGATTTCCGGACAAAATGATGGAGGCTAGCCAAATCCCCCCCCTGATGTCGCTGTCGGAATCGCCGCTCGCCAAATACCAGCCGAACGACCGCCTTGACGGGCCGCCGGTCTGGGCGTTCGGTGGCCACGACAAGGAGCGGAGTCTGTTCCGGATCGGCACGCGGGAGCTCGACTGGCATTCCCATTTGCGGGGGCAGCTCTTCTGCATTCACTCGGGCCTGGTGCACGTTCACACGCCGCTCGGGGCCTGGGTGCTGCCGCCATATCGCGCCGGATGGATACCGCCGGGCATGACGCACCGCGTATCGCTCACCGGCGTGGTCAGCGGATGGATCGTGCTCGTGGCGCCCAGCGCGGCGACCGGCCTGCCACGGACGCCATGTGTTGTCGGCGTTTCGGAGCTGTTGGCGGCACTGGTCAAACGGGCGGTGTCGTGGGCGATGCGAGATACGCTTACGGATGCGGAAAGGCGTCTTGCGCAGGTGCTCGTCGACGAGATTCAACGCGCGCCCGAGCAGGCGCTCGGGTTGCCGATGCCGACCGATGCCCGGGCGATACGCGTGGCGCGCGCGGTGCTCGACGATCTTGGCGCGCATACGTCGCTCGATTCGCTCGCCCGGCAGTCAGGCGTGTCGGCGCGCACGGCAAGACGGCTTTTCGTGACGGAGACGGGCATGGGCTTCACGCAGTGGCGCCAGCAGGCGCGGCTGGTGAGTGCGCTGGATCGACTCGCCAATGGCGAGGCCGTCGGCGCGGTCGCCGATTCGCTCGGTTATTCCACACCGAGCAACTTCATTGCGATGTTCCGGCGGGCCTTCGGCGAGTCGCCCGGACGTTATTTCCGTCAGGTGGGGCCGCAGACGCGGTGGGACGATGAGGGCGAGGAGGGCGTGGCATGACGCAGCGTGACGAGGTGCCGTTGCGCACCGTGGATGCCCTGGTCGTCGGCGGCGGCCAGTCGGCGTTGGCGACGTCGTATTTTCTGCATCGCTGGCAGGTGGATTACGTCGTGCTTGACGACCAGCCCGGGCCGGGGGGCGCCTGGCAGCGCGCCTGGCCGTCGTTGCAGCTCTTCTCGCCGGCGCAATGGAGTTCGCTGCCGGGATGGCCGATGCGAGGCGGCGCGGAGCACTATCCGTCGCGCGACGAAGTCGTGGCGTATTTGCAGGAGTACGAAACACGTTATGCCGTACCGGTGGAGCGTCCAGTCGAGGTTGTCTCGGTCACGGCGCAGGTCGACGGGCTGCGCGTGCACACCAATCGTGGCGACTGGCTGGCGCGTGCGGTGATCAGCGCCACCGGGTCGTGGCACGCGCCGCATGTGCCGTCATACCCCGGCCAATCCTCGTTTCGCGGTCGCCAATGGCATTCGGCGAACTATCACGGTCCGGAGGCGTTGCGCGGCCTGCGCGTTCTGGTGGTCGGCGGCGGCAATTCGGGGGCGCAGATTCATGCGGAAGTCTCTGCCGTTGCCGCATCGGTCTGGGTCACCCCCGAACCGCCGACGTTCCTGCCCGACGACGTCGACGGCCGTGTGCTGTTCGAGCGAGCGACCGCGCGCTGGCAGGCCGCCCAACGTGGCTTGCCCGACCCCTATCCGGACAGCGGTCTGGCGAATATCGTCATGGTGCCTTCGGTGCGCGCGGCGCGAGAACGAGGCGTCCTGCACGCGGTACGGCCGTTCGAGCGCTTCGTCGAAGACGGCGTGATCTGGTCGGACGGCACGCATTCGCCGGTCGACGTCGTCATCTGGTGCACCGGGTTTCGGCCCGCGCTGGCGCATTTGAGCGCCTTGTCGATCGTCAACGCCGACGGCACGATTCGCGTGACGGGCACGCGTGCCGTCGACGAACCTCGATTGTGGCTCGTCGGCTACGGAGAATGGACCGGGTACGCTTCGGCCACGCTGATCGGCGTGATGCGAAGTGCTCGTGCCACGGCGCAGGAAGTGGTGGCGTATCTCGGCGCGCAAGGGGCTGCGGTCACACCGAGCCGGGAGACGTGAGCGTCGTCAAGGGCGGGGGCCCCTGATGCGGCATTCGCCCCGCGCCCGGGCGATCGCGGGGCCGGCGATGCGACGTCTGCGGGTGTGGCGTCGGGGTGCGAGTCTCTCGGACGTGAACCATGGGTGCGGACTAGCCCATGAGCCTCGGGCGCTTGCCGGGGCCGGGCGAGTGCAGTACCCGGCATGGGCTGATGTACTTCTCACACGCGACGGCGGCCTGGGCAAAGGTGTCGAAATAGATCGCGTGATCCGCGTCGTCGACGTGGGCTTTTTCGATCTCCGATACCGCGTCGTTCCATGCAAGGCCGAGGTATTGGCCATGGTCGTGGAACCACACGACGAAGCCCTCCCGCGCCAGCGCTCTCGGTAGCTTCAGGGTCGGCACGGCCGCTGGCGCCACCTTTCGGTTGGCGCCGAGATATCTTGCCGGTTCCCGTCCCGATTTCGCCGGCTCCCGGCGTGGATCGACCAGGGGCGCGGACGCGTCGCCTGCGTCGGTGGCTTTCGACGTCTCGCGTCGAGATTTCGGGCAAATGCGTCGGGGCGAGTCTTCGGCTTTCCTTGCGTCGTCGTCGCCGGATGGTGTGTCGAGGGCGCGGGGCGCTTCGTCGCCGGTCGCCGGCGGCCTCGTGTCGCCGCATAGGGACTTGCCGGTTTTATCTTTCGGACTGCTCATAGATCCTCCATGAAGTAACCCCATTGCCATATCGAGGGGGCGTTTTCATCATGGCAGCAGTGAAGTCACTTGAGTTTCAGCAACATCCGAATCCCCCGAATGGGCGTCGCGTGCCGAAAGCACCGGTGCGTTTCGCGAGTGAGGCGTATCGGGATAACCCGCGCCATGCTTGTCCAATGGGCAAATTGCACGCTGCGTGCGGATATTGGATGACGCGCTGTCGGATTCGGACTCGACCTATCGGTGGATGGCGTCTCCGCTGGGGGCGATACGTGTCATGCGCCCTTTAGGCGTTTCGTAATCGAACGAACTAGATAGGGCGAAGCGCCACGCGCTTGATGTCCTTGACGATGACGAGGTAACAAAACACCGTCAACAGTGCGTTCAGGCCGACGAATGCCAGCGCGCCGTTGAAGGAGCCGCCGGATCGCGTGACCAGATACCCGATAACGATCGGTGTCACGATGCCTGCGACGTTGCCGCACATGTTGAACAGGGAGCCGGAAAGGCCGATCGCCTCTCGCGGTGACGTATCGGCGACGACGGCCCAGCCCAGCGCGCCGATGCCTTTGCCAAAGAACGCGAGCGACATCAATGCGACGACGATCCAGTCGGTGGTGACGTAGTTGCACCCGACGATGCAGCACGACAGCAGCATGCCGCCGACGATGGGGACCTTGCGGGCAACGGTGAGCGAGCGGCCGCGACGGATGAGTGTGTCCGACAGGAGTCCGCCGAGCACCCCGCCACCGAAGCCGCAGATGGCCGGCAAGGATGCGACAAGGCCGGCCTGAAGAATGGTCATGTGCCGTGCCTGGACCAGATAGATGGGGAACCAGGTGAGGAAGAAGTATGTGAGCACGTTGATGCAGAACTGGGCGAGATAAACGCCCAGGAGCATGCGGTTGCCCAGCAGTTGGCGTACGACGCGCCAGCTGTCGTTGCTGCGAGGGGCATGGGCGGCGGCCGCCGAGTGGCCGCGAATGAATCCGCCACCTTGCTCGATATATTCGAGCTCGCGTGGGCTGACGCCCGGATGGTCGGCAGGGTGCTTCATGAACCTGAGCCACACGCCCGACAGGACAAGGCCGACGACTCCCATCACGACATACACTTCATGCCAGCCGAACGCGTGCGTGATCCACGCCATCAGAGGGGTGAATACGACGGCGGCAAAGTATTGCGCCGAGTTGAAGATGGCTGACGCGGTACCCCGTTCCCTGGCGGGGAACCAACTCGCGACGACCTTGGCGTTTGCAGGGAATGCGGGGGCTTCCGCCGCGCCCATGGCAAAGCGCAGGATGAACAGGCCCGTGACGGCCGCCGCCGCGCTGCCGGTCCATCCGATGGTGCTTTGCAGGAGCGTGAAGAGCGACCAAAGCAAAATACTTGCGGCGTAGACGCGGCGAGCGCCGAAGCGGTCCAGCAGCCATCCGGCCGGAACCTGACACAGGACATACGACCAACTGAACGCGGAGAAGATGTACCCCATCTCGATCGCGTCGAAACCAAACTCACCGCGCATCGCCGAGCCGGTGACCGAAAGCGTGGCGCGGTCGGCGTAGTTCAGGGTCGTGATGAAAAAAACGAGTGCCAGGATGATGTAGCGGACGTTGGTGCGTTTGAGCGCGTGCGCGGCGCTCACGGTTCGGCCGATTGCCATGACGTTCTTCCTCTATTGCTTGCCTGCGAGGCGACGATTCCTGTTCCCGAGGGGGGGATCGGGCGCGCCTCGCCCGTCTCCTCAAGCGGCGCTTGTCGACCGCCGAGCTTCTTTCGATGCATCGATTTATTTCTTATACGTCATCGTACAACGTGATTGATCGAATCGCAACGTCAAGTACCATAAAACGTCATTGTTAGAGGGTTAACGCGTATGAGAAAACAGGTCATACGTTGTATGATGATGTAACTTTTAGGTGGTTGGGCTATGGCCCGGAGAGGAAGAAGCAAATGGAATTGGCTCCGCTATATATACGTGTGCATCCCAATGACAACGTTGCGATTGTTGTGAATGACGGGGGGCTGGGGGAAGGGGCGACGTTCGCGGATGGGTTGACGCTTCTCGAGCGAGTGCCGCAGGGGCACAAAGTCGCGTTGCGGGATCTGGCCGAGGGTGACGAGGTTATCCGGTACAACGTCGTCATCGGCTACGCGACGAAGGCATTACCCAGAGGAAGCTGGGTCAATGAGCATGTCATTCGCATGCCGACGCCTCCCGCGCTGGACGACCTGCCGATGGCGACGATTCCCGCGCCGGAGATGCCGCCGCTCGAGAATTTCACGTTCCAGGGGTATCGGAACGCCGACGGATCGGTGGGTACGCGCAATATCCTCGCTATCACGACGACGGTGCAATGCGTCGCGGATGTCGTCGAGCATGCCGTGGCGCGTATCAAGCGCGAGTTGCTGCCGAAATTTCCGAATGTCGACGATGTCGTCGGTCTTGGTCACACCTATGGATGTGGCGTGGCCATCGACGCACCCGACGCCATGGTGCCCATCCGTACGGTGCGCAATATTGCGCTGAACCCGAACTTCGGTGGCGAGGTGATGATGGTGAGCCTGGGCTGCGAAAAGCTGCAACCGGAGCGCCTCATGCCGGCGGGCACCATTCCCATCTCGAGCGTTTCGGCGCCGGGCGGCGAATCTGGTGTCGACAACGGCGACGTGGTCGTGTTGCAGGACGAGTCGCATGTGGGCTTCGAGTCGATGATTCAATCGATCATGCGAACGGCCGAAGGGCACTTGACGCGGTTGAATCGTCGGCGGCGGGAGACCTGTCCCGCGTCCGATCTGGTCGTCGGCGTGCAGTGTGGCGGCAGCGATGCGTTCTCCGGACTCACTGCCAACCCTGCGGTGGGCTTTGCCTCGGATCTTCTGGTGCGGGCGGGGGCCACGGTGATGTTCTCGGAAGTCACGGAGGTGCGTGACGGCGTGGGGCAGCTCACGGGGCGTGCGGCAACGCCGGAAGTCGCTGCGGCCATCATCCGCGAGATGGATTGGTACGACAACTATCTCAAGCGGGGTGGCGCCGACCGCAGCGCCAACACCACGCCCGGTAACAAGAAGGGTGGGCTCTCCAACATCGTGGAGAAGGCGATGGGGTCCATCGTCAAGTCAGGAAGCGCGGCGATCTCAGGCGTACTTTCGCCGGGCGAAAAGGCAAGGCAGAAGGGGTTGATCTACGCGGCGACACCGGCGAGCGATTTCATTTGCGGCACGCTGCAAGTTGCCGCGGGCATCAATCTGCACGTCTTCACGACCGGGCGAGGCACGCCGTACAGTCTCGCCGAAGTGCCCGTCATCAAAGTCGCGACGCGCTCGGACCTGGCGCGTCGTTGGCACGACCTGATGGACATCGATGCCGGCACGATTGCGACGGGTGCGGCCACGATCGAGGAGGTGGGCTGGCAGCTCTTCCGAACGATGCTTGCCGTCGCGAGTGGCGAGAAGCAGACGGCGGCGGAAAAGTTGAAACTGCACAATGCCCTGGTGCTTTTCAATCCGGCCCCTGTGACCTGATGCCTGGGGTGCTGCGCGCGGGGCGCGGTTCGTGAGCCGCCTAGGGCGGCGGGACGGATGCGTCACCCGCGTGTTGCCCGGCGCGTCGGGGCGGGATTCCGTTCGGGGAAGATCCGATGGCCGTGGGAATCGGTGAATGACCGGGTAAAAACCTGCCCATGTCGCGACGGATAGGCGGACCATCGGCGCGAAGAGGGATGACCTGCGGGAAGTCTTGCGAGATAAGGCTGTTGTGGTGCCCAGGGCCGGAATCGAACCGGCACGCCTTGCGGCGGGGGATTTTGAGATTGATCGTGACGAATAGCATGAGACTACGCTGGAACCCGCTAAGCCTTGCTGCGCTTGGTTTCCCAAGGGATTAGTCCCGTCTAACCTTACGCCTTGACCAGACCGATTGCGGCACACTTTCCGATGCCGTGGCTCCTGGCTGGTTCCTGCGTTCGATCCCGAACTAGGAGGCGTCATGGCTAAGATCAAGCTCACAAAATCCGCTGTCGATGCGGCCCAAGTCACCGGTGCAGACTACGAACTGCGGGACACTATTGTCCCCGGATTCCTCTGCAAAGTCACTGCCCACGGCCGCAAGGTCTTCATGCTCCAGTACCGGACGAACTGGGGCGAGCGTCGCAAGCCGAAGATCGGACAATTCGGCGAGTTGACCGTCGAACAGGCCCGCTCGATCGCGCAGGACTGGCTGGCCGATGTGCGCAAGGGCAACGACCCCAGCGCCGCCAAGCTGGCTGCGCGCATGGCACCCACGGTCAAGGAGTTGTGCGGCCAGTTCATCGAGGAATACTCGAAGCCGCGCAACAAGCCTCGCACGGTCGATACCTACCAAGGCTACATCGACCGGCACATCATCCCGGCGCTGGGCAAGATGAAGGTGCCTGACCTCACCCGTGCGGACATCACGACGCTGATGCGGGATAAGGCGCATATCGGTGTCACGGCCAACCGCATCCTGGCCTGCCTGCGCAAGATGCTCAACATGGCCGAGGTGTGGGGCTATCGGCCCGATGGCTCCAACCCGTGCCGTCACGTCCCCAAGTACCGGGAAGATGGCGTGACGCGGTATATCGTCAACGACGAGCTGGCGCGCCTCTACGCCTATCTTGACCGGGCGGATGCTGAAGGGCTGGAACATCCAACCCTAACGCTGGCGATCCGCCTGCAATTCGAGTTCTCGGCACGCATGTCGGAGATCCGCTCGCTCGAATGGGCCTGGGTCGATTTCGAGAATCGCCGTGTGGTCTGGCCGGACAGCAAGACCGGCGACATTTCCAAGCCGATGAGCGAGGTGGCCTACAAGCTGCTGTCCAATGCGTCGCGCATCAACGATTCCCCTTACGTGTGTCCGGCGATCTTCGACAGCGATGAACCGCTGCCCGAAGGCACCTACTACAACTCCTGGAAACGCATCCTGGAGCGGGCTCAGGTGCCGCACGTCGGCACGCATGGCATCCGCCATCGCGCGGCCACCGACATCGCCAATTCCGGCGTTCCCGTCAAGGTCGGCATGGCATTGACCGCCCACAAGACCGTCACGCAGTTCATGAGCTATGTGCATACGGAGGACGACCCGATCCGGGCGGCGGCGGAAAAGGTCGCCAATCTGCGGCGGGACACCATCGACAGCCGGGCGTCGGCTGCGTCGCCTGCGACGGCATCCGCCAGCGCGGAGGGCGAGAAGACTCGCACCAGTCAGGGCAACTACCGGCCCTACCGCCATCGTAAGAGCCCGAAGCGCGCCGTACCGCCTGGCACCAAGCGCGCTACGGACGAGTCCAAGCCCGGCGTGTCGGAGCCGATTATTCCCTGAGCGGGCCTCCCCGAATTGTCGCGACAGTGTCGCGACAATTCGGATGATGCTTGTGTTTCATATCTGAACAGATATAATTATGGCGCAGAAGCGTAAGCTGCTGTATTGGGAGGGGTCCTCGAAAAAGGACTTCAAGGCGTTCCCGATCGACGTGCAGAAGGACATGGGGGTGGCACTGTTCGTCGTCCAGTTGGGCGGCATGCCGGATTCAGCCAAACCGTGGAAGGGGCTGGGTTCTGGTGTGTACGAACTGGCGGACGACCACCGGGGCGACACCTTCCGGGCGGTCTATACCGTGCGGCTCGGTGACGCGGTGCACGTACTTCATGCGTTCCAGAAGAAATCCAAGTCCGGCATCGCGACGCCGCAGCCGGACGTAGTGCTAGTCGAGAAGCGACTGAAAGCAGTGCTCGCCCGCTACGGGACGAGCGGGAGAACGTGATGGCTCATATCGCCCCCCCCAAAGGCACCGATAACGTGCTGGCCGATCTTGGTTTTGAAGACGCCGAAGAACTCACGGCGAAGGCAGCTTTGGCGCTCAAGCTCAACGAGCTGATCGACCAGCGCGGTTTAAACCAGACCGAAACGGCAGTGATTACGGGTATGACTCAACCCAAGGTATCGCAAGTACGCCGCTATAAACTTCAGAATATTTCGCTGGAGCGGCTGATGCAGGCGCTGGTGTCGCTAGACCAGCATGTTGAAATCGTGGTGCGTCCTGCGCGGCAAGCACATGAGCACGGCATCACGGTAGCTGCGTAATGCGCCGGTGCCATTGAGGGGATGGGAAGAATGAAGTTTGCCTATGAGGATCTGAGCGACGACCAGTTCGAGGTGCTGGTTGTGCTCTTGTGCTATCGCTTGCTGGGCATCGCGACTCAGGGATTCGCGAAGGGACCGGACGGCGGGCGCGATGCCAAATTCGTCGGTACAGCGGAATTGCACCCCAGCAAAGCCGCCCCGTGGGTGGGTACAGTCATCGTTCAGGCCAAGCATACCAACGGGTATAACCGCAGCTTTTCGGAACTGGACTTCTACAGCGCGTCGAGTAACAGCACGGTAGTCGGCAAGGAGGTGCCGCGCATCAAGAAGCTGCGTGAGGCCAGCCAGCTCGATCACTACATGCTGTTTGCGAATCGCCGGCTGACTGGTAACGCTGAAACCGAGATCCGTGGTCACATCGCGGCTCAATGCGGCATTCCTGTCGAGTCGATTTATCTCTGTGGTTTGGAGCAACTGGAACTGTTGCTCAAGCACTTTCCGGAGGTGGCTCAGGCGGCGAAGCTCGACGCGGTGGACTCCCCGCTGATCGTCAGCCCCGATGATCTCGCCGAGGTTGTCGAGGCGCTTGCTCGTCAAAAGGATGGGTTGACGGCATTGCTCGATGATCCGCCGACGGCACGTGTGACCTACGAACAGAAGAATGCGCTCAACAACATGACGGCGGAGTATGCCAAGGCGCAGCGGCGCAAGTACCTGAAGGAAACTGCGCAAATTCGTACTTTCCTGGCCGCACCGGAAAATATCGAACTGCTGCACATGTACGAGTCCATCGTCGATGAATTTCAGCTCAAAATCATCGCCAAGCGCAAGGACTATCAAACCTTCGATCAGGTCATGGAGTATTTGGTCGATCTGCTATGCAATCGCGATCCGGTGCTTCGGCAGCATGCGCATAAGCGACTGACGCGGGCTGTTCTTTTCTATATGTACTGGAACTGCGACATTGGGGAGGTGGGGGATGCTGCGGCCGACCAAACACTCGCACCCTGATCGCACTGTTATCAATGTGTCTCTGCTGCTCCTGTCGCGGCTGAAGGACCGGCGCGTCGATGAATACGATGTCTTGCGGAAGTTCGCGAAGAAGAACGTCGTGGGTGGCGATGTGCTTTTTCTGCCCGCGCTCAACTTTCTCTATCTGATGGGCCTGGTTGAATACCGCCCCAAAACGGACGCTGTGGAATACGTGGGGCCAAATGAAGCTGTCTAAACTCTATTCCAACAAACCGGACATCTTCGAGCCCGTGGACTTTGTTTCCGGGCTGAATGTCGTCATGGCGGAAATCCGCCTGCCGGAAAATCGGAACAAGGACACTCACAATCTCGGGAAGACTACGCTCGGACGCCTTCTCGACTTCGGTTTTCTGTCGGGTAAAGATCCAAGATTCTTCCTGTTCAAGCACTATGAACTATTTGAAAAGTTCGTTTTCTTCCTTGAAATCGAGCTGGAAGATGGTGCTTTCGTCACGATCAGGCGCAGCGTCGAGGACGCGACGAAGATTGCCTTCAAGCGGCATGAGGCCGGCCATCAGGATTTGTCTGCGCTGCCACTCACCGGGTGGGATCATCAAGACGTCCCTTTCGAGCGTGCGCGTGAGCTGCTCGATGGCCTGCTCGACTGGCGGGCACTCAAGCCGTGGTCATACCGTAAAGCGCTGGGTTACCTGCTGCGTTCGCAAGAAGATTTTCGAGAGGTATTCCAGCTACGGAAATTTGCTTCCAAGCACGCCGACTGGAAACCGTTCCTGGCCCACCTGTTGGGATTTGATGCCAAGCTGATTACCGACCACTATGCGAAAGAGCAAGAGCTGGTAAAAAAGCAGGAAACGGCGCAAACCATCAAGAACGAACTGGGTGGCTCCGTCGAGGACATCAGCAAAATTGAAGGCCTTCTCCTGCTCAAGCAGAAGGATGCCGAAAAGAAGCAAGTGTTGCTGGATGCTTTCGACTTCCGGGCGCAAGACAAGGATCGCACCAAGCAGGTGGTTGATGAGGTCGATGAACGCATTGCCTCGCTGAACGCTGAACGTTATTCCTTAAGCCAGAATAGAAAAAAGATCCAGGCATCGTTGCAGGAGGATCAAATCCTGTTCAGTCCCGATGAAGCGCAGCGGCTGTTTGGTGAGGTCGGCGTGCTGTTCCAGGGGCAGATCAAAAAGGATTTCCAGCAGTTGATTGCCTTCAACCGGGCAATCACGGATGAGCGCCGTGGCTATCTCCAGGAGGAATTCGCTGAGATTGAGGGCGAATTGAAACGGGTCAATGCTGAGTTGAATGCATTGGGGAAGAAGCGTTCAGAAATGCTCTCATTTTTGAGCAATACGGATGTTTTCAACAAGTACAGACAACTCTCGGATGAGATGGTGACGCTGCGCGCCGCTATAACGTCGCTAGAGCAACAGCGTGGCCATTTGCATCGCCTCCAGGAGTTACGCGCCGAGATTCGATCTTTGACGGACGAACGCGGCCATTTGCAGGCGCAGATCGAGGCTGATGTAGAGAAGCAAAACGCCGACCAGAAAAGTTTGTTCTCTACGATCCGGATTTTCTTCAGCGAGATTGTTGAAGAAGTCATTGATCGCAAGGCGCTGCTGAGTGTGGCGCCCAATAAAGAAGGTCATCTGGAATTCAAGGCGGAAATCCTCGATGGGGCGGGCAATGCCACCAGTGCTGACCTCGGACATACCTATCGCAAGCTGTTGTGCGTTGCCTTCGATATGGCTGTGCTGCGGGCGCACCTGACCGAAAAATTCCCGCGCTTTGTCTATCATGACGGCGTGCTGGAGTCGCTGGATGACCGCAAAAAAGAAAACCTGCTGGCAGTGGTGCGCCGTTATGCAGACTTGGGGTTGCAGCCGGTGATTACGCTCATCGACTCGGATCTACCCGTGCGTGCGGAAGAAGCAGAGCCAGTCTTCACGGCCGATGAAATTGTCGTCACGCTGCACGACGAAGGGGATCACGGGCGACTTTTCAGGATGAAGGGTTGGTAGCTTTCCCCGATTCATTGAGGTCAGGCGGGTTTCCGGAGGGGCGTCGTGAGAAAGATAATGGAATCACTGCGTAGTGACTTGGCCGCGCTCCATCAAGCTGGCGTTATCGGCAAAGTGACAATGCGCGAGTTCGACGCCATCTGTCCGCCGCCGGTACGGGAGTTTGGTGCCGCCGACATCAAGCGTCTGCGCGAAACCTTGAAATTCAGCCAGCCGCTGTTCGCGCTTCACTTGCACACCACGGCCTCTACGGTGAGCAAGTGGGAGCAAGGCGTCACCCATCCTGCCGGCCCGGCGCTCAAACTGCTCAATATCATTGCGGACAAGGGCTTGCACGCCATCCTCTGATGCTTCGCAGACGGCAACCAGGCCGTCCAGGTGGTCATATCACCGATACGACCATTCCACGCAATTTCCTCCCTCTCACAAGCATCTGTGCGTCCCGGCGTGCCGCCGTCGGGCTCGCGGGCTTGCGCCCCGCACCTCATGCCGAGTTGCGGCCATCCGGCTTTGATCCCTGACGCCTTCGACCCTCGTGGGCCTGCGCGCTGCGCTTGCCAACGGCGGGGCTGTCTGCTGTTGAGAGGGTGTGGGCGGTCTTGCTGTTCCCTTCACCGTATCACGTCGTTCTCGCTGTCACAGGCGGCGCGCGCTGGGCGCGCTTGCGTCCTGCGGCCGTCTTCGACCTTGTGACAGCTTGCGCTGCGCCGTGCTGGCCACGGTTCCGGGCAATTCCGCCCGAGCAACCGGAGCACGATCATGTCGCAACTGTCCTTTTCCTCGTTCGATTCCCCTCTGATGGTGCGTGACTCGCGCGGCCGCTACCATCCGGCGTCGGGCGACGCCATTCTGGAAGCTGCACGTCAGGTCATCGACCAGAAGATGCAACGCGGTACACACTTCGATGCGCCAGCGACGGTCAAGACGTATCTGCGCACCAAGCTCGCCGGTTTCGAGTACGAAGTCTTCGCTGTGCTGTTTCTCGATGCGCGCCATCGGCTGATCGAATACACGGAGATGTTTCGTGGCACGATTGACAGCACGTCGGTGCATCCGCGCGAAGTCGTCAAGGAAGCCCTGCGGCACAACGCGGCGGCGGTAATCCTCTCGCACAATCATCCGAGCGGTGCGCCGGAACCGAGCGTGGCCGACCAGGCGGTTACTACGCAGCTCAAGCAGGCACTGGGTCTGGTGGACGTGCGCGTGCTCGATCACATCATCGTCGCCGGCAGCACCACAACGTCGTTTGCCGAGCGTGGCCTGCTTTGATTCAAGGGGCTTCGGCCCCTTTTTTCTGCGCTCGATGCCGAAACACAATCGAGTCTATTTACTGTTGGTGAGGTGTGGGGGCGGTCTTGCTGCCCTTTCACCGTACCACGTCGTTCTCGCCGATCAAGGGCTGCGCGTGCCTTGCACGCTGGCGGCCTGGCGGCCGTCCTTGCCCCCTGACGGCTGCGCTGCGCCGTGCTGGCGACGGTTCCGGGCAATTCCGCCCGTGCAACCGGAGATACCGCCATGTGCGCATTCATCACTGACGAACAACGCTTTCTGCTGCTGGCCAACGGCCGCGAATCCCTCCAGAACGAGGGCTTCGATCCCGCCCCCGTGGTCAAACTGTTCACGCCGGACGCCGACGCGACCTGGCTGCTGACCGAGATCGACCCGGACGATCACGCTTTCGGCTTGTGCGACCTGGGCCTGGGCGAACCCGAACTCGGCTGGGTTAGCTTGCAGGAGCTGGCGACCGTGCGCGGACGCCTCGGCCTGCCGGTCGAGCGCGATTTGCACTTCCGAGCGGAGAAACGCTTGAGTGTCTACGCGCGCGATGCACGGCGGGCCGGGCAGATCGTCGTGTGATCGGACCCGCGCGCCGTCCTGCGGGCGGCGCGCCGGCTTACGCTTAGTCATGGGAAAAATTGGCTGCGTGGGCCTGGTCCTGCGGTTTCTATCTGATTTGCCATATCCTCGCCGGAGATGCGCCTTACAGCGGCAGCCGCGGCAAACTGCGCGTCCAAGGCTAAGGTAATAACGTCCAGCCGAGTCAGTTGGGTTTCCCTGTAGCGATCACCAACATAGTCAGGAAACTTGCTCAGCGCGGGCAAGAGCAAAGCGTCATCCCTATGGCTGCTCTCTTGGGTCATTTTTTGGCCAAGCTTAACCAAATCATGTCCGAATAATTTGGGGTTTTTCAGATCTTTCTCTGGCACGCCAAGATGCAATAGCGTGCCTTTCATAGCCAATTCGGCAGCTAGGCAGATAGGTTGAAGAATTGCGCTGCCAATAGAACCAGACTGGGAAAGACTTTCAGCCGTTAGCTTAAGTTGTTCGGCTGCAAGTCCCCAAAATATCCGTGCATTCGTATGTTGATCTGCTCGATCAATGCCATATACGAGGTCGTGCATGTCAGCAACAGCAAATGCCGATCTTTCTGCAATCCTGCGGTCATTGCGACACCAGGTGGCCCATTCCTGATGATTTAAAAAACCCAGCCCCTTATCGACGCTAATACTTTGGGTTCCATAGGCAACGCCAATAGTTACCTTCCTGACACGATCAACCGATGCGGCCAAGCCCGTCCCCATGCCGGGCCAAGTGAACTCGACTTCAGGAATCAATCGCGCGTATGCACGTTCGATTTCGCGTACCTGGGGGTTACCGAAAAACCCGATGGAAAACTGTTTTCCAAGAATTTCCATCGCTGCACGAAATGGGCGAGCATGAAACGGGATGCCTTCCTGGGCGAAGCGTTCATCCAACTTAAGGATGTCGCTGTCCGTAAATTCGACCATCCGAAACCCCTGACTTATGCCTGGAAAACAGGCGGCTGACTAAAAGACATAGAAACAGCCAATTCTATTGGACGACACATAAAGCGCCATAGGGCGTCTCCCGGTCGAAAGGCATGACCGGGTCGCGCTGCTCCAGGTTCGCTTTTCGCTCATCCCTGACGGGACTGGCATTCGCCAGCCTTGCACATCCCTGACGCCTACGGCCCGGCTTCCAGCTCCGGGCCTGCGCGCTTCGCTTGCGTGCAGTCGGCACATCGAAGCTGGCCGTTGCCTGTCCAGCCGTCTTTCCCTGACTTCATCACCTTGTCCGCGACTGTAGCCCGCTCCCGTGTGCCATCAAGGCGCGCAGGGCCGTGTCCTCGGCTGCGCCTGCGGGCCGCACCAACCCTGCGCTTTTCTCCTTGACGGCCCCCGTCCGCGCGCTCCTGACCGTCGCGGGCGATGAACTCAGGAAAGACGGTGGCAACGAGGCCAACCGGGTTCCTCGTGTCGACCGCACAGAACAGCAGAAAGGCTGGGCTCCGAATCTTGGAATCCGGTGTGCGGTGAAAACCAAACCCTTCTTTGTCAGGAGAAAGACCATGCAACTCGCTTCCCGTTTCGCTTCGCGCTCCCCCTCGATTCGCAGCGATGCCCCGCTGTCCGATGACCAGATCCACCGCGTGGCCCCATCCATTTTCGCGGATGCCCCGCACGAAAGCCGTTCCGAGCGTTACGCCTATATCCCCACCGCCGCCGTACTGACCGAACTGCGCAAGGAAGGGTTTCAGCCGTTTATGGCGTGCCAAACCCGCGTGCGCGATGAAGGCAAGCGCGAACACACCAAACACATGCTGCGCTTGCGCCACGCCAGCCAGATCAACGGGCGCGAGGCCAACGAAATCATTCTGCTGAACTCGCACGACGGTACGAGCAGCTATCAGATGCTGGCCGGTATGTTCCGTTTCGTGTGCAGCAATGGCCTTGTCTGTGGCGATACGGTGGCCGACGTGCGCGTCCCCCACAAAGGCGACGTTTCAGGGCATGTCATCGAAGGCGCTTACGAAGTCTTGCGCGGCTTCGACCGGGTGAAGGATTCCCGCGATGCCATGCGCACTATCACGCTGGACGAAGGCGAAGCCGAAGTGTTCGCCCGCGCCGCGCTGGCCCTCAAGTACGACCCCGCCGACAACAAGCCCGCGCCCATCACCGAATCGCAAATCCTGATGCCGCGCCGGTTCGACGACCGCCGCCCGGACTTGTGGAGCGTGTTCAACCGCACCCAAGAAAACTTGACCAAAGGCGGATTGCAGGGGCGCAGCGCCAACGGTCGCCGCCAGCAAACCCGCCCGGTGCAGGGCATTGATTCCGATGTTCGCCTCAATCGCGCCCTCTGGATGCTGGCCGATGGCCTGCGCCAGTTGAAAGCCTGAATCCCCTGTTTTTCAACCCGGCAGGGGCAGGCAGCAGCCCTTGCCGCTTTCTTCGCTGCTGCATCCCTGAACCGATAGGAGTCTCACCATGAACGCCAATACCCAAATTCACCAAACCGAAGCCCGCGCCATCCATACCGCCGCCGCTATCCCGCTGGAAGCCGCCGACCCGACCAAGAACCTGATTCTGGTGCCGCTGTCGCGGCTGGTGTCGCGCCCCACGGGCCGCAACGTGCGCAAGACCCCGCGCATGTCCATCCCCGAACTCGCCGCCAGCATCGCCCGCGTGGGCCTGCTGCAAAACCTGATCGTCATTGCCGCCGCCGATGGCGAGCATTACGAAGTCGTGGCTGGTGGCCGTCGCCTCGCTGCCTTGAAGCTGCTGGCGAAAAAGCACCGTATCAGCAAGGAATGGGAGGTGCCTTGCCTGCTGGTGGCCGATGGCACCGCCCGCACGGCCAGCCTCACCGAGAACGTGCAGCGCGAAGCCATGCACCCCGCCGACCAGTTCGAGGCATTCGCCGCGCTGGTGGCCGAGGGCCGACCCATCGAGGACATAGCGGCGGATTTCAGCGTTTCCCCGCTGGTGGTGCAACGCCGTTTGAAACTCGCCAACGTCTCGCCCCGCCTGCTGGCCGACTACCGCGCCGAAGCCGTCACGCTCGATCAGTTGATGGCGCTGGCCATCACCGACGACCACGCCGCGCAGGAAAGCGCCTTCTACGATGCGCCGACGTGGCAGCGCCAGCCGTCCGCGTTGCGTGACCGACTCACCGAACGGGAGATCGACGCATACCGGCATCCGCTGGTGCGCTTTGTCGGGCTGGACGGCTATCAGCAGGCAGGCGGCGGCATCCGCCGCGACCTGTTCGCCGAAGGCGAAACCGGCGTGTACCTGACCGATGCCGCGCTGCTGGAACGGCTGGCGCAAGACAAGCTGGCAGGCATCGCCGCCGAGGTGAAGGCCGAGGGTTGGCCCTGGGTGGATGCCACGCCGGGCATGACCCATGCCGACCTGCAAGCCTTCCAGCGTGCGCCGAGGGAACGCCGCAGCCCGAACAAGCGCGACGCGCAGCGCATCGAGAAGCTGCAAGCCAAGATGCAGGAAGTGGCCGAAGCCGTGGATGCCGCACTGGACGCCGACGACGAGGAAAAGGCCGATGCCTTGCAGGAAGAAGGCGAACGCCTGGGCGAGCAGTTGCAGGTGCTGGAAGATCGCTTGCTGGACTATGCCGCCAACGTGAAGGCCGCAGCCGGTGCCATCATCACCATCGACCGCGACGGGCAGGCCGTGATTCATCGCGGGCTGCTGCGCGAAGCGGAAGCCAAGGCGCTGCGCACGTTGGAACGGCTGCGGCAGGGTTTCGGCAGCGAAGGCGAAGCCGACAACGACGACGAAGGCGAGGACGACGACCCGCCCAAGACCGCCGCCATGTCCGACCGGCTGGCGCAGCGGTTGAGCGCCCACCGCACCGCCGCGCTGCAAATCGAGGTGGCCCGCTATCCGCATATCGCGCTGGCCGCACTGGTGCATGGCATGGTGCAGACCGTCTTGCAGGAACACCACTACGGCCACGATTTGCCGCTGGGCGTGAGCCTGAAACTGCAAGACCGGCTGGAAGGCATGGCCCCGGATGTGTCGGAATCTGCCGCCGCCGTGGCGCTGCGCGAGTTGCAGCAGGTGGCGGGCGTTGCCTTGCCGGAGGACAGCGCCGAACTGTTCGCCGGGCTGCTGGCGAAGTCGCAAGACGAACTGGTGCGGCTGCTGGCCGTCTGCGTGGCGTCCACGGTGGACGTGGTGACGCCCCGCTCCACGGCGCAGCAACCGGGCGCGGAACTGGCGCAGGCCGTGGGGTTGGACATGGCGGCATGGTGGAAACCCACCGCCGAGGGGTATTTCCGGCATGTGCCCAAGGCCGCAATTCTGGACGCCGTGAACCAGTACGCCCCGGCGCACGTCACCCGGCTGGCGAAATTGAAGAAGGGCGACATTGCCAGCGAAGCCGAACGGCTGGCCGATGGCACCGGCTGGATGCCCGCCGTGTTCCGCATCGAAGGCCCGCAGCAGGACGCGGCGACGGATGCCGAAGAACCGGAAACCGCCACCGTGGCGGATGAGCAGCCACAGGCCGAGGCATTGGCCGCGTGACCCTGCACCGTAGATAAGCGCCCCGGTTCCGGCCGGGGCGCTTCGCCGTCCAAGGCCCCCCCCATGAACCCGATCACCACGAGCCGCCCCCGCATGGTGGCGACCTATGCCCCCGGCACGGTACGCGCCCGCCGCTGGCATGGCGATGGCGACGTGCGCGGCTATCGTCCGCCTCGCGGCTGGACAGCCCGCGCCGACCTGACCGATTTGCACCCCATCACGGGCCGCGCCTTGCCGCGTGCCGTGTGGTGGATTATCGAAACCAAGGAATAACGAGCAGCCCCGCGCCCAAGCCGTTCCGTCTTGGACGCGGGGAATGCCAAAAATCCGGGCGCGGCGGTGGCCGCGCCCGGTTTCAATGCCCAAAACCAAAACGCCCTTTCGCCGCCTTCGGGCAGGCGGCGAAAGGGTCGCGCATAAGGGCCTTGCGCACGAGGAACGGCCAAGGCTCGCCATGCGGCGGCGCTACGCGCCGCGATGAGCCGGATAGCGCCCCGCCGCAATGGGCGGGGCTTGTGGGGCTACGCCCCGGCTTGCTGCGGCAGGTTGCACGAAAGCGTGCCGTCCTCGACGCTGGCAGTTCGTTGCCTGTCCGTCACGAAGGACGGCTCACCGACACACCGCCCAGCCTCGATATGGAGCTTCCATGCCACGCCTCAAGCATGTGGCCGCGAGTTGCGGCAGGGGCGCTCTTGCCTTGTCATTGGGGCATTGACCTGGCCGCGTCAGGGCGCAAGCCGATGAAGCCTTTGGGCGGGGATGCCGAGTCGGCCATATCTCCTTTCGGGAGCGGTCGGCCTGTACGTCCTTGTCTTGTTGTGAATCCTGGCGGTGGCGCGGCTGCGCCTTGGGCTTCATGGCCGCAACCTTCCGGCGAAAACAATTTCCCCTGCGCTACGCGCATTCCTCGCGGGACAAATTCTTTTCGCTTCCAGGTTCTCCGCGTTGCTGCGACCGCTGCGCGGTGCGACCCGCCCATCCCCCGCCGGACGGATCACAACAAGGACGCACTGGCGCGACCCTGTTCAACCCGAAAGGAGAAATCATCATGGCTAACATCGGCACCTTCACCGCAGACAAAGACGGCTACACCGGCCAGCTCCGCACCCTGACGCTCAACGTCAAGGCCAAGCTGGTTCCCAACGACAAGGGCGACACCGAGAACGCCCCCGACTTCCGCCTGCAAGCGGCTGGCTACGACATTGGCGCAGCGTGGAAGAAAACCAGCGAGGCCGGACGCCCCTATGTGTCCGTGACCCTGGACGATCCTTCGTTCCCGGCAACGGTCTATGCCCGCCTGATCGAAGGCGAGAACGGCACGCACGACCTGATCTGGTCGCGCAACAAGCCCAAGGCGGCCTGACGGCCGCCCACCGCGCCCCGCCCATTGCGGCGGGGCGCGGTGCTGCTGATCGCAGCACCGAACGCACGGCAGCGCAAGACCATCGGCCTCAGCTTTTGCTTGATCGTTTCCAGCTCCGGTATGGCAGTCGCCATGGTTGGCGGATTTTGCGCTCGTCGAGGCAAATCCAAGAGGGCGTGCCGGCGCGGTAAGCGCCGCCGGGCTTTCGGGCTTCACCCCGTGCCGACTTCGCCGTCACGGCCATTCGGCTTCAATCCCTCACGCCTTCGCGCATACGGCGCTGCGCGCTCCGCTTGCCAGGAAACCCAAGGTGCGGCAACCGCACGCCTACTCGCGACGCTTCCCGAGCAGGCTTTCCGTTTCGGACATCAGTACGGCCGAACTGCATTCGAGCGCATGGGCGATCTTGAAGACGATCGCCAGCGTAGGCATGTGCTCGCCACGCTCGATCTTGCCCATGTGGGAACGCTCAACCCCGGCCAGATTCGCCAGCGATTCCTGAGCAATGCCACGTTCCGTTCGCAACGCGCGCACCGCCGTGCCGAAGGCTTGGGCCAGTTCGGCATCGAAAGTGGTGGCGCCGGCCGGTCGGCCGGGCTGGACGGTTCGCTTCTGCATAGACAGAAGCGTCGAATCCAGAGACAATTAAAACCACGTTATCTTTAACTCATTAACCGCTTTTGTTCTTTTGCAGAAATCCGCATCTGCGGATTTCCTCAAATCCAGGGAACCGCATCCGTGTCTTTCCTGACTTCCACCAATGCACTTTCTTGTTTCTACGTTTCTGCGGATTCGTGCGCTTGCGCCTATGTGCATCCGTTCGCAGGTACAAAGACGCTTCGGCGGTTCCGTGCATTCGTGGAAGGAGCGCGGTCATGACCCCGCTTGTCACCGAGGAAGACCGGGCACGGCTGCTGGCCCACGGTCAGGCCCGCGCTGCCGATCAGGACACCGACCCGCTGCCCGTGGTGCGACTTTTCACCCCAGACGCGCACGCGACCTGGCTGCTGGCCGCGCTCGATCCCGCCGATGGCGATACGGCATGGGGATTGATCGACCTGGGTATCGGGATGCCGGCGCTGGGGACGGTGAAACTCTCCGACCTGGCCAGCATCGTCGGGCCACGCAAATTGCCTGTGCGGCGGGACCGGTACTTTCAGGCGGTGTGCCCGCTGTCGGAGTATGTCCGGCTGGCACAGGGAAACGGCTCCATCACGGACTGATGAGGATGGGCGTAGCCCGGCCTACAAGGGCGCATTGTGACTATTTCAGTCTTACTCAAGACCGTGCAGGTCTGAATTTGCATTCTTGCGCCAAGACGATGCGCTTCTGCTGAAAACGGTCATGATGCCGAGCGCAGGCTGCGGCACGGTGTCCGGTGCTGCGCGCCATTTTCGAGCGGCGTAGCCGTCGCATTCAGACGATTTCAGCAATGCCCCGGAGCGAATTGGTCTTGACACCAGTAGTTACAGCTTGCCCTGATTTCGATGACGAGTTGATGGCGTTTCGATAGCTCCCGCACTGCGGAATCCGTGGCGACGTTCCTGCTGATCGACAGGAGGTTGCGTCATGGCCGAGCCGAGCGCCGCACATTGGTATCCGACTGCCTCGTATCTCTACGCGCTGCATCTCGACGGGCCTGCGCTGGCGTGGGAGTACCTGCGCCGAAATCCCGATTACCGCCGCGACTGGCTACGCCGTCGCCGCCGGTCGGACGCGGCACAGGCTTGGGGCCTGCGCCTGCTGGAAGACCCGGCCCTGGATGCGCGTGACGCGCATCCGGCCTGGTTCCCCGACCACGATGCCGTGGTGCAGCTTTACCCCGATGCCGACCCGCCTCCCGAAGCCGATGCCTTCGAGTTCTGGCGCGTTCCTGGCCGCAAGCAACTGATCCACGACGGCAAGCGCCTGGTGCTGGTGTCGCACTGGCCCGGCTGCTGCCTGCGGCTCGCGCTCGCGCCAGGCTTGGAAGACGGCATGGCCTACCTCTACGCGACCCGCGCCTGCGCCACGCTCTGCGCGCGCTATCGCACGGTCGCGGCCGAGCTGGATGCACTGTCGGCCGCGACCGTGACCGCGCCTACAGCGGCGGTCCGCTCCCGGCCCACGTCTGCCTCGCTGTTGGAAATGCACACTTTGCAGGCGCTCGACGCGACCTTGGCGGGCGCGTCCTTGCGCGTGGTGGCCGAAGGACTGTTCGGCACTGATGCTGTCGTGGCCGACTGGCACAAAGACAGCGCCTTGCGTGCCCGCGTGCGGCGACTGGTGCGCCGGGGCAATACGCTGATGCGCGGCGGCTACCGCCGTCTGGCACAGCTTCTGCCACCGTTGCACTAGGGGGGACATTTCGCGTCCCTTGGAGAACGTCCCTTAGCAAGAATCCCTACTTTCTTGAAAGTGCCTCTATCCGGCCACGTGGTGTGGTCGGGCTTGATGGAGGTACATCCCATGCGACCCGCTCCTTTGCGGCCTGCCGCCGCTGCTGTCGCTGCGCCCGCGCAGCCTCAACGCTACCTGACCAACGACGAAGCCGCCGACTATCTGCGCCTTTCGCCTCGCACGCTGGAGAAGCAGCGCGTGATCGGCGGCGGCCCGAAGTTCCGCAAGTTCGGCCGCCGCGTCATGTACGCGGTGTCCGACCTCGATGCCTGGGCCGACCAGCGCAGCTACGAGGCCACGTCCGATCCCGAGTACGCCGAACGCCACGCGGGCGACTACCGTGATGGCCGCTGATCGCCGGCGCGTGGGTGGCCTTCGCCATGTCCAGCCCGCCAGGGCAAGCCTTGCCGCAGCGCGAACAGCTCGACCTGTTCCGTGCGCTGCCGGGCGACATGGCGCCACGCGACAGCCAGGACTTGATGGCCTTTCCGTTCTTCTCCCTCGCCAAGTCGCGGCGTATCACGCCAATCGATTTCCGCAGCGGGAACATCACCATCCGCGTGGAGGGTACGCAGGAGCACGGCATCGCAACGATATGGGATGCCGACGTGCTGATATGGGCCGCCTCGCAGATCGTGGAGGCGCGCGACGCGGGCCTGCGGCCGTCGCGCTGGATACGGGCCACGCCTTACGAAGTGCTGCGCTTCATCGGGCGCGGCACGTCGCTTCACGACTACCAGCGCCTCAAAGCCGCGCTCGACCGGCTGCAATCGACCACGGTGGCCACGTCCATCCGCGAAACCACGGGAAGGCGATTGCATCGCTTCTCGTGGATCAACGAATGGAAGGAACTGGCCGATGCCAGCGGCACGCCGCTCGGCATCGAGCTGATCCTGCCGGACTGGTTCTATGCCGGCGTGCTCGACGCCGCCCTGGTGCTGACCATCGACCCCGCGTATTTCCGGCTCAAAGGCGGCATCGAGCGGTGGCTGTACCGCCTGGTGCGCAAGCACGGCGGGCGGCAGGAGCACGGCTGGCAGTTCGACTTCCGGCACCTGTACCGCAAATCGGGCAGCGCGGCCCGTTTCTCGGACTTCGCCTACGACCTGCGCGCCCTGGTGGCGCGACAGTCCTTGCCCGGCTACATCCTCGGTATCGAGCGGATGCCGGACGATGCAACGGAACTGCTGACCTTCCGGCCCGTGCTGCATACGGCACGGGGATAACTGCGGGAAAACCTGTGCGTAGCCTCGTGCTATCAGGAGTACAGGGTATCGTGCTATCAGGAGTACGATCCTCGTGCTATCAGGAGTGCGAAAACGCCGCAAAGCCAATAACGGCGCGGGTTTGCGTTCCATCTAACTTACCTAACAAGAAATACATAACTTTTAGTAGAAGCGCGCCGTTTCGGTGGACAACCACGAAACGGCACGGCCAGGCCGGCTTTCTAACAGGGAGGGCCGCGCCATGATCTTCGCGTTTCTCAACCAGAAAGGCGGCGTCGGCAAGACCACGCTCGCCACGCACATCGCCGGCGAGCTGGCAATGCGCGGCCTGCACGTCATCCTGCTGGATGCCGACCCACAGGGTTCCTCGCTCGACTGGACGCAGCGGCGTGGCCAGCAGGGCCTTCCCCGTCTGTTCAGCGCCGTGGGCCTGGCCCGCGAGACGCTGCATCAGGAAGCGCCGGAACTGGCCCGCCGTGCCGATCACGTCATCATCGACGGCCCACCGCGCATCGCCGCCCTGGCGCGCTCCGCGCTGCTGGCGGCCGAGCGCGTGCTGATCCCGGTGCAGCCCAGCCCCTATGACGTGTGGGCCAGCGCCGAGATGGTTTCGCTGATCCGCGAGGCGCAGGTATTCCGGCCGCAGCTAGCAGCGGCCTTCGTCATCAATCGGCGCGTCAGCACCACCATCATCGGCAGGGAAGCGCGGCAATCGCTGGCCGAACAGCCGTTGCCCGCGCTGCGCTCGGAGATCCACCAACGCATCGTCTTCGCCGACAGCGTAGCCGCTGGCCGGCTCGCCCGCGAAACCGCGCCCGACAGCGCCGCCGCACGCGAGATTGCCGCGCTCACCGATGAACTGCTGCGGTGGCCGATATGAGCAGCCCACGCAGCAAGCGCGTCGGCATCGGCGCACGTCCGCCCGCGAATCCGCACGCCGAGGCGTGGATTCGCCAGGGCAACGCCGATGCACTCAACAAAGGCGACCGCTACACGGCCCGCCTGACGCTCGACATTACGCCCGCCATGCGGGCCCGCATCAAGGTGTCGGCCTTCACGCGAGGCACGACCGTGGCCGAACTGCTGCGCGGCCTGCTGGAGCGGGAGTTTCCCGACAAGCGCCCGAAGAACCTGCCATGAACGCATCCGCCTTGCCTGCCGCTCACGCGGCGACGGCTGCACCGGCTGCTGCGCCGCCGCCTGCGCTTTCGGCACTCGCCGGTCAAGCCGGCAACGTGCCGCTGACCCGCGTATCGCTCGCCTACATCGAGCCGAAATTCAAGCTCTACCTGCGCTTCGGCGAGCCGGCGCGCACGTTGCGGCTCGACCGCTGGTGGCGCTGCGCGGTGTTCCTGCCCGGTTCGATGTTCTGCCGCATCCGCTGGCAGGCCAACGACTACGGCACCGTGCGCTGGCAGCTCATGGTGATGCAGGCGGCCACGCCGCTCGATGCCGTGCAGCGCATCCCCGGCGTGCGGCCCGGCGCACGCCTGCTGCTGCACGCCGAAGGCGAGAACGCGGTGCGCGCCGTGCTGGAACGCATCGACGGTATCGACGCGCAGGGTATCGCCGCCATCGACGTGTCGCCCGCGTACTGGCGCACGCTCGCCAACCGCCTGGCGGCCCACCTGCCGCTGCCCGAATACACCGCCGAGCGGCACGCCGCCTGGCTGGCCGGGAGGACATTCCCATGACCACGCTTTCCACGACCGGCCCCGCGCCGCATCCTCGCTCGCCCCGCGCAGGTTTGCGCGCTCGCATCGTGCTGGCGGGCTTCACCGCCGCCGGCCTCGCTGCGCTGGCCTGGGCGGCGTTCGTGCAGCCGCTGCCGCGCCTGATCTACAACCCGTCCGACAGCGTGGCGGTCGGCTGGTATCGCGTGCAGCCGCTCGACCATCGGGTTGCCTCGCTGCCGGTCGGCAGCATCGTCCTGACCCGATTGCCTGCCGACGCTGCCGCGCTCGCTGCGCAGCGCGGCTACCTCCCGATCCGCGTTCCGCTGCTCAAACGTGTGGGCGCGGTCGCGTCGCAACACGTTTGCATCGTCGCGGGTCAGGTACGCATCGACGGCGTGCCTTCGGCCGCCGTGCTGTCCGCCGACCGGCTGGGCCGGACGCTGCCATCCTTGCAGCTTTGCCGCCGTCTCGAATCGGGTGAACTGTTCCTGTTGAGCGTGACGAATCCGGCCTCGTTCGACAGCCGGTACTTCGGGCCGGTCAGCGCGTCCGCCGTGATCGGCGTTGCGCATCCTGTTTGGCTGGAGACACGCCCATGATGGCCGCCGATTCGCTGCGCTTTGGCGTGCCATCGGGCATGTCGTTCTCGCTGCTGCTGCCGTGTCGTTACGCGTGCAGCGCGGGCGCATTCGCGCCGCGCCTCGCGCAACATCCTGCGCAGCCGTCCAGTGTGCAGGCGTCTTGCCTCGAACGTGCCTGGCCTGCGGCCATCGGCGCGTTCGCCGGCGGGCTAGCTGCTGGTGCAGCGGCGCCGCCGGGCCGCCGAGGCCCGGAGCGAGAGCGAGGGGCAAAGGCGGAAGGCAAGACAAAAGGGTGCGGCACCTGCCGGCCCGCAAAGCCAGGTTGCACGTGGGGGGGGCGCGGCACGATGCGGCTTCGCCGCCGTGCCGCTTGTGGCGCGAGGCCCGCGCCAATGCAGGCATGTCCGCGTGCTTCGCACGACCGGACACGCCAGAGCTTGCAGGGAGCACAGCCATGACCGACCGCCGCGACGACGATTTCCGCATTCGCCCCAGCGCCCCGAAGAACCAGGGCCAGGGCTTCGTCTCCAAGGTGCTCAAGCAGGCAGGCAAGGCCAGCAGCGGCAAGTCTTCGATGCGTCGCCCGGCGTCAGCGCGTGGCACTGGCCAGCGGCCCAGCTCGCGCCTGGGGCGCGGACACACGACGGTGCGCTTCGCCGGGGCGAAGCTGACGCCCCTATCGCGACGCGTGACCATCAAGACGCTGCTGGTCAATCAGCAGCGGGCCAGCCCGCAGTCGCTCGCCAAGCACGTGCGCTACATCGAGCGCGATGGCGTGGGCCGCGATGGCGAGCCTGGTCAAACCTACGGGCCGCAGACGGATGAAGCCGACCTCGACGCCTTCAAGGAACGCTGCGCCGATGACCGGCACCATTTCCGCATCATCCTCTCACCCGAGGATGGCGCGGAGCTGGAAGACCTGCGCACCTACACACGGCACCTCATGGGCCACGTGGAGGCCGACCTGGGCACGGGCCTCGATTGGGTGGCCGTCAACCACTGGAACACCGACAACCCGCACACGCACATCGTCTTGCGCGGACGCGACGACACCGGCAAAGACCTCATCATCGCGGGCGACTACATCGCCAACGGCTTCCGCCATCGCGCTGCCGAGCTGGCGACCGAATGGCTGGGGCCGCGCACCGAGTTGGAGATCCAGCAAACCTTGCAGCGCGAGGTGGGGCAGGAACGGTGGACGAACCTGGATCGCACCCTGCACCGCGAGGTTGGCGAGGACGGCCGAGTGCAGATCGAACGCTTCAACGAACCGCGGCTGCAACGCCAGCGCCTGCTGCTGATCGACCGTCTGCAACGCTTGCAGCGCCTGGGCCTGGCCGACGAGACGCAACCCGGAACCTGGGCCGTCCATGCCGATGCAGAAAAGACGCTGCGCGCACTGGGTGAGCGTGGCGACATCATCCGCACCATGCAGCGAGCCATGCGCGGTGAGCCGCGCGAGTTGGCGGTGTTCGAGCCGGGCGACGATGGTCGAACCATCCTCGGCCGCGTGGCCGCGAAGGGGCTGGCCGACGAGCTGCGCGACCGGGGCTATCTGGTCATCGACGGGGTGGACGGCAAGGCCCATTACGTCGCGCTCAAAGCCGGCGACGAGCTGGCGAACTATCCGGCCGGCGCCGTGGTGAAAGTGAAGGGTTCAGCCGACGTGCGCGCGGCCGACAAGACCATCACCGCGCTGGTGAGCGATGGCTTGTACCGTACCGACCATCACCTCGCGATTGCGCAGGGTCAGGCCGTGCCCGGCCGCGATCCGCAGGAAGTCGTAGCTGCCCATGTCCGCCGGCTGGAAGCCCTGCGCCGGGCCGGCATCGTGGAGCGTGTCGCCGAAGGTCTATGGAAGGTGCCGGACGACCTGCCCGAGCGTGGCCGCCAGTATGACGCGCAGCGCCTGGGCGGCGTGGCTGTGGAACTGAAGTCGCACTTGCCCATCGAGCGGCAGGCCCGCGTGATAGGGGCCACCTGGCTCGATCAGCAACTGATCTGCGGCGGCCCGGGCCTGGGCGACCTGGGCTTTGGCGCAAAGGCCAAGCAGGCGATGCAGCAGCGCGCCGACTTCCTGGCCGAACAGGGACTGGCCGAGCGGCGCGGCCAGCGCGTGATCCTGGCGCGCAACCTGCTGGGCACATTGCGCAACCGGGAACTGGCACACGCTGCCAAGGCCATCGTCGCCGAAACCGGCCTGGAGCATCGGCCCGTGTCCGACGGCCAGCGCGTGGCCGGCATCTACCGGCGCAGCGTGATTCTTGCCAGTGGGCGCTACGCGATGCTGGATGACGGCAGGGGGTTCAGCCTGGTGCCGTGGAAGCCGGTGATCGAGCAGCAGTTGGGGCGGCAGCTTGCCGCGACGGTACATGGTGGCGGGGTGTCCTGGAGTTGGGGGAGACAGCTCGGCCCAGCAATTTAGTGGATCGACCGAACCGTTTTAGCCGTTCAGCGCCTCTATAGGGCAAGTGGGAGCCGTGGGTGCCTCCACCCGAGTCCGGGTCAACGATCCCCAACCAAAGGAGCTAGAGATCATGAAATGTTACGTCCGCTCGATGGCGGCCGGCTTCATCGCCACCGTGGTGTTGTCGCTGCTGATGTTGATGAAGGCCGCTATGGGCGTGATGCCGGAGTTGAACCCGGTGGACATGCTCAGCAGCATGGCGCACATGAAGATGGGGATGCCGGATTCCCCCATGGTCGGATGGCTAGCGCACTTCATGATCGGCACCGTCCTGTGGGGCATCCTGTTCAGGCTGCTGTATGACCGGCTACCGGGCGGGAACGCGCTGCTCAAGGGGATGTCCTTCTCCGCATTGGCCTGGCTAATGATGATGCTCCTGCCGATGCCGATGGCCGGCGCGGGCCTGTTCGGCTTGAAGCTCGGTATGATGGCTCCGGTAATGACTCTGATGATGCACCTCATTTGGGGCGCCGTTCTGGGCTACACCTATGGCCGACTCTCAGCCAGCGTGCGCTAATTCATCCGCCAGGTCTTCGTAGTTCCATCTGCCGCAATGAATGAAAACCGCCTTGGAGTATCAACATGACGAAAGAAATCGAAACCACCGCTGAAAGCGAGAGCCCGGACAACAGCACGCTTTATCTCGGGCTGGGCCTGGGACTCGGCGGCTATGCCACGGTGGCGGCCATTCTCGCGGGCTTTGTATGCCCGACATGCGTTGTGGCGGCGCCGGCCCTGATTGCCACTGGCGTGTATCAGAAGATGAGAAACAGAAAGCGCGAGCCCAAGAATGGGAGCGAAATGCTGATAGGACAGCCGGGAGTGCGCTGATCCATCTACCCATTCAGCTTTCTTGCTGGGTATGCTTTGAATCAGACACGGGAGATCAATCATGAGCGCCCACGTAAGTGACCGCGACAACCTGATCATGGCCGCACAGACGGGCGATGCGGCCGCCATCACCTGCCTTCTCGCGGTCTGTCAAGCCGACGCACGCCGCTATGCGTACAAACACTGCCACGCCAGCGACGTCGATGATGCGATCCAGGAGTCGTTGCTGATCATCTCGCGCAAGGTCAAGGGTCTCAAGGCGGCAGCCGCCTTCTCTTCCTGGCTATTCACCGTGATCAAGCGCGAGTGTCGAAAGCTCGCGCGAGCGATGTTCAAGCATGAGCCGCTGCCCGACGATCTGGCCGAGGAGTTGCTGTTGCACCGACCGACCGACGATCTGAGAATTGACCTCGCTCACGCCCTGGAATCATTGCCAGCGCACTACCTCGAAGTCGTGCTTCTGCGTGACTTCAAGGAACTGACCATCGCCGAGATCGCGCAGCAGTTGGGCGAGAAGCCCGGCGCGGTCAAGAGCCGACTGCATCGTGCCCGTGAGCTGGTGCGTGAATACATGCTCGGTACGGAGCCGTCTTCGGGACACCGCGCTGCGTTGAAATAGCCAGACGAGCCGCACTCCCTTGCGACCGCAGGGGTGCACGCTCCTCTCGCGGACAACCCTCATACGTCAGGTTTCGGCTGGCGGATGAGGGTTTTTTTCTGCTCCCCCGAACCGTTTTGCCCGGCCGCCTCCTCTTAGTCGCTGAGGCTTGCAACTGCTGGCCTGTTCCCGCAGCTCACCGGCTGCTTCTTTCCTTCAGGAGAAGTGACATGTCCAACCGTATGTTGTCCGCCGCCGTCGCCACGGCTTTCGTTGCCGCGCTCGGCGCTGTAGCCACCCCCAGCTTTGCCCAAAACATGGGCATGAGCAAAGCCGACATGGAAAAGATGCAGAAGGAAGCCCAGGCCAAGAACATGGAAAAAATGAAGACGGGCCATTTCGAGAAGTGCTACGGCGTTGCGCTCAAGGGACAGAACGACTGCTTCGCCGGTGCCGGAACGACCTGTGCAGGCACCAGCATGACCGACTACCAGGGCAACGCCTGGAAGCTCGTTGCCAAGGGTACCTGCACGTCGATCTCGACGCCTGCCGGCAAAGGTAGCCTCACGGCCAAAAGCTGATACCGGCTTCCGAATAGGTGGGCGGTGGCATTTCGCCTCGCCCGCCCCTACGCTAAAGCATGAGGATCACCATGGGCATTCACCCAACTGCGCACGCCGCTGGGCGGGGAATCCCTGCGCGTGCGGGCGTCGGCCTCAAGGCCGACCACTACCGCGCCATCATCGAGACGCGGCCGGATATGGGTTTCTTTGAAATCCATGCGGAAAACTACATGGGAGCCGGCGGACCGCCGCATCGCTACCTGACGGCTATCCGTGAACACTACCCCCTGTCGCTGCACGGCGTGGGCCTGTCCATCGGTGCCGACGGGCCGCTCGACCCAGCGCATTTGCAGCGCCTCAAGGCGCTGAACGAGCGGTACGAACCCGCCCTGTTTTCCGAACACCTTGCTTGGTCTTCGCACGGCACCGGCTACCTCGATGACCTGCTGCCGGTGCCCTACACCGGCGAAACGCTGAACCACATCTGCCAGCACATCGACCAGGTGCAAACCGTCCTGGGCCGGCAAATGCTGCTGGAGAACCCATCCACCTACCTCTGGTTCCAGGAGAGCACCTGGCGCGAGACGGATTTCATTCGGGCGATCGCTCAAAGAACCGGATGCGGCCTGCTGCTGGACGTGAACAACGTCTACGTGGCGAGCACGAACCAGCAGTGGGACGCACACGCCTACATTCGAGACTTCCCCCTTGGCCACGTGCAGCAGATTCACCTGGCCGGCCACTCCCGCCAAGAGGACGAGAAGGGGCGCCCCTTGCTGATCGACTCGCACGACCAGCACGTGGATGAACGGGTCTGGAACCTCTTTCGGCAGGTCATCCAGCGCATCGGGCCAGTCCCCACGTTGATTGAATGGGACTCCAACGTGCCCGCATGGGCCGAGCTGCAAGCAGAGGCGATGATGGCCGAAGTGCTGATGGATATGTCGAACGCGGAGAAACGGCGCTATGGCACGCTTGGCTGAACGTCTGGAGGAGTTTGCCTCGGCGCTGCTCGACCCCGATCGTGGAGTACCTGCGGGCCTCGTCGGCCCCGATGGCGAGACCAGCGCCCGGCGGTTTGCCGTCTACCGGAACAACGTCTTCGTCGGGCTGACCGAGGCGCTGCGCGCGGGCTTTCCCCGCGTCGTCAGGCTGGTCGGAGACGAATTCTTTGCCGCGATGGCCCGCGTCTTCGCGGCCACCACGCTGCCCGACTCGCCGGTGCTGCTGCACTACGGCGCCGAGTTCCCGGACTTCATCGCGTCTTTCCCGCCCGCCGAATCCTTGCCCTATCTAGCCGACGTGGCCCGCATCGAGCGCGCCGCGACCGAGGCTTACCACGAGCGCGAGGCGGCTCCCTTGACGCTCAGCGTGCTCGCGGCTGTACCACCGGACCAGACGCCGGGACTAAGGTTCAGGCTCCACCCATCCGTTCGCCTGATGCGCTCGCCATTCCCAGCCTTCACGGTCTGGCGAATGAACGCCGCTGATGGCACGCCGGCACCGGTGGATCTTTCCGAAGCGCAGGACACGATGGTGCTGCGTCCCAACGCCGAGGTGGACGTTCGCCGCGTGCTGCCCGCGAGCCATGACTTCGTGGCCGCGCTCGGCCAGGGGCTGACGTTATCTGAGGCCTTGGAAATAACCCTCGCCGCTGACGGCGATTTCGACCTGTCGGAGAACCTGCGGGAGTTGATCCAGATGGGTGCCTTTGTCGGCTTCGAGCTGGAAGCCGAGGAGAACAAATATGAGTAACACGCAAGTGGTCAAAAGTTGGTCTGGTGCAGCGGGCATGGTGAACTGCGTGCTCCATTGGATGGCAAAGGCCGCCGGCATGGCCGCGCCGCTCTTTCTCCGGGTGGCCTTGGCGTTGCCCTTCTTCAAGTCCGGCCTCACCAAATGGGACGGCTTTCTGTCGCTGTCCCCGGCCGCGAGCTTTCTGTTCCAGGAGGAGTTCAAGCTGCACATCCTCGGGCAGGTCTATGACCTGCCCTTCCCGGATGTGCTCGCGTTCGCCAGCGGCTCGGGCGAGATCATCTTTCCGATCCTGTTGATTCTTGGTCTTGCCACGCGCTTCAGTGCCCTGGGCCTGCTGGGCATGACGGCAGTGATCCAGCTCATCGTGCCGGAGGGGTGGGCGAACTTTCATCTGCCTTGGGCGACTATGGCGATTGCATTGATCGCCATCGGGCCAGGCCGGCTTTCCCTTGACCATTGGATTCGCGGCTACTTCGGGCTTCGCACGACTTCAAATTGAAAGGAAGTGAAAATGCTTGCACTGCGCATCACCCCCATCTTCTTGATGGCCTGTTGCTTCGCCTCGGCGGCCGGAGCCGCCGAAGGGCTGATTACCGTGCAGAGTCCGTACAGCGTCAAGGAAACGATCGACCGCTTCGAGACAGCCGCCAAGTCTCGGGGCCTCAACATCTTCCTTCGCCTCGATCACGCGGAGGGCGCCAGGAAGATCGGCAAGAACTTGCGACCGACCGAGCTTCTAGTGTTCGGTAATCCTCAGGGCGGCACGCCCCTGATGGAGTGCGCGCAGTCCGCCGGCATCGACTTGCCGCTCAAGGCACTGGCTTGGCAAGACGTGACCGGGAGCGTCTGGCTCACCTACAACGACCCGAAGTATCTCGCGTCACGCCACGGCGCCGACAACTGTGGCCCCATCGTGGAGAACCTGTCCAAGGCGTTGGGAGGTTTGACGCAAGAGGCTATCCAGAAATGACCGCACTCCCTCGACTTCGCTGGCATTCAGAACGATGAGAGACGCATTTTTCTCAGAATGCTCAGCCACCATGCAGCACGTCAATCAGCGGACAGGATACCTGACCGTGATGCGCGCAACATTCGTCTACCAGTTTTGACAGCGCCGTCTCGATCCGCATGAGGTCGGTCAGACGAGTGCGCACGTCTGCCAGCCGCAGCGCGGCGAGTTCGGCCGCCTCGGTGCAATGGATGCCGTCTTCCAGCTTCAGCAGATCGCCGATCTCATCCAGGCTAAAGCCCAGCTGCTGGGCCGACTTCACGAACTTCATCCGCGCTACGTCGGCCCTGCCGTAGCGGCGAATGCTGCCATAGGGCCGGGCCGGCTCCAGCAGCAAGCCCTTGCGTTGATAGAAGCGGATCGTCTCGACATTGACCTCGGCCACCTTCGCAAAAGCGCCAATGGTCAGGTTTTCCAAATCGGTTTCCATTTCGCTTGACTCCGTACTTGACTACGGAAGTAACGTTACAGCATCAAGCGAAATCCAGAAAGGAGAACCTGATGTCGGAAGCGCAAAACGGCCGCGGCGCGCTCGCCGCCGGCGGCTTGGCCGCTATCCTCGCCTCGACCTGCTGCCTGGGGCCGCTGGTTCTGGTCGGGTTGGGTTTTTCCGGGGCCTGGATCAGCAACCTCACGGTGCTGGAACCGTACCGGCCGCTCTTCATCGGCGCTGCGCTGGTCGCCCTGTTCTTCGCCTGGCGGCGCATCTTCCGGTCGGTCCAAGCCTGCAAGCCGGGCGAGGTGTGCACGATTCCGCAGGTTCGCACCGCCTACAAGCTGATTTTCTGGATCGTGGCCGCGCTGGTCGTGGTCGCGCTCGGGTTCCCCTATGTGCTGCCATTCTTCTACTGATCAGGAGTCCATCATGAACAAGCTGCTTGCCTCGCTCGCTCTCGCTGTCATCGTCGCACCGGCCTGGGCGGCTACGCAAACCGTCACACTGTCCGTACCTGGCATGACCTGCGCGGCCTGCCCAATCACGGTCAAGAAAGCGCTCTCCAAGGTCGAGGGCGTCGGCCAGGTTGACGTGACCTTCGAGAAACGCCAAGCGGTCGTTACCTTCGACGACGCCAAGACCAGCGTGCAGAAACTGACCAAGGCCACCGAAGACGCCGGCTATCCGTCCAGCGTCAAGCGCTGAGCCGGTACGGTCTGGCTGCGACCTTGCCGGCCACCACCAATTGAAGAGGAAGGACCTCATGACACAGTTGACAATCACCGGCATGACCTGCGACTCGTGCGCCGTCCATGTCAAGGCGGCGCTGGAAAGCGTACCCGGCGTGCAGTCGGCCGACGTGTCCTATGCCCAAGGCAGTGCCCAACTGGCGCTCGATTCCGACACCTCGCCCGACGCTCTGATCGCCGCCGTTGCCGGACTCGGCTATCGCGCGGCGCTGGCCGACGCGCCGGCCGCGCCCGTGAGTGGCGAGCTGCTCGACCGCGTGCGCGAGTGGAGAGACGGCGGAAGCAAGGCCGGTCGCGAAAGTAGCAGGCTGCATATAGCCGTCATCGGCAGCGGCGGGGCAGCAATGGCGGCGGCGCTGAAGGCGGTCGAACAAGGGGCGCATGTAACCCTGATCGAGCGCGGCACCATCGGCGGTACCTGCCTTAACATAGGCTGCGTACCCTCGAAGATCATGATCCGCGCCGCCCATATCGCCCACCTGCGCCGTGAAAGCCCGTTCGATACCGGCCTGCCGCCCGTACCACCGGCCATTCTGCGCGGCAAGCTGCTCGCTCAGCAGCAGGCGCGTGTCGATGAGCTGCGTCACGCCAAGTATGAAGGCATCCTCGACGGCAACCCCGCAATCACCGTGCTACACGGCGAAGCGCGCTTCAACGACGGCCATAGCCTCACAGTACGGCTGCACGATGGCGGCGAGCGCATCGTGCGCTTCGACCGCTGCCTGGTCGCTACCGGCGCAAGCTCCGCCGTGCCGCCGATCCCTGGCCTCAAGGACACGCCCTACTGGACTTCGACCGAAGCGCTGGTGAGCGACACCATCCCGGAGCGCCTAGCCGTGATCGGCTCATCGGTGGTGGCTGTGGAACTGGCGCAAGCCTTCGCGCGGCTCGGTTCCAAGGTCACGATCCTGGCGCGCAGCACGCTGCTCTTGCGCGAAGACCCGGCCATTGGCGAAGCCGTCACGGTCGCGTTCCGCGCCGAAGGCATCGAGGTATTGGAGCACACCCAGGCCAGCCAAATCGAGCATGCAAACGGTGAATTCGTGCTGACAACTTCAGCTGGCGAATTGCACGCTGCCCGGCTGTTGGTCGCCATCGGCCGCACGCCGAACACGCGCAGCCTCGATCTCGATGCTGCTGGCGTCACCGTCAATGCGCAAGGAACCATCGTCATCGATCAGGGCATGCGCACCAGCGCCCCGGACATCTACGCCGCCGGGGACTGCACCGACCAGCCGCAATTCGTCTATGTCGCGGCGGCGGCCGGTACGCGTGCTGCCATCAACATGACCGGCGGTGACGCGGCGCTGGACCTCGCCACCATGCCGGCGGTGGTGTTCACCGACCCGCAGGTCGCCACCGTAGGCTTGAGCGAGCAGGAAGCGCGCCACGCCGGCATAGCGACCGACAGTCGCCTGCTCACGCTGGACAACGTGCCGCGTGCGCTCGTCAACTTCGACACGCGCGGCTTCATCAAGCTGGTGATCGAGGAAGGCAGCCGTCGGCTGATTGGCGTGCAGGCGGTCGCGCCGGAGGCCGGCGAGCTGATCCAGACCGCGGCGCTGGCGATCCGTGCCCAGATGACGGCGCAGGAGCTGGCCGACCAGTTGTTTCCCTACCTAACGATGGTCGAGGGCTTGAAGCTCGCCGCGCAGACCTTCAGCAAGGACGTGAAGCAACTGTCCTGCTGCGCGGGATAGCAGAAGCAAGGAAGGAGATTCACCGAAAGCATCTACGCGGTATCCAAGATGGCGCAGGACGCGGGCGTAAGCGTGGTGCGCGACGATGTGCTGCGCGTCTTGCCCGTGCCAGCGGGCCATACCGAAGGCGGCCATGGCCTCTACGATGTCCACGCCCTGGAGCGGTGCGCCTAGCCTTCAGGATGGTGAGAGACTTATTTTCGTAGCTTGCTCCACATCAGGAACAGCAGGGTCAGTGACAAGGTGCCAATGCCCACGGAGGCAGCGAACTTGTAATCGACGGCCGGGATGACGAACGGCAGCAGGCCCACGGCAAGCGCCGGCGGCACATGCAGATCGAATACCCGCAAGATCAGGGTGCCGCATGCCGTGCTGGCGATCACTGCCAGCGGCGCGTCCCCAAAGGTCGTGACCAATGCAACGCCGGCCAGTGCGCTCAGGGTGATTGCAATCGGCAGCAAGAGCGGCTTCCTGGCCCAAGGGCAAACATCCGAATGGGCAAACATTTCAAAGCCGATCACGATCAGCGGCGGGAACAGGATCAGCCGCCACCCGGTGACTTCGGCCAGCACGGCCGTACCGACCAAGAAGACCACAAAGGCAGGAAACCAAGCATAGCTGCGGGGCGCTTCTTCGGTCATGTCGTCGGCCACATCGGCAGGGGTTGGCACTGGCGGCGGCGCAACGATGCGGCGCCAGATGAGGGAGATTGCGGCGAGCAATACCAGCCCGACCAGCAACGATGCCGGGTAGTACCAGCTCGTGATGTTGAGCGAGATCGGCAGGACGCCCGCCGAGATGGCCGGGGCGATCAGCGACCGCAAGACGCGGATGATGAGGATGGCGGCAACAGTCGCCAGCAGAATTGGCACGATTCCGCTGCCCATGCTTCGGACGAGGATTGTTCCTGCGAGCCCGGTGAGCAGCGGCGTGAAAACGAGCATCCCCGGCGCGTTGGCCCAGGTGCCGTGTGGCCGCTTGATCACGTCATGGGCCAGGGCGCCCAGTTCGGGGAAAAGGATGTAGTGAACCTGCGTGGCGGCAGCGATCCACGCGATCGCTCCCATGTAGAGTGCCGTCAGCAGTTCGCCAAAGAACCCCGGCGGGGGCGACGACCGCCGGATACGAAACAATCTCATGCTTTCTACGCGCAGCATCCCCCGGCAACACCTATTTCAGCTCCGCCGGCACGGTATAGGAAGCAAGAGCCGCATTCATCTTGCTTTCCTTTCAAGGATGCTGCGGGCGAGACCATCGAAGTCGTTTTCGACGAGGTTGTAAGCCATGTTTGGGTGGGGGTCGGGTGGACCGGACGGCCCCCATTCTTCGGGCCGGTACACGAATGCGGTGCGGAATCCGGCTTTGTGCGCGGCGTTGAGGTCGAAGTTGTGGCAAGCCACCATCATAATTTGCGACGGCTGCAGATCCAGCCACTTCGCGGCGGTGGCATAGGCCTGCGCATGGGGCTTGTACGCGCCGATCATCTCGCAAGAGATGACGGCATCCCAGTTCAACCCATTCTTGCGCGACACGTCAACGACCAGCGACGTGGGCAACATGGTGAAAGAGACCACAGGCAGTTCCCGCCTCAGCTCGGCCAGCGCGCCCGGGAAGTCCGGCCAGGTATCCAGAGCGTGCCAGGCACTCCACACCTCATGCCGGTCATCGGCGGTGAATTCCTTCAGCCCGAAGTGCGTAAGAGACTCGTCCAGGGTTCGACGGTGTACATCGTCCATGTTGAATTCAGGCTGTAGCTGCCCGACGATCGCTTTCATGGCGCGACGCCGCCAGTCGTTCACGACTTCATGCCAGTCGACCGAGAGGCCGCGCCGCTGGCCGACACGCTCGATGGCGCCAAATAGACCCGAGTGCCAATCGAGGATCGTGCCCCCAGTGTCAAATGTCAGTGCCTTGATGTGCATAACAATCTCTCAATGAAATGAGCACGTCCGCATCAGCAGCGAAATTGCCCGACCTGGCGGGAACGCCGGCCCCGGGTCGATACAAGCGAAGCAGGCCAGGGCCGCTTGGCCGCTCGATCGGGGCAATTGCGATGTACCCGAGCCCGTTCCGCTTGCCGTGCTCGTTCCGGTCCGTGTGCTCACTTCGTCTCCGACGGCAAGACATAGGACGCGAAAGCCGCGTCCACCGGCGTATCGAACAGGTGATTGGTGTAGTTAGAGATCGTCTTGACGGCGATGGCGAGCACGACCTGTAGGGCTTGCTGCTGACTGTAGCCTGCGCTGGTGAAGGTCTGCAAACTTCCTTGGGACGGGTTGCCCCGCGTTTGCACCATCTCTTTGACGAACTCGGCTAGGGCGCGCAGCTTCGGATCATCAATCGTCCCGCCCTCACGAATCGCCTGGATCGTCTGCGGCGGCACCTTGGATACCTTCTCGGCGATCATGCTGTGAGCGGCCACGCAGTAGTGGCAGGCATTTTCCCGGCTGATGATCAGGAATACGACCTCCTGCTCGGCCGGCGTGAAGCCGGATTCCTTGCGGAACCAGTCGTACCCATGCAGATAGGTCGAGAGCGCGCCGGGGACGTTGGCCATTTCCCCGTACATGTTGGGAATACGTCCCATCTTCTTGCGCGTGTTGCTCAGCATTTCAAGCGCCTTTTCGTCGGCGGTGTCTTCGGAAACCAGGGGGAGTGTCAGTTTGGCGTTCATGGGTTGGTCCTCGTAGAAAGAAATCCTGCTTCCAGGTTGGGTTTGATGATGGCGAAGCAGGGTGAAACACCGAAGTCGCGCGGGGCGAACAGGCTGCGGTGCCGGACATAAAGGATCTCGTCCACACAGCCTGCACGTAATGAGGCTGACTGAGGTAGCGGCTCAGTCCCGCCCCACACTTGCGCGCGATGCTGTCCAAAATACCTGTCATGGCGTTACCCGGTCGAAATGACGGTGAACTTCGGGCCGAGCATGGCTCAGAATCTCGTCGTCAGTTGCGTGAGCCAAGCCGGCGAATGCTCGACCAGCCATGCTTCCATCGGCTTGTCGGTGCCCGTCAGGATCAGGACGGCCAAGGCCACCATGATCGCGCCCAACAGGATTTTTCCGGTCTTGCCTGCGTGCATGAGCTTGGATCGGGTGCGGCCCATGGCGCTGCGCGATACATAGGCAAGGGCCACCAGCGGCAGCGCTGCGCCGACGCCGAACACCGCCATCATCAGGGAGGACTGCGCCAGGTTCGTGCCCTGGCTGGCCAGGACGATGGTGGCCCCGAGCGTCGGCCCCACGCAGGGACTCCAGACCACGCCGAGCACCAAGCCGATTACGAACTGCCCCATTAGCCCATCCAGTTGAACGCGCGCGAGCAGGTTGTTTCCGGCGTTGCCGATGCCCGATGTCAGCGACGCGAAGCGCTGCTGGAGGACGCTGGACATGAGCACCACACCCAGCACTCCCAGGACGGCCGCGCCCAGGCCACGGAAGATTGAGGTGTCGATGCCAAGCGAGGCGCCTGCCCAGGCCAGGGCCGTGCCGACGATGGCATAGGACAGCGCAAGGCCCGCCGCCAGGGCCAGCGGCGCGTGCCGATGGGCGTTTACTGCCGAACCTATCAAGATCGGCACGATGGGCAGAACACAGGGGGAAAGCGTCGAAAGAACCCCCGCGAGCAGGCCGAAGCCGTAGGAACCGAGGCCGAGTGTCATCAGCGCACGGTTTTCTGAATCAGGCCGTCGATGCCGGCCTCGGTCGTGTCACCCACCGAGCGGGCCACTTCCTTGGTGCCCTTGAAGCCCACCAGCGTGCTTTGCATGCTCACCTTGAACGCCCGAACGGTGTTCTTTTCGCTGTCGAAATCCACGGTCAGCAAGGTCACGTCCTTGTAGGTGGGCTGCTTCATCAGCTTTTCCAGGATGGGCCTTTGCGCCTTGCACGTGGGGCACCACGTCGCGCTGACATCCACCACTACGGGTTGGCCAGCATGTGTCAGGCGGTCGAACTCGACCTGGCTGAACGGTTTGATTTCTCCTGCGTTGGCGATACCTGCCAGCGCGGAGAGCGCGAGAAATGAGATGGTCGTGCGCAGCTTCATGGGTGCAATGTCCTGTAAGGGGGGAACTCGGCTACCGGGTGGGCCGCCTTGTCATAAGAGCTGGAATACGGTCAAAACGGTTCGCGGGTGCCGAGAAAAATATTTCGCGCCACGCGAACCCAACGGCCCTCTCGGTCACCTCTTAGTAGGGCGAGGCAGCCTTTTGCGATCTCGATTCACCCACCACAGAGGAACACCCGTGAAAACATCTTCGAAACTTGCATCCCTGACCCTGGCCGCGTTGACGGCGGCTACCCTTGCGCTGCCCGCTGCCGCGCAGGGGACGAGCGACACTGCGAAGTGCCAACCCAAGGCGGGCATGGCCCAGTGCGCGGCGAAATGTGCTGGCAAGTGCGGTGCCAAGTGCGGAACGAAAAAAACCGCCGCCAAGCATGGGGCGAAGAAGCACGCCGCCAAGTGCGGGGCGAAAAAATGTGCCGCCAAGTGTGGCGTGAAATGCGCCCCGAAGTGCACTCCCAAGTGCGGCGCCAAGAACTGACCTGAGTGGCTCGGACAAGATCCGCCATGCCTGCCGCCAGCGGTGCTGTTCGCGCCGCTGGCCTGCAGTTGCTGGGGACCTATGCAAGCCTCGCCGAGCGCGGCGAGCATCTTTTTGGCAGCTTGCTCGCAGGGGAACACCCGACGCAATGGGCGCACTACCCAGAGGACGACGCGATCGACCCCAGCGGCGGATTCCAATGGTTCTATCACTCGCACTCGCCGCAGGATCGTTCAAGTTCCGCCGAGCATGGCCACATCCATTTGTTTGCCAGGCGCAAGCGTTGGTCACGTTTCCTGAGTGCCCACAGCGAATCGGAGGTGCATTTTTCGCGTCTGGAGGGAGCGCCGATCAAGAAGGGCGACACCCGGCATCTCCTTGCCATCGGGTTCGACGCCAAGGGCCTGCCCACCAGCTTGTTCACGGTGAACAGTTGGGTCACCGGCGACTCGATGCTGTCCGCCTCGTCCACGGCCGCCTTGCTCGGTCGGATCTCATTAAACACCGGTCATCCGCATGTCGATGCCGTGGTGCAGTCCGTCATTCGCCTCTACGCTGGCGAGATTCGCGGGTTGCTGGAGGAACGTGACCGTGTCCTATTTGGCTTTGCCGGTAGCGAAGTGCTCGCAGACGAGTCACTTGAGATTCTTTCGGAACTCTCACTTGATCTCGATGGAAAGCTGGCTGGTGAGCTAGCTGCCTCAAGCGCCTGAAGGCGGTGGACATGCAGATGGAAGAACCGGGTTCTAAAGACACGTCGGCCAAGGCGGCGACAGCGGCCCATCCGTATGGCGCGCGCTTGACCATTTTGCTGCTCGGGAATGCGCTGATGCGGATAGCCGGCGGCGCCAGCTCGGTCCTGACGGGACTATTTCTTGCCGATATGGCAAAGAACGGAGCCCCCGTGAACACCACGCTCGTCGGCACGCTCGGCACGATCTCGTTCGTCGCCGAGGTGGCGGGCGCCCTGCCGATGGGTCTGCTGTCGGACGCATTGTCGCCGCGCGCGCTGATGACGGGCGGAGCCGTGATTGGCGCCGCCGCCATGCAGATGTTTGGCATGGGAGGATCGACCGGCATTTTCTTTTTGAGCCGCGCCGCCGAAGGACTCAGCGCCGCGGCGACCGCGCCGCCCATGCTTGCCCACCTGACGGATATGACAGATCGAAACCCGCCGCTGCGGGCGCGGGTGATGAGCTATTTCGAGGTGTCGTTGCTCGCGGGGCTGGCGTTCGGGGGACTGCTGGGAAGCGAGTTATGGCGTGTTGCCCATAGAGATGCCTTCACGGTATTGGCCGTGGCCTACCTGCTATGCAGCGCCCTGCTGCACTACGGCACAGCGGGGAGTCGAGCGCATGACGGACAGGCGGCGATCGCGGGCTTCTGGCGGGCGTTGAGCGATCATACTCTACGCCGGCTTGCGCCAGTTTGGGTCTGCGTCAATGCGATTATCGGCTTGTGGCTCGGACCAACTTTGAGCTTTCTGATGGCCAGCAAGCCGCACAGCGGCCAGTTTCTGGCCGGAATCTTTGCCGAGCAGCCGCAGCGTATGGGGTGGCTGCTCCTCGGCTATGCGCTGGTGTTCGGTACAGGCGTCAGCCTGTGGAGCGTGGTGTTGCCGCGCGTACCGCTCCAACGCGTGCTGCGGATTGCTCTGGTCGCCATGCTTTGCGTTTGTGCGGGACTCCTGATGCTCAATCATTCTGGGGCCTGGAGCCCCTACCTGCAATGGGCGATAGGCATGGTAACGGCCGTCGGCATCATGGTCGAAAGCGGATTTACACCGGCGGCATTGGCCTTGCTGACAGGCATCGTCGGCGCTCAGGCCGGACAAGGGGCCGCCATGGGCATCTATTCCATGTTGCTGGGTATCGGGGCGATCGGGGGTTCACTACTGGCCGCAGGGCTGGGCCGGTGGCTTGCGGTGGACGGTCTTATATTGGGCACATTGGCGATGGCGCTCGTGGCGCTTGTGCTGCTCAACCGGCTGCGCCCCGAGGAGGCTTTCCATGTCGCACGATGACTATGATCTCGCCATCATTGGAGCCGGCGCAGGCGGTCTGGAGGCTGCCAATTTTGCCGTGCAGCTTGGCGCGAGAGTCGCACTGATCGAGAAAAGCCGCATCGGGGGAGACTGTACATGGACCGGATGCGTCCCAAGCAAGTCTCTGCTGAAGGCAGCGAAGATCGCGCATGACGTGCGCCGCGCGGAACAGTTCGGAATCGGCACGAGCGCGCCCGTCGTCGATATGAAACGCGTGCGCGACTATGTGCGCCAGACGATTCAGGCGATTTATCCGTCGCATACGCCACAAGCTTTGCGGGAAAAAGGCATCGACGTTATTTTGGGGCCGGGACGGTTCGTCGATCCCCGCACCATCGCCGTCGCAGAGCGGAGCCTGCGCGCGAAAAAAATCCTCGTCGCAACTGGCGCCCGTCCAAAGGTTCCGGCCATTGACGGGATCGAAGACGTGCCGTTCGCCACCTACGAGGATATTTTTGACAACGAGCGCTTGCCGCGCACCATGCTTGTCATTGGCGGCGGGCCTATAGGCATCGAGATAGCGCAGGCGTATCAGCGTCTGGGCGCGCAGGTCACCGTTGTCGCTGAGCGCTTGCTGCCCAAGGACGAGCCAGAGGTGCGCAACGTGATGGAGGCCGTTCTTCAACGCGACGGCATGAAGATAGTGCGCGGCCGCGCCACAATCGTGCGGCGCGATGGCGATCAGATCGTCGTCGCGACCGAGGCGGGCGAAGATCGCGGGGAATTGCTGCTGGTGGCCGCCGGCCGCGCGCCCGCCGTGGACGATCTCGGTCTCGAAAAAGCGGGCGTGAATTATTCCGAGCAGGGCATCCCTGTCGATGACGAACTGCGGACGAACGTCAAGCACATCTACGCGGCCGGGGACGTGGCCGGCCGGCATCAGTTCTCGCATCTGGCGGCATGGCAGGCATTTCTTGCCGCGCGAAACGCGCTCATTCCGGGAAGCAGCAAGGGTCTGACGGATCTCGTGCCCTGGGTGACGTTCACCGATCCCGAAGTCGCCCATATCGGGCTCACGGAGGAGCAGGCGCGGCAACGATTTGCGGACGATGTCACGGTTGAGCGCACCGAAATGAGTCGCGCGGACCGCGCCATCTGTGAGAACGAGCGCGACGGTTTCATCAAAGTCATTGCGAAAAAAAACGGCAAGATTGTCGGGGCGACGGTGGTCGGCAGCCGGGCGGGCGAAATCGTCACGGAATTCATCCTCGCCATCGAACACGGGATGAATGTCTCGGACCTGGCCCGCCCCATACACGCCTACCCAAGCTATTCAAGCGCTGTCCAGCAACTGGTGGCCAAAATGACCGTGGCGCGGACACTCTCCGGTTTTTCGGGAGATGCCATTCGGTGGCTCTCCAAAGTCACTCGTTAGTTAAAACAGGAGTTTTTTGTGAAAGACGACACCATGTCAGAATCGAAAAATACCACCGCGACGGCGAAGAACAAGAAAGACGCCGGCTATGTTTTCTACGAATTGACGCGCAGCATATGCCCCGTGTGCCGGAAGGTGATCGACGCCAAGATTCTCTTGCGCGACAACAAGGTCTACATGAGCAAGCGCTGTCCAGTGTGCGGGCCATTCGAAGGGCTGGTCTACGGCGATGCCGACGCGTATGTTTCTCTCAGCCGGTACAACAAGCCGGGCACCATCCCGCTCGCCTTCAACGGGGAACTGCGCCACGGTTGTCCGCATGACTGCGGCCTGTGTCCGGACCATCAACAACACACTTGTGTAGGCATTATCGAAATCAACAGTGCGTGCAATATGGATTGCCCGTTGTGTTTTGCCTCGGCGCGCACGGGCTTCAGCCTCACGCTCGAAGAAGTCGAGCAGATACTCGATGACTATGTACGAGCCGAGGGTAATCCCGAGATCGTGCAATTCTCCGGAGGAGAGCCGACGGTGCACCCGCAGATTATCGATTTCGTGCGGGCGGCGAACTCGCGTAGCATTCCCTACGTCATGATCAATACAAACGGGAAGAGGATCGCAAAGGACGACCGCTTTCTGGCGCAGTTGGCCGAAGTCCGGCCGTCGTTCTATTTCCAGTTCGACGGATTCGAATCGGAAACCTACCGTGTTTTGCGCGGCGAACCGAACATTCTGGAAGAGAAAATCCGGGCGCTCGACCGGCTGGCGTCTGTGGGACTGACCGTCACGCTCGTTCCGGCCATCGAGCGTGGCGTGAACGAACACGAAATCGGCCACATCGTCGAGTTCGCGATCAAGCATCCGGCCGTCCGGGGCGTCAACTTCCAGCCGGCCTTCCACGCCGGGCGCCATCCGCGCCACGATCCCATGCAGCGGATGACCATCCCGGACATCGTGAAATTGATCGAGGAGCAAACGGCGGGAATGTTTAGATCCACCGATTTTGTGCCGGTGCCCTGCTGTTTTCCGACCTGCAACGCCGTGACCTATGCTTTTGTGGATGGCGATCAGGTCACACCGCTGCCGCGTATCGTGAACGTGAACGACTATCTCGACTACATCACCAACCGCGCGATCCCCGACCCGGATCTGCAGATCAAAGGGGCTCTGGAGGGGCTGTGGTCCTCGGCATCGGTTGCGGGCTCACAGAAGTCCTCGAACCAGCTCAAGTTCTCCTGCGAAGCCTGCGGTGTTCCCGAAGGGCTGACGGCTGGGGACCTGGCGGAACACATGATCATGATCATGCTGCAAGACTTCATGGACCCTTGGACCTTCAATCAAAAGAATCTCATGAAGTGCTGCAAGGAGTTCCTCCTGCCGGGCGGCAAGCAGGTTCCTTTTTGCGCCTACAACTCCGTTGGATACCGCGAGCAAGCCAGGCAACAACTCGAAGCGCAGGAGCCGGAGCGCCGGCGCGCCCGCGCCGAGGGACGCAAATACGAGCCGCAGCCGGTCACGTTCGATTTCACGCAGGGTAACAGCTTTCCAATGCAAGCAGCGCCGTCCAAGGCGCGGAAGACCCCATGAACCCGGGGGGCACGGCCCCAGCCGGGCACGAAAACATCAAGCAGTGCTGCGCGCAGCTGTATGAGAGCGACTTGGCGCGAGTCCTGCTGGGCGAATCTTTTCATCCCGGCGGTCTCGCACTTACGGAACGGCTGGGGATTCTGCTGGGGCTCAATGGCACATCGAAGGTATTGGATGTGGCCTGCGGCAAAGGCGCCAGCGCGATTTTTCTCGCCGAGCGCTTCGGCTGCGAGATTGTCGGGATCGACTACAGCGCGCACAACGTCGAGCAGGCCATGGCCGCTGCTGCCGCGAAAGGACTCGCGCCACGAGTACGTTTCCAGCGGGCCGATGCCGAGCGAATACCCGTCGATGATGGAGTTTTTGACGCCGTTGTCTGCGAATGCGCTTTCTGTACCTTCCCGGATAAGTCGTCCGCCGCCCGTGAATTCGCCAGAGTTCTGTGCTGCACTGGCGCAGTCGGTCTGAGCGATTTGACGCGGGCTACAGACCTGCCGAAGGAGTTGGAGGGGCTGCTCGCATGGGTCGCCTGCATTGCCGACGCTCAGCCGCTGCAAAGCTACAGCGACTATCTGATGGGCGCGGGCTTTCGCGTGAGCCGGACGGAAGCCCATGACGGTGCCCTGGCAGAGATGGTTCACCAAATACGCATGAAGCTGCTAGGCGTCGAAATCATGACCGGATTGAAAAAGCTTGCGTTGCCCGACGTCGATTTGCCGGCCGCAAAGGCGATGGCACAGGCCGCTCTCGAAGCCATCAGACAGGAAAAACTGGGCTATTCGATTGTCTGTGGCGTCAAGTCATAAGCATTCGAACGCCGCTTCCAGTCCTCCTGGGCCGCCGCGCCGGCCCACTTCATCCAATCACCGCGCCGGCGGGGGCATTCGGACTATGTTGACAACGATCATTTTGGTGATGGCGTTGCTGGCGGCAGTCAACGGAGCCAACGACAACATCAAGGGTGCGGCCACGCTGCTGGGATCCGGTGTTGCCGGGTACCGCACCGCCATCGCGCTCGCCACACTGGCTACGGCTGCCGGCGGAATACTGTCGATATTTCTCGCCAATGGCCTGCTTGCCGCCTTCAGCGGCAAGGGCATCATCCCGGCGGAAGTCACGAGTTCGCTGCCGTTCCTGGCTTCCGTGGGCGTCGGTGCCGCGCTGACAGTCGGCCTGGCGACGGGACTCGGGCTACCGATTTCGACAACCCATGCGCTGCTCGGCGGTCTGGTCGGCGCGGGCTTCGGCGCAGCGCTGTCCGAAGTTCACGCAGCGACCGCATTTCGGGAAATGCTGCTTCCACTGCTGGTGTCTCCGGCGATGGCGTTCATCTTGACACCATTGCTGAGCCGCATGAAGGTTCGCGCTGATGCTGCGCAGGTCTGCGCGCGCCCGTCATCCGCCGTCCTCGCCACCGACGGAAAGACGATCGTTGAGAGCGAGCCGTGCGTCACGATCACGCCGGTTGACGATCCGGTCTGCAGCGCTCCGATGACGCGCCAAATCGCACGAGTCGATGCAAGCGTCTGGATCGATCGGCTGCATCTGGCCAGTGCTGCGGCCGTCAGCTTCACGCGGGGTCTCAACGACACGTCGAAAATCGCCGCGCTGATGGTTGCTGCGGGCAACCTCGGCGCGTTCTCGGCCACGACGCTTGTCGTCGTTTCGATGGACATCGGCGGCTGGCGGGTCGCCGATATGCAAGCTACGTCGTTTTCAGGTGACCCGACGACCTTGCCCACCCGATGTCCCGCCGCATCAGGCGGGCCCCCTTCACGGCCATCCACCCCTACCCATGCAGCCGCGAACTTTTTTGTTTAAGCGCGAACCGTTTTGGCACTTTTGTGCCTCTTCTAAGTACCCACAGGGAAGAACGACCCCACGGCGGCCTTCTTCCCTGTGACCGGCGTCTCTCTCAACAGACCGCTTCAGGCGATGGGGGCTCATCATGTACTGCAGCACTTCCGTGACGGCGCAACTGATTCGTGGCGTCTTGGCAGCAGCATCCATTGCGGGTGCAATCTTTTTGACACCGTATTTCTGGCCGGCACTGGTGCTACTGCCCCTGGCCATCTACTTCATGCGGGGATGTCCTGCCTGCTGGCTTGTGGGGCTGATGGAGGCCATTCGGGTTCGCAGCGAACGCAAGCCGCTACTGTAGTGCGATCCACGAACATGGAACTACGTCATCTACGATGCTTTCTTGCAGTCGCGGAGGAGCTCCATTTTGCCCGCGCTGCCGAACGACTGCACATTGACCAATCGCCGCTATCCCGTACCATCAAGGAGCTGGAAGAAGAACTTGGTGCTCGCCTTTTCGTTCGCACCACCCGCAGTACACAACTGAGCCACGCAGGCCAACTTTTATTGGAGCACGTGCCACGTATCTTTGCTGCGTTGGAGCAAGCTCGCGATAGCGTTAAATCCGCTGCCAATGGTTTTCACGGCCAGTTGCGCATTGCCTTGTCCGACGGCATTACGCCATCGCGCCTGCCAGCCCTGTTGGCTCAATGCCGCGAGGAAGACCCAGAGATCGAGATACGGCTGTTCGAGGTGCCACTGGCCGAGCAGATCAAAGGCCTGCACGGCGATCTCTACGACGCTGGTTTTTCGATGGCCGATGAGATGGACGATGGCATCCTGGCTTGCCCGGCCTGGGAGGACGAATTGATGGTGGCGGTGCCGGCTCGCCACCCTGTGCTTGCATTCAGGCGCGTTCCACTGGGGGAGGCGCTGCGCTATCCCTTGGTACTGGGCGACCCGGCGGTATGCGAAGGCCATGCGCGGCAGGTTGATCGCATCCTGCGCAAGCACGAGCAAGAACCACTGATTGCGCAGTATGTCGCTACGTTCGATCTGATGATGGCCCTGGTCTCCGCTGGGCTCGCACTGGGCCTGGCAGGCACGGCGCACATCGCATCCAGCCGCGAATTGGGTGTCGTAGCCCGGCCGTTGGCGGGGCGGCCGCCGAAGCTCACCACCTATCTGCTGCGCCGTAACGCAGAGCCTTCTGAGATGCTGGCCCGGTTCATTGAACGAGTGTCTTACATTGATTCGGCGGATGGTCTCGATACCTCCGACGACTCCCGACCCATCCGATGAAAGACCTGTAACCATGAACAAAGTGATGCTGCTGATGGTGGCCGCCACGTTGACGGCATGTGGCCCCTCTCAACCTTCGGAAACCGTGGACGCGCTCGTCGCCAATCCTGAGCGCATCAAGGAACTTCAACGGCAATGCAAGGAAGATCGTGAGAAGGTCGGCGATGAACTTTGCCGCCGTGCGGCTGAAGCCGCCAATCGCCGTTTCTTCGGTGATCGACCTGAGCAGAAGTCCAAGTAGCCTTGTTGTAGTCGCTTCGCAGCGACAAAGTTTTCGCCGTGACCTCATCACGCCGCAACGTGTTCGTGCACGCTGCGTTCTTATGGCTTTCGCTCCTGCAAGAAATCTGGCTTTTTCGGCCTGAATCACGGCCATAACGGCCTTTGACCGAACCTTGACCTGACTCCGATCCTCGCGGGTGCGGCACGCCTTTGTGCCGCGCGTTGCGCGGGAGAAAGCGGAGGCCGGGATGAAAGGTCAAGGCGTGCTGTTCGGGCAGATTGCCGTCGTGTTCGGCATCGTGTTCGCCGGCGTGTGGGCAGCCACACAATGGACCGCCGCCGCCCTGGGCTATCAGCTACGCCTTGGCTCGCCCTGGTTCGATTGCTTCGATACGCCGGTCTATCACCCGTGGCGGCTATTCGAGTGGTGGTTCCTCTACGACGGCTACGCCCCGCGCATCTTCAACGAAGGCGGCGCGATAGCCGGCGCCAGCGGTTTGACGGCGGCGCTGATCGCCATCGCCATGTCGGTGTGGCGCTCGCGGCAATCGAAGCTGGTCACGACCTACGGTTCAGCACGCTGGGCTGAGGCCGCCGACATCCGCAAGGCCGGTCTCGACAAACCGGCTGGCGTCTTTCTTGGCTTGCATCACGGCCAGTACCTGCGCCATGAAGGCCCGGAGCACGTTCTAACCTTCGCGCCGACGCGCTCGGGCAAGGGCGTGGGCCTCGTGGTGCCGACCTTGCTGTCCTGGCCTGCCTCGGCCGTCATCCACGACATCAAGGGCGAGAACTGGCAGATCACCGCCGGCTGGCGCTCGCGCTTCTCACACTGCCTGCTGTTCAACCCGACCGATCCGAAGTCGGCCGCGTATAACCCGCTACTCGAAGTGCGGCGCGGCGCGCAGGAAGTGCGCGACGTGCAGAACATCGCGGACATCCTGGTCGATCCCGAAGGCGCGCTGGAGAAGCGCAATCACTGGGAGAAGACCTCGCACGCGCTCCTGGTCGGCGCCATCCTGCATGTGCTGTATGCGGGCGAGGACAAGACGCTGCGCGGTGTCGCCAATTTCCTGTCCGACCCCGCCTGTCCCTTCGAGTTGACGCTGCACCGGATGATGACCACGCGGCACCTGGGTGACGCACCGCACCCCGTGGTCGCGTCCGCCGCGCGCGAAGTGCTCAACAAGTCGGACAACGAACGATCGGGAGTGTTGTCCACGGCCATGTCCTTCCTCGGCCTGTACCGCGATCCCACGGTGGCTGAAGTCACCTCGCGTTGCGACTGGCGCATCGCCGACCTGATCGCCTCCGAATCCCCCGTCTCGCTGTATCTCGTCGTGCCGCCTTCGGACATCAGCCGCACCAAGCCGCTGGTGCGGCTGATCCTCAACCAGATCGGCCGGCGCCTGACCGAATCGCTCGACGGCAGCGATGGCATCGCCCGCCGGCACAAGCTGCTCTTGATGCTCGACGAATTCCCGGCCCTGGGCCGGCTCGATTTCTTCGAGACGGCGCTCGCCTTCATGGCCGGCTACGGCATCCGCAGTTTTCTCATCGCGCAGTCGCTCAACCAGATCGACAAGGCCTACGGCCAGAACCATTCCGTCCTCGACAACTGCCATGTGCGCGTGACGTTCGCCACCAATGACGAACGCACCGCCAAGCGGATCTCCGAGACACTCGGCACCGCGACCGAACTGCGTGCGCAGCGCAACTACGCCGGCCACCGGCTCGCACCCTGGCTCGGGCACCTCATGGTGTCGCGCCAGGAAACCGCGCGCCCGTTGCTCACGCCCGGCGAGGTGATGCAGCTCCCGCCCGATGACGAAGTGGTGATGGTGGGCAGCAGTCCGCCGATCAAGGCCAGGAAGCTGCGCTACTACGCCGACGCCAATTTCAAGCAGCGCGTCCTGCCGCCGCCCGTGCTCGCTGTCGGGCGCTATGCCGATGCGCCGCCGCTGCGGCCCGATGACTGGAGCGGGCTGGCCATCCCCGCCGTTCCGGCTGCGTCCGCCGCTGCGGGGTTTGCCGGTGACGGCACCGCGGACGACGGTGGCCCGCGCCGTCAGCCCGAGCTATCCGAGGTCGCCGAATACAGCCCCGAACCGTCGTTCGCCGAGAACGACCTGGCGCTGCTCGATGACGACGACGCGCCGCTACCTGCTTTTTTCTCTTCCCCCCGCCAGCTCGACCCGGCCATGCAGCGCACGGCCCGGCTGGCGTCCCTCGACCAACAGGATGGGATCAAGCTATGAGTCAGTACCGCCTCAATCTGTTCATCGCCCACGAGCACGCCAGGCGTCTCGATGAGCTGGCCGCCAAGAAAGGCGTCTCCAAATCCTCCATCGTTGCCGCCGCGCTGGCCTCCTGGTTGTCGCCCGACGCCGGCGACCAACGCGAGGCGGCCATCGCCAAACGGCTGGACAGGTTGTCTCGCCAGTTCGAGCGCATCGAGCGCGACCAGAACATCGCCATCGAGACGCTGGCGCTGTTCGTCCGCTACTACCTGACGGTCAGCACGCCCGTTCCCGAAGCCCATCAGGACGCCGCCCGCGCGCAGGGCAAGGCGCGCTTCGAGCAGTTCGTCGAACAGCTCGGGCGTCACCTGATGCGCGGGAAAAGCCTGGTGCGTGACGTGGTGGAGGAACTGAACCCGGACGCCGCACGGTTCGATGACGCGGCGGCGCTGGCCGAAGCGCAGGAGCGCGCGTCATGAGTGCACAACCCCAGTCCCTGGCCACCACCTCGCTCGACCGGCGCATCCGCATGTTGCGCACGGCGATGGGGCCGCTGATCGCCGCCGCGCTGGAAGACCCGGACGTGGTGGAAATCATGCTCAACCCCGACCACACCCTATGGGTCGATCGCTTGTCCTCGGGCCGCGCGCCGATGGGCGCGGAGCTGTCGGAGGAAGACGGCGAACGCATCATCCGCCTGGTCGCCGCCCACGTCGGTGCGGAAGTGCATCGCGGCCAGCCGCTTCTGACCGCCGAGCTACCCGAAACCGGCGAACGCTTCGAGGGCATCCTGCCGCCCGCCGCACCGGGCCCGGCCTTCGCGCTGCGCAAGCGCGCCGTCGGCGTGATCCCGTTGGAACGCTACGTTGCCGACGGGATGATGAGCACCGCGCAAGCCGGATTTCTGCGTCATGCCGTGCGCGAGCGGCAGAACATCCTGATTGCCGGCGGCACCAGCACCGGCAAGACCACCCTTGCCAATGCCTTACTCGCGGAAATCGCCGCCACGGGCGACCGCGTGCTGGTGCTCGAAGACACGGTGGAGCTGCAATGCGCTGCCCGCGACCACGTACCGCTGCGCACGCGCGCGGGCGTCGTGACGATGACCGAACTCGTGCGCGCCACGATGCGTCTGCGCCCCGACCGCGTGGTCGTGGGCGAAGTCCGTGGCGGCGAGGCGCTGGATCTCATCAAGGTGTGGGGCACCGGCCATCCCGGCGGCATCGCCACGATCCACGCCGGTTCCGCAGTCGGGGCGCTTCTGCGCCTGGAACAACTGATTCTCGAAGTGGCGGTGAACCCGCCGCGCGCGCTGGTGGCCGAGGCCGTCAACGTCGTCATCCACATTGCCGGGCGAGGTCAGCGCCGTCGCATCGAGACCATCGCCCGCGTCCTGGGTTTTGACGGTACGGGCTACCGCCTCGCGGATGCGATGGAACCGCTGCCTTCCGCACCACCACCTTCCGAACCATCGCTGTCTTCCCCATCCCCCCATCACTCTGGAGAACTGTCATGACGCAGATGCACACCCACGTTTCCCGCCTTTCCGTCAATCCGGCTTCCTGCGTCGCACGGCTGCGCCGTCTGGTGGCTCCCGCGCACCATGGCCTGCTGACGGCCGCCGTCTTCCTGATGGCGGCGGGCACGGCCAAGGCGTCCGGCTCCTCGATGCCCTGGGAAACCCCGCTGCAATCCATTCTCGATTCCATCCAGGGGCCGGTCGCCAAGATCATCGCCGTCATCATCATCATTTCGACGGGCCTGGCGCTGGCGTTTGGCGACACCAGCGGGGGCTTTCGTAAGCTGATCCAGATCGTCTTCGGTCTGTCCATCGCGTTCGCCGCATCCTCGTTCTTCCTGACGTTCTTCAGCTTCTCCGGCGGGGCCGTCGTATGAGCGCGGCCACTGATCTGCCGGGTTTCGAGGTGCCCCTGCATCGGTCGCTGACCGAGCCGATCCTGATGGGCGGCGCACCTCGCACCGTGGCGATTGCCAACGGCACGCTGTCCGGGGCGGTCGGGCTGGGCCTGCAACTGTGGATTCCGGGCATCGCGCTCTGGATCGTCGGCCAATCGCTGGCGGTGTGGGGCGCGCGCGTGGACGCGCAGTTCATGCAGGTGTTCGCCCGGCACCTGCGGCACAAGCCGCTCTTGGACGTGTGACGGAGGACGCCGCGATGCTCAATCTCGCCGAATACCGCCATCGTCCAGCATTGCTCGCCGACTGGCTCCCGTGGGCCGGGCTCGTTGCGCCCGGCGTCGTGCTCAACAAGGATGGTTCGTTCCAGCGCACGGCGCGCTTTCGCGGGCCGGACCTGGATAGCGCTACGCAAAGCGAGCTGATCGCCACGACCGCGCGCCTGAACAACGCGCTGCGCCGGCTCGGTGCCGGCTGGGCGCTGTATGTCGAAGCCGAACGCCGGCCGTCGGCCGACTATCCGCATTCGGTTTTCCCCGAACCGCTGTCCTGGCTGGTGGACGAGGAGCGCCGGGCCACCTTCGAGGAATCCGGCCACCACTTCGAGAGCGGCTACCACCTCACGCTGCAATACCTGCCGCCGGAGGAATCGCGCGCTCGCGCGGCCAAGCTGCTCTATGAGAACACCCCGACGGCGGGCGTGGACTGGCGCGAGCGCCTGGCCGCCTTCGTCGCGGAAACTAGCCGCATCTTCGACCTTATCAACGGCGTGATGCCGGAGATCGACTGGCTCGACGATGCCCAGACGCTGACCTATCTGCACGCGACCATCTCGACGCGGCGGTATCGCGTTGGCATGCCCGAGGTGCCGTTTCATCTGGACGCGCTGCTGGCCGACATGCCCCTGGTCGGGGGACTGGCGCCCATGCTGGGCGATGCGCATCTGCGCGTCGTCACCGTGCGCGGTTTTCCGACTTCGACCTGGCCGGGGATTCTGGATGACTTGAACCGGCTTGGCTTCGCCTACCGCTGGAGCACGCGCTTTCTCTGTCTGGACAAGGCCGAGGCCGAAAAGGAACTGGGTCGCTTGCGCCGGCAGTGGTTCGCGAAGCGCAAGAACGTGCTGGCCTTGCTGCGCGAAACCATCTTCCAGCAGGAAAGCCCGCTGGTCGATACCGACGCCAGCAACAAATCGGCTGACGCCGACGCCGCGATGCAGGAGCTGGGCAGCGATCAGGTCGCCTTCGGCTTCGTCACCGCCACCGTGACCGTGTTCGATGCCGACGCCGACACGGCCGACGAGAAGCTGCGCCAGGTCGAGCGCGTGATTCAGGGCCGGGGATTCGTCACCATCCCCGAAACCCTCAATTCGGTGGAGGCGTGGCTGTCGTCGGTGCCAGGCAACGCCTATGCCAATGTGCGCCAACCCATCATTTCCACGCTCAACCTCGCGCACCTGATGCCGGTCTCGGCGGTCTGGGCCGGGCCGGAGAAAAACGCCCACCTTGACGGCCCGCCGCTGATCGTCACCCGCACCGAGGGTGCCACGCCGTTCCGGCTGGTGACGCACATCGGCGACGTGGGGCACACGCTGATCGCTGGCCCCACCGGCATGGGTAAATCCGTCCTGCTCGCCACGCTGGCGATGCAGTTCCGCCGCTATCCCGGCTCGCGCATCTTCGCCTTCGACATGGGCCGCTCGATGCGGGCCACGGTGCTGGGCCTGGGCGGCGAACACTACGACCTCGGCGCTGACGGCGCGATCGCCTTCCAGCCGCTCGCCCGCATCGACCAGGAGGGCTATCGCACCTGGGCCGCCGAATGGGTCGAAGGCCGTCTCACGCACGAGGGCATCGCCGTCGGCCCCGACGAGAAAGCCGCGATCTGGTCGGCGCTTGGGAGCCTGGCCGGCGCGCCGCTCGAACAGCGCACGCTGACCGGCCTGTCGGTGCTGCTGCAATCGAACGCGCTGCGCCAGGCGCTCGCGCCCTATGTGCTGGGCGGCGCGCACGGCAAGCTGCTCGATGCCGACCACGACCGCCTGGGCGCAGCCGATGTGCAGTGCTTCGAGATGGAGGAGTTGATGCACAGCAAGGCCGCGGTGCTGGCCGTGCTGGGCTATCTCTTCGCGCGCTTCGATGCTCGGTTCGACGGCGCACCGACGCTCCTGATTCTCGACGAGTCCTGGCTGTTCCTCGATGACCCGGTATTCGCCGCGCGCATCCGCCAGTGGTTGAAGACGCTGCGCAAGAAGAACGTCAGCGTGATCTTCGCCACGCAGTCGCTGGCCGACATCAAGGATTCGAGCATCGCGCCCGCGATCATCGAAAGCTGCGCGAGCCGCATCTTCCTGCCCAACCCGCAGGCGACCGAACCGCAGATTCGCACGATCTACGAGGGGTTCGGTTTGAACAGCCGGCAAATCGAGATCGTCGCCACCGCGCAGCCCAAGCGCGACTACTACTACCAGTCCCGCGCAGGCAATCGCCTGTTCGACCTCGACCTGGGGCCGGTCACGCTCGCCTTCGCCGGCGCCTCGACTCCCCAAGACCAACGCGACATCGACCGCGTGCTCACGCAGGCCGGCGCTTCCGGCTTTGCCGGTGCATGGCTACGCCATCGCGGCCTCGATTGGGCGGCCGACCTGTTGCCGTCCGCCGCGTCGTTCCTCGCTCCTCAACCGCTGGAGGTTTCGCCATGAAGGTTCGCTTTCTTGCCATCGCCGTTGCCACGTTCATCGGTGTGATGCCTGTTGCGCACGCGCAATGGGCCGTCATCGACGCGACCAATCTCGTGCAGAACACGATGACGGCCGCACGCACGTTGGAGCAGATCGATAACCAAGTCCGGCAACTCCAGAACCAGGCGCAGTCGCTGATCAATCAGGCGCGCAATCTGGAGAGCCTGCCGTTCAACGTCGTCAGCCGGCTGCAATCGACGCTGGCGAGCACGCAGCAGCTCATCACGCAAGCGCAAGGGCTGGCGTTCCAGATGCAGAGCATGGATCAGCAGTTCTCGCAGTTGTATCCGCAGCAGTACGCGACAACCGTGAGCAGCAACCAGATGTACCAGGACGCGCACCAGCGTTGGCAAAACTCGCTCAACGGCTTGCAGACCGCGATGCAGATGCAGGCGCAGGTCTCACAGAACGCGACCATCGACGAAGGCGTGCTGGCTGATCTCGTGAACCAGAGCCAGTCGGCCACCGGTGCCTTGCAGGCCCAGCAGGCGACCAACCAGCTTCTGGCCTTGCAGGCCAAGCAGGCTATCCAGGCGCAGCAGCTCCAGCTCACGCAGGGCCGCGCGACATCGCTGGAGTTGGCGCGGCAGGCCGCCGCCGTCGAACAAGGCCGTGTCATCACGCAGCGGTTCCTCGGCACCGGCACGCCGTACACGCCGCAGGCCGTGAATTTTTACGGCAACTGACGGGTGTGGCCATGAACGACGTATCCGTCATCGACCATTTTTTGAACGTCTTTTCGATCTACATCGACTCGGGCTTCGGTCTGCTGCGTGGTGAAGTCGCGTTTCTGACCGCGACGTTGGTGGTGATCGACATGACGCTGGCGGGCCTGTACTGGGCGCTCGGCCATGCCACGGGCCAGGGCGAAGACGTGATGGCCAAGCTCATCCGCAAGGCGCTCTACGTCGGCGCCTTCGCCTACATCATTGGCAACTTCAACATGCTGGCGGGTGTCTTGTTCCGATCCTTTGCGGGTCTGGGCCTGAAGGCCACCGGTTCGGCCGTGAGCATGGAGACGTTCCTGCAACCGGGGCATCTCGCCAAGACCGGCATCGACGCCGGGAGCCCGATCCTCGCCCAGATCGGCGACATGGCGGGCTTTCCCGAGGTGTTTATCCACATCGTGCCCATCGTGGTGATGTTCCTCGCCTGGCTGATCGTCATCGTCTGCTTCTTCGTGCTGGCCGTGCAGCTTTTCGTCACGCTCATCGAGTTCAAGCTGACCACACTCGCCGGTTTCGTGCTGGTGCCGTTCGCGCTCTGGAACAAGACCGCGTTCCTCGCCGAAAAGGTGCTCGGCAATGTGGTGTCCTCGGGCATCAAGGTGCTGGTGCTGGCTGTCATCGTCGGCATTGGCACGGGCCTGTTCGGGCAGTTTCCGACCACGCCGAGCGAGCCGTCCATCGACCACGCGCTGGTCGTGATGCTGGCTTCGCTCGCCATGCTCGCGCTCGGCATCTACGGGCCGGGCATCGCCACGGGGCTCGTCTCCGGCGCGCCGCAGCTCGGCGCGGGCGCGATGGCCGGTGCCGCTGTGGGCGCAGCCGGCGCCGCTGTCGCCATTGGCGCGGCGGCCACGGGCGTCGGCGGTGCGGTTATGGCTGGCGCGCGCATGGCAGCCTCGACCGCGGGCAGTGCCGGCGCGGCATTCCAGGCCGGTTCCGCAGCGGCTGGCGGCGGTGCGAAAGGCGCGATGGCGGGCCTGGGCAACGTCGCCAAGACTGGCGCGCAGGCGGTTGGCAAGAAGGCTGCGGCCGCTTTTCGGGCAGATGGCGCGGGAAGCGCGGCATCCGGCGCAGCCCCATCCGGCGAATCCGCAAATACCGCTGACCAGCCGCAACCCGCCTGGGCGAAGCGGCTGCACCGCCGCCAGCAGATCACCCATGCCGCGACCGCCGCCGCGCACACCTTGCACGGTGGCGATGGCGGCGGCTCGGCCCAAGGCCCCAGCCTGGGCCAATCCGACGAATGAACGACTCTTGAGGAGAACTCGCCATGCGATTCAAACGACCGCAGGTGCGCTACGCCCACACGCCGCAACCTGCCACTCCGTATCAAGCCGCAGCCCAAGTCTGGGACGATCGCATCGGCTCGGCCCGGGTGCAGGCCAGGAACTGGCGGTGGATGGCCTTTGGCTGTCTTGTGCTTGCGCTGCTGATGGCCGGCGGCCTGGTCTGGCGCTCAGCGCAGTCCATCGTCACGCCCTACGTCGTGGAGGTGGACAAGACCGGCCAGGTACGCGCCATCGGCGAAGCCGCCACGCCGTACCGGCCGGCCGATGCGCAGATCGCCTACCACCTGGCCAACTTCATCACGCTGGTTCGCTCGCTCTCGATTGACCCCATCGTGGTGCGGCAGAGCTGGCTCAACGCCTACGACTACACCACCGACCATGGCGCGGCTGTGCTCAATGACTACGCCAGCAAGAACGATCCGTTCGCCCGCGTCGGCAAGGAGTCGGTGACGGTGCAGATCACCAGCGTCACGCGCGCCAGCGACTCGTCGTTCAACGTCCGGTGGACGGAGCAGAGGTTTGCCAATGGCGCGCCCGCCGGCACCGAACGCTGGAACGCCGTGATCTCCATCGTCCTGCAAACCCCGCGCACCGAGCAACGCCTGCGCAAGAACCCCCTGGGCATCTACGTCAACGGACTGTCGTGGAGCCGCGAACTCGATGCTTCCGAAGGAGCCAAGCCATGAACCTGCCTTTCCGCTTTTACGCTTTTGTGTTGACCCTGGCGGCCACGTCGTCACTGCTGGGCTGCGCCTCGCAAGGCAAACCGCCGCCGCACATATCGCTCGACGAGCCGGTGCAGGCGACGCCACTGCCCGAGCCGCCCAAGCCGGTCGAAGTGGTGGAGGTGCCCAAGGTGCTGCCGATGCCGGCGCAGATGAAGCCGTTGCCGGAGGCGGACGACGCCAAGCCGGCACCGGAATCGGCCGACGAAACTGTCCGGGTATCGAAGGCCAACGCCGAGGCGCGGATGGCGCCCACGCGCGAGGGCTACGTCAACGCGATCCAGGTCTGGCCCTTCACCGACGGCGCGCTGTATCAGGTCTATGCCGCGCCGGGGCGCGTGACCGTGATTTCGCTCCAGCCGGGCGAGGAGCTGGTGACGGTCGCCGCCGGCGACACCGTGCGCTGGATCGTCGGCGATACCTCTAGCGGCGCCGGCAACGACCTGCGCGTGAGCGTGCTGGTGAAACCCATCCGCTCGGGCCTGAAGACGAACCTTGTTATCACCACCAGCCGGCGCACCTACCTGATCGAGCTGACTTCCACGGAGAAAGCATGGATGGCGTCGGTATCCTGGGAGTACCCGAAAGACCAGATGCTGGCTTTGCAGCGCCAGGATCGGGCCGCGCAAGCCGCCGCGCCGGTCGATACTGGCCTGGCGTTGGAGAAGATCCGCTTCCGCTATGCGGTCAGCGGCAGCAATGCCCCGTGGAAGCCGCTGCGTGCCTTTGATGACGGCGAGAAGGTCTACATCCAGTTTCCGCCGGGTATCGCCCAGGGCGAGCTGCCGCCCCTGTTCGTCATCGGCGCACAGGGCGACGGGCAACTGGTGAACTACCGTTTCCGCTCGCCGTACTACATCGTGGATCGCCTGTTCGGTGCGGCCGAGCTGCGCCTGGGCGGTGACAAGAGCGAAGTAGTGCGCATCGAGCGCACGGACGGCACACGGGGGAACTGACCATGAGCCAGGATGAAACCCCGGATGTGCCGGCTGCCGACGCCGCCCCGAAGGTCGCGCCGGAGAACGTAACACTGCGGGCGCAGCCGCGCCCGGTGACGCGCCTGAATCGCCGCACGCTCGCGTTGCTGGCCGGTGGCCTTGGCGTCGCGGTGCTGGGCGGGACAATGTGGTCGTTGCAGCCGAAGCACTCGCGCGGGAACAACGATGCGACCGAGCTGTACAACGTGGATCGCGTGTCGAAGTCCGAAGCGCTTGGGCAGCTTCCCTCCGACTACTCGAAGTTGCCGCAGCCCGCTCTGCCGAAGGTGCCGGAACTGGGGCCGCCGTTGCCGGGCGACCTCGGCCCGGCCATCGTGAGGTCGCAGCAGCCGGCGGTGGCGAACTACGCGCCACCTGGCCAGGATGCCGCGGCGGCCGAGCGCGACGCCCTACGCAAGGAGGCCGAAGCGGCGGCGGGTTCGTCGGTGTTCTTCCGTTCCAGCAACTCGCAGCGCGCCGCTGCCGCGACCGCTGCGCCCACGCAGATTGCATCGGCTGCGCCGGCCTCCGGCCTCGCGGGTTTCGACCCACAGGCCGCCGGCCCGGCCTCGACGGCGGCGCAGCCGGCCGATCCGACCACCGTGCAGAACCGGCAAGACCAGAAAGAGGCGTTCCAGAAAGCCGGAACCACGCAAACCCGTAATTCCGGCAGTCTGCAAACGCCGGCCTCGCCGTATCAGGTGATGGCCGGCACCGTGATCTCGGCAGCGCTGGTGACAGGTATCAAGTCGGACTTGCCGGGCGATGTGATCGGTACGGTGACGGCGCCGGTGTACGACACGGCGACGGGCCGCTATCTGCTGATTCCGCAGGGTTCGCGCATCCTCGGCAAATACAACAGCCAGGTCGCCTACGGGCAGAGTCGCGTACAGATCGTGTGGAACCGCATCATCCTGCCGGACACGTCTTCGCTTACGCTGGACAACCTGGCCGGCGCCGACCCGGCTGGCTATGCCGGTCTGGAGGATGGCGTCGATTGGCATTGGGGACGCATTCTGGCGGGTGCCGCGCTGTCCACCCTATTGGGCGTGGGTTCCGAGTTGGCCGTCTCGAACCAGGGCAATGCCAACGGCAATACCGTCATCGCGTTCCGGAATAGCGCACAGGACACGGCCAATCAGGTCGGCCAGGAGTTCACGCGCCGGAACCTCAACATCCAGCCGACCTTGACCGAACGACCGGGCCTGCCAGTCAGCATCATCGTCAACCGCGACATCGTGCTGCGGCCGTACCAGCCGCTGTTTTTCAACCGGGGAGCTTCGCAATGAACACGACCAGGAAACTGCGGCTCGGGCCGCTGCCCAAGACCGAAAGCGTCAAAGTGACTTTCGCGTGTCCGGCCATGCTCAAGGCTGACCTTGACCGTTACGCCGCGCTGCACGCGCAGACCTATGATGAGGCGGTCGATGCCACAACGTTAATCCCATACATGCTGGAGGCGTTCATGGCGGGAGATCGAAACTTTCGACGGGCGGGAGTCCAGGCGGGGAATAATTCTCCGGTGGCTCGGTGAAACGGAGCGGCCCGATCAGTTGATCGCCAAAGGCTCCCACCCTGGAGGCTTGGGAGGGATATCACCTCGTGGCACAAAGATTGGGATAACTTGCTCCCAAGGGCCAACGCCTTCGACATCGAGAGAAAATCTGAACTTGTGCCAATTGTCAGTACGCTCCGAAGTAAGCTGCTCGACTTTATGAACATGCAGGATACTTTGGAGCAAGGTGTAGACGGTGCCTTGTGTGCGGTCTTGGTAAGGTACGCACGACAGCCTAACGACTTCGAGTTTTACCCAGCGTTCCAACCAAGGGGTGTCTTCGAACTCGTCGAAATATTTCTTGATACGGGACCCCGCTTTGGGATGAAACGGAGACTCGCCTTGCAACATAGAGAGGGTTTGCTTGATTATCTGAGGCAGCGAATCCAGTCCCGAAACCATCGCGATATTTCCCTTTTCCACGAACAGATCGTTGGCGCTATTTGTTGCGATTGTGGCGCCAAGTTTGTTGGCGTTGACGCGCGGAAATTGATTTTCAACGGTACAGGTGAGTTCGATAGCTGAGCCATTTCTACGCCAAGACGGTGCTCTGGCAAGCTGACGACCATCGCCAAGTGCATTGACAACAAGATAGCGGTCGAAAGGATCGTGGGTCTCAAATTGATCAATGAATCGGATTAGTTGCCGGACATCTCCTTCTACAAAGTAACCAATTCGAACTGACCAGTCATTGCCAGATGTGCCCAATAACTCGCCGATGCCGACTATATTTGGGCCGATGGCCACAAGGTCCGAATTGTGAAAGCATCCGCGTCCTGTGTTCAATTCGCTGGAGATGGCTCGCTCGTGCTCGGCCTTCATCTGCCGGAGTACGTCTGCGGTATAGCGCACCTCATCTCGGTCAATCTCGACACTGTGGGTTGCGCAGAGCCAGATGCCGTTCCGAATATTCCTTCGCTCATCTGACGTCATGTTGGAATCGTAACGTCGACCGCCAGGTGAGGCGGCGTGGATGTGCGCCGCCACTCCTACGCTGACGACCGCATCGGGTGATTCGTTGCTAGGGCCGGCAGTAAGTGCGCGGCACCCTGACATTGAACAGCGAAAACCGGCCCTCATTGCGAGGTGATGTCTCGTTTCTTTTAGAAATTCGTCTTGATTGTTGCGAGTCACGACCGGTTCCTTTAGACGTTATGCGCTCGCCTTGTTTGTATTGGTTTCGAGGTCAGTACATGCTTCCATCAACTTGTCGAGGGAAAGCAGGCGGAGCAGATAGCTATTGTCCAGCCAACACAAGAAAAAAGCCGCCCCTGTGTGTGAACAGGGGCGGCTTCCGAATTGGTGCCCGAGGCCGGAATCGAACCGGCACGCCTTGCGGCGGGGGATTTTCTTCCCACTTCGGCTTTCGCCGCCGACGCTTCCGAAGAAGCGGCGTTCGTGGTCTGGAGCACGCCTTCACCATAGCGCAGCGTATTACCGCTTTGCCTTAGGTGCCCGCCGTCTGCTCTCTACACCTTCCCTTGGATCTTTCGATCCGAGGGCTTGGCTCGGCATTAGCTCGGACTGAATTCGTCCAGGGCCTTCACCGAGTTTGACGGGCTTCACCTCAAGAATTTCTTCGAGAGGGCTCAAATTTGGTCTGAGTCCCCTGCGTCTACCAATTTCACCACTCGGGCATGACGCGATGTTACATCACTACCTACTACGACTTACTTTGAGCCAGTACGCGCCGTACCGGCTCCTAGTTGGCTCCCAGCGCGAAAAGCTGGCCTTTCGCTCAGGAGCCGAAATTTCCTGCAAACCCTTGCCTGTCATAGCTCTGCGGACGCTGAACCCAAGCTAACTATAGGTAAAAGTACCTATTTTTGAGTCCCCTGCGTCTACCAATTTCACCACCTGGGCGGGTGTGCGTTCACCGAATGGTGGCGCAGCGTGATTCGTTCGGCGCATTTGATGGCTCACCGGACGAAGGCGAGATTATGACCGAAATTCCTGCCGGCCACAAGCCCGCCTCGTCCGCCGTCAGTGGACCTGCTGCTGGCCTTCCAGCACACGCAGCAATGACGACGTATCGTCGCGCCCCCAGCCGTTTTCCATCAGCGCGCTCAGTTGCCTCTTGACCAGCGACAGCGCCGGCAACGACAGGCCGGCGTCGGCCACCGCTTCCAGGATCATCGAGAAATCCTTGTCGTGCAATCGGGCCTCGATGCCCGCCGAGAAGTCGCGATGCGCCATCTTGGGACCCATCATGTCGAGCATGCGGCTGCCCGCCAGACCCTGCGAAATCGCCTCGATGACCTTGTCCTGATCGACGCCGTTGCGCGCCGCGAACAACATCGCCTCCGCAATGCCCTGGATATTGATCACCTGAACGATCTGGTTGCACGCCTTCGCCACCTGCCCGGCGCCGACGTCGCCCACATGCGTGATGGTCGAGCCCAGCACCGACAGCAATGGCCGCACCCGCGCGAAAACCACGTCCGGCGCGCCCACCATGATCGACAGCGACGCATCGGCGGCACGTGACGGCCCGCCCGACACCGGCGCGTCGACAAGCTGAATCTCGTGACGCGCCAGTCGCGCCGCCATGCGCCGCGTCGCCTCCGCCGAAATCGTGCTGTGATCCACGCAGATCGTGCCCGCCCGAGCGCCGTGAACCACCCCGTCCCTGCCCAGCAGCACGTCCTCCACGTCCTGCGTGGTCGTAACGTTCGTGATCACGAAGTCGGCGTCGGCGGCAGCCTGGGCCGGCGTTTCGAACCGCTTCGCGCCCAACGCCTCGTAGGGTGCCGCCGCTTCCGGCCGACGCGCATAGACATGCAACCGATGGCCGGCCGCGATCAGATGGCGCACCATCTGACCGCCCATGGCCCCCAGGCCAATAAACGCTACCGTGTAAGTCGTCATGCCGCGCTCAGTCCGAGACGTAGACGAACTTGCCGTTCTTGATCTGGCCCATCACACCGGCACGTTGATCCAGGCCGACGTGGTCCTGCGGGCTCAGGTTCATGATGCCGTTCGGGATCGCCAGATTGTGGGTGGACTCGAGCGCGTCGCGCAGCGCCACCCGGAACGCGGGCGTGCCGGGGGCGGCCACCTTGACGGCGCGCGGCACGGCGTCATTGAGCAGATCCCACACGCCATAGGCGTCGGCGGCGAACTGCGTCACGGTATCCGCGCCGTATTTCGCCTCGTATTGCTTCGTGAACGCCAGCGCGGCCGCGCGCGCCGGATGCCCGGCCGGCAGCGATTTTGCAACGACGCCCGGCTGCGTCGGGAACAGCGTGCCCTCGACATCCTTGCCGCCGACGCGAACGAAGTCGTACGTGGCGATGCCGTGCGTCTGATAGATCTTCCCGGTGTATCCGCGTTCCTGCAACGTGCGCTGGGGCAATGCCGCCGGCGTGCCCGAACCGGCGACCAGAATCGCGTCAGGCTTGGCGGCCATGACCTTCAGCACCTGCCCGGTCACGCTCGTATCGGTGCGATTGAATCGCTCCTGCGCCACGAGCTTGAGCTTGCGCAACTCGGCGAACTTCGAGAATTCCTTGAGCCAACTCTCGCCATAGGCATCCGCGAAACCGATGAAACCGACCGTCTTGATGCCGTGATTGGCCATGTAACGGGTCATGACGTCGGCCATGGCGGAGTCGTTCGCGGCCATCTTGAACGCCCAGCGGCGCTTGGCGTCCTGGGGCTCGACAACGACGGCCGACCCGATCAGCGTGATCATCGGCGTTTGCGCCTCGGATACCGGGTCAAGCATCGCGAGCGCGCTGGGCGTGATGTTCGGACCGACGATGACGTCGACCTTGTTCTCGCTGATGAGCTTGCGGGTGTTCTTCACGGCGGTGCCGGGGTCGGAGGCGTCGTCCAGGAAGATGTAATGCGCCTTCTGCCCGCCGATCCGTGCCGGCCAGAGCTGCATGGCGTTCTTGCTGGCAATACCGATGGCCGCTGCCGGTCCGGTGGACGACAGATCGATACCGACCGTGATGTCGGCACGGGCGGCCGTTGCGATGCCGGCCAGGGTCATGGCAAGCACCACGCCCGACAGGCGGATGCCGCGAAGAGTTGAGCGCATGGGGTCTCCTTTGGGTCGAATCGCGTAAGCATACCGCACCGGTTGCGTTCGGCCAGCGGAGAAAAAATGGCGCGCGAGCTGCGTGCGTGTCAGCAAGACGGGAACGCCGCCGGTGTCCGGCGGCGCCCCATTACAGCTCGTAGCTCTCGTGCTCGCCGCGCAGCGCCTGTTCGACGAGCTTGCGGGTCAGGATCGGCGAGAGCAGTTCGACCATCGTGAAAACATAGCCGCGCAGATAGGCGCCCTGCTTGAGGGCCACGCGGGTCACATTCGTGCCGAACAGATGCCCCACCTGAATCGCCCGGAGATTGCGGTCGCGCTCCGGATCGAACGCCACGCCCGCGAGAATGCCCACGCCCAGCCCCAGCTCGACATAGGTCTTGATGACGTCGGCATCGATCGCTTCGAGCACGATGTCCGGCTGCACGTGACGCAGCGCAAACGCCTGATCGATCTTGGCGCGGCCGGCGAACTGCGGGTCATACGTAATCAGGGGGAACTTGGCCAGATCCTCGATGCCCACGGACGGCAACTGAAGCAGCGGATGATCCGGCGGCACCACGGCCACGTGCTGCCACTGATAGCACGGCAGCGAGACCAGATCCTTGTAGCCGGCGATCGCCTCGGTGGCAATGGCCAGGTCCGCCTGGTCGTGCAACACCATTTCGGCAATCTGCGTCGGGCTGCCCTGCAGGATCGAGAGGCGCACCTTGGGGTAACGCTTCTTGAATTCGGCCACCGCGTGCGGCAACGAATAGCGCGCCTGCGTATGGGTGGTGGCGATGGTCAGACTGCCCTGATCCTGCGCCGCATAGTCCTTGCCGATGCGCTTGAGGCTCTCGACCTCCAGCAGGATGCGCTCGACGGACTCGAAGATGATGCGCCCGGGCTCCGTCAGGTTGCGGATGCGCTTGCCATGCCGCGCAAAGATGTCCACGCCGAGCTCTTCTTCCAGCTCGATGATCGCCTTCGACACCCCTGGCTGTGAGGTGAACAGCGCCTTGGCGGCCTCGGTCAGGTTGAAATTCTGACGGACGGCTTCGCGCACGAAACGGAACTGATGCAAGTTCATTTGTATAACTTTCGAAAATATACAAACAATTTTTAATTCGTTTGAAGTATATAGCCTTTTTATTACAGTGGGTGCCACTGTTTCGATAACGTTATTCCCGTCAGGCATTTAGCACCCACCAGGAACGTCCTCCATGTCGCTGTGGCTCGAACCCCTTTCCGGATTTGGCGTCGGCCTGCTGGTCGGCCTGACCGGCGTGGGAGGCGGCTCGCTGATGACGCCTCTGCTCACGCTGCTGCTCGGCTACGCCGCGCCCGTGGCGGTGGGGACCGACCTGGCGTTCGCGGCGATCACCAAGAGCTTCGGCACGGTGGCGCATCGCTCGCACGGCCACGTGAAGTGGCACATCGTGCGGCGTCTCACGCTGGGCGCACTGCCGGCGGCGCTGGTCACCATCGTTTTCCTGAAGCGGCTCGGCGGCATCGACGACGGCGCCTTGCACGTCATCAAGCTCACGATTGCCGCGTCGGTGCTGCTGACCGTGCTTTCACTGCTGTTCCGCGCGAAGCTGCTCGGCGCGTTGCGCGCGCATCCCAACTGGCAGTTGACGGGGCGGGCGCAGGCGGTTGCAACGGTGCTGGTGGGCGCCGTGATCGGCGTGCTCGTGACGATTTCCTCGATTGGCGCCGGTGCCGTGGGCGCGACGCTGATCCTGATGCTGTACCCACAGTTGGAGCCGGCCGAAGTCGCGGGTACGGACATCGCCTACGCCGTGCCCCTCACTGCCATTGCCGCGCTCGGCCATATCTGGCTCGAGACGGTGCACTGGGCGTTGCTTGGCAGTCTGCTGATCGGCTCGCTGCCCGGGATCTGGCTGGGCGCGAAGCTCACCCGCCACCTGCCCGAGCGCGTCGTGCGCGGGGCGCTGGCGGCAACGCTCACGCTCGCGGCCGTCAAGCTGGTCGGCTGAGAACCCCACAGACAACAAGGAGTTCGCGAGATGCGAAACGAATCCCGCCGGGAACCCACCCCGGCAGCCGTGACGCCGGCGGCATCCGATGCCGAGCATCGGGACATGGCGTTGCTCGACGAAATGGAAGCCGTGCTGGCCGAGCGCCTGGCCCGTATCGCGGGAGCGCATCGTAACGTGAAATTCGCCAGCAGTCTGGCCGCCGAGGACATGCTGATCACGCACGTGATCCTGCGCCAGCGACTGCCCATCACCGTGTTCACGCTCAATACGGGGCGTCTGCACGACGAGACGCTTGGCATGATCGACAAGATCAAGGCGCGCTACGGCTATGACGTGGCGCAGTACGCGCCCAACGCCGAGGCCGTGGAGCAGTACGTGAGCGCGCATGGCGCGAACGCCTTTTACGAAAGCGTGGATCTGCGCAAGGCGTGCTGCCAGATTCGCAAGGTCGAGCCGCTCGGCCGCGCGCTTGCCGACGCCGACGCCTGGCTGACGGGACAGCGCCGCGAGCAGTCGGTCACGCGTGGCGAGCTGGCGTTCGCCGAGCACGACGACGCACGCGGCATCGCCAAGTACAACCCGATTTTCGACTGGACGGAAGCGCAGGTGTGGGCGTACCTCACCGCGCGCGACGTGCCGGTCAACCCGCTGCACGCACGCGGCTATCCGAGCATCGGGTGCGAGCCGTGCACGCGCGCGATTCGCCCGGGCGAGGACAGCCGGGCAGGGCGCTGGTGGTGGGAGTCGCGCGACAGCAAGGAATGCGGGCTGCACGCGGCCAACCTGAGCAAGATCCCCGTGTCGGTGCAGCAGGGCTGAGCACGCTCGGCACCGGCAGGACACGAAAGACACGAAGAACACATGACGATGCGCCGCCCGGCGGCGCATCGTCCGAAGCGAATCTCGGCAAACTCGGAATCGTCAAGGAAGGGAACACTATGGGTGCGATGCACGAAGTCGCGCAGGCCAATGGCTCGCGTATGGATCATCTGGACTGGCTCGAAGCCGAATCGATGTACATCCTGCGCGAGGTCGTGGCGGAGTGCCGCAAGCCCGCGCTGTTGTTCTCGGGCGGCAAGGATTCGGTCGTGGTGCTGCATCTGGCGCTCAAGGCCTTCGGTCTCGGTCCGAACCGCAAGACGGTGTTGCCGTTCCCGCTGGTGCACATCGACACCGGACACAACTACCCCGAAGTGATCGAGTTTCGCGATCGCCACGCGAAGGCGCTCGGTGCGGAGCTGGTCGTGGGCCAAGTGGAAGACTCGATCGCCCGCGGCACGGTGCGTCTGCGTCGCGAGAACGATTCGCGCAACGCGGCGCAGGCGGTGACGCTGCTCGAGACGATCGCCGAGCACGGCTTCGACGCCATGATCGGCGGCGCGCGTCGCGACGAGGAAAAGGCCCGCGCGAAGGAGCGCATCTTCTCGTTCCGCGACGAGTTCGGCCAGTGGGACCCGAAAGCGCAGCGCCCGGAGCTGTGGCATCTGTTCAACGCGCGCCTGCACAGGGACGAGCACCTGCGCGTATTCCCCATCTCCAACTGGACCGAGCTGGACGTGTGGCAGTACATCGCCCGCGAGAAGCTCGATCTGCCGTCGATCTACTACGCCCACGAGCGCGAGATCGTGCGTCGCAACGGCCTGCTCGTGCCCGTCACGCCGCTCACGCCGAAGCAGGACGGCGAGACGAGCGAGCTGGCATCGGTGCGTTTTCGCACGGTCGGCGACATCAGCTGCACATGCCCGGTATCGAGCGTCGCGTCGAGCCCGGTGGAGATCATCGCCGAGACGGCCGTGACCGACATCACCGAGCGCGGCGCCACTCGCATGGACGACCAGGCGTCCGAGGCGGCCATGGAGCAGCGCAAGAAGCAGGGATATTTCTGAGGCGGCACATTGCCGTCGTCAGTCCCCACATCCGAGATACCGGTCCGCCGGGCGCGCAGCGAAAGGGCGCCGGGGGCCACGCAATCGAGTTGAAGAGATCATGAGCCTTACCCCGCATCAGGAAGACCTCGGCGTGCTGCGTTTCATCACGGCAGGCAGCGTTGACGACGGCAAGAGCACGCTGATCGGCCGCCTGCTGTACGACAGCAAGTCGGTGCTGACCGACCAGCTCTCGGCGCTGGCGCGCGCCAAGCACAAGCGCACCGCCGGCGAGGACATCGACTTCTCCCTGCTCACCGACGGCCTCGAAGCCGAGCGCGAGCAGGGCATCACCATCGATGTGGCCTATCGCTACTTCACCACGGCGCGCCGCAAGTTCATCATCGCCGACACGCCGGGACACGAACAATACACGCGCAACATGGTCACCGGCGCGTCGACCGCGCACGCCGCCATCATTCTGGTCGATGCCACGCGCGTGACCGAAGTCGACGGGCGTACCGAACTGCTCGCACAGACCAAGCGCCACAGCGCCATCGTGAAGCTGCTCGGCCTTCAGCACGTCATCGTCGCCATCAACAAGATGGATCTTGTCGACTACAGCGAAACGACGTTCGATGCCATTCGCGCCGCGTATCTGGAGCTCGCGCACCGGCTGGGCCTGCAGGATGTGCGCTTCGTGCCGGTCTCCGCGCTCAAGGGCGACAACATCGTGTACGCGAGCGAGCGCATGCCCTGGTATCAGGACGAGCCGCTGCTCGACGTGCTCGAATCGCTGCCGGTCGCGCAAACGGGCGGCGAGCTGCGTTTCCCGGTGCAACTGGTGGCGCGTCAGGACGGCTCGCACGCCGACGACTTCCGCGGCTACATGGGCCGGGTGGAATCGGGCTCGGTGCGCGTAGGTCAGACGCTGCGCGTGCTGCCCGCCGGGCGCACGGCCACGGTCGGCGAAATCGTCGGTCCGCGCGGCTTGCTCGACGAAGCGTTCGCCGGCCAGTGCGTGACGATTCGTCTGACGGAAGATGTCGACGTGTCGCGCGGCGATACGTTCGTGAGCGCCGAGTCGGCGCTCGCCCCGTCGCGCAAACTGTCGGCGGACGTGTGCTGGTTCGATGAAGACGCCCTGGCCCCGCAGCGCAAGTATCTGCTCAAGCAGGCCACGAGCACGGTGTACGTGAAGGTCGGCAACGTGGACACGGTGCTCGACGTCAGCACGCTCTCGCACGGCACGGACAAGTCGACGCTTGCGATGAACGACATCGGCCGTGTCCAGCTCAGCCTGCAAAAGCCGGTGGCGGCCGACACGTACGACGTCAACCCGGCGACGGGCGCCTTCGTGCTGATCGACGAAGCCACCCATCACACCGTGGCCGCGGGCATGATCCGCGAACTCGTTGCCTGACGCCCCGACGCGCACTGCGCAGGGCGCCGCGCCGGGTCTCGCTCGGTCCCGCTCTGCCTCACCTCGCTCCATCAGCGCTGCCCTGACCCGAATCGCATCATGACGACGCCATCCTCCTCCGCCGCCCTGCCGGGCAAGGTCTATCTGGTGGGCGCCGGCCCCGGCGCGGCCGACCTCATCACCGTGCGCGGCGCTCGCCTGCTCGCGCAGGCCGACGTCGTGCTGCACGACGCACTCGTCGAGCCCGAGATGCTGGCGCTTTGTCCGCAGGCGAAACGGGTGGCCGTGGGCAAGCGCTGCGGCAAGCACTCGAGTGCGCAGCACTTCATCAACAAGCAATTGATCGACCATGCGCGCACGCATGCACTCGTGGTGCGCCTCAAGGGCGGCGACCCCATGCTGTTCGGGCGCGCCGACGAGGAACTGCGCGCGCTGGAAGCGGCGGGCATCGATGTCGAGGTGGTGCCGGGGATCACGGCGGCGCTGGCCAGTGCGGCAACGCTCGGGCGCTCCCTCACCCTGCGCGGCGTGGCCCGCAGCGTTGCATTCGCCACGCAGAGCCGCGCCGCCGATTCCGCGCAGATCTCGGCACAGGCAAGTGCGGACTCGCTCGTCTACTACATGGGGCGCGACGCCGCGCAACGCATCGCCGCCGAATTGATCGGGCAGGGCAAGCCGCGCTCCACGCCGGTGGCCATCGTCGAAGCGGCCACCACGGCGCGGGAGCGCCGCGCGCGACTCTCGCTCGGGGCGCTGGCCGACGGCCTTGCCGCGCCATGGTTCGACGCCTCGCAGCCGAGCGTGCTGCTCATCGGCGAAGTCTTCGCCGATGCGCGTGCGGACGACATTGCGACACCGGTCGCGGACCTGCCTCGCGCCGCGGCCTGATCCGGCGCAAGGGACGAACAGGCGCTGCGCGTCACGCGCGCGCCGAGCCGCGATCCCGCCGCGGTGAACGACGCCGGCCGATCGCCGACAGGCCGGCATTTCGTTCGGGCTCAGAGCTCGAGCGCCTCGCGCACCGACTGGACGCGAAATGAGTCGCGGTAGATGTCCGTCCGACCCAGGCGCTCGGCGTCCACTTCGAGAATATCGACGAGCGGCGGTGTCCCATCGGTGGGCTGCCCATAAGCATGCGCTGCGTCGCTCAGATGCTCGCGGGCCAGGTCGAGCAGCGCCTCGGGGTCGTGATGGATCACCATGCCCGTGTCGGGATCGAGGAAGTAGTAGCTCGCGGCACCGCGCGAGTTGACGCTCCTGCCCAGCAGATAGCGACGTGCGCCGATGTTCAGTTCGTACGCCAGCGACGTGTCGGGCGCGCGCTCGAACAGCGTGGTGAATTCGGGCCCCAGGGCGCCCGGAGCGGCGGGCACTTCGCGCATTCCACCCTCGACGTTTCCGATCCAGCTCAAATCTCCCATCAACGGCTCTGACGCCTGCGGCGGCAGACGCGCGAGCATGTTGAAGCGTTGCACGACCAGATGCGGGGTGCCTCGCAGCCCGGCAACGGCGGTTGCCCGCACCAGCCCCGCGCGGATATGGCTCAGAAACACGCGTGGCGATTGCGTGATCTGAATATAGCCCGCACCGACGGCTCGCGCGCGTTGCTCGAGAGAGCCGACGGCGATCACCGCGCTGGAATCGAACAGGTTCTGCAACTCACCGATACGTCCGGCAAGCGTGCCAAGGGTCTCGACGTCGTCGATGGCCGGATCCAGAAATTCCAGTTTGAGCAGGCGAAGCTGCCAGCGAATGCGCTCTGCCGGCAGACGCTGACCCTGAAGCGCCTGCGCCGTGGTCACGGCACGCCGGGCGTCGTCGAAGCGGCGGTTCCGAAGCGATGTCAAGGCATCGAACCGTCGGCGAAATCCCTGTTCGATGCGCCATGCAATGAGCGGATCGTCGAGCGGCGGCGCGGCGCTGTCGCCCGGCGAAACGGTGTGCCAGTGCCCCCCGGACGACAGGCGTGCAAGCGGGCCGTCGGCGGCGACGCCGGTGGCCCGCTCGGCGGGAACCAGCCGGAAGAAGCCCGTTGCGGGGTCGAACTCGATGTAGGCGCGTGTCGCCATGTCGACCGAGGCGTACAGTCGCCCGGCGCTTCGATGGAGCCCCGGGATCAGCCGCTCGTCGCGGTTTGGCGCTTCTTCGACAAAATACCGAAACTTCGCGTCGCCGGTCAGGAAGCCCAGCGCCCTGAATCTCGCCAATGCGATGCCCTGGCTGCCGACTGCGGAGAGCATCGAACGCCACCCCTGGTGGCGCAGATCGTCGCGGTCGGTGGCGACGCCCACGATTTCGCCCACGGCGCCCAGCGCCAGGTCCAGCATCGAGATGCCGATGCCGACGGGACGCGTTGCGGGCAACACCCAGCTTCCCAGGCCGAACGCCAGATCGGCGTTCGCGATGGCGCCCATGACGTTCAGCCAGCGCGCGCCGTTGCCGGACTCGGCGTCGTCGGCCAGCGTGTGCGTGGACAGCCGCCGGTAGGCGTCGGTCATGAGCGCGAAGGTGTCCTCCGGCTGCGACACGGCAGCCCCAAGGGCGTCGGGGCCGCGACCGGCAAGCCAGTCGCCGGCCACGGCGGCCGATGAGGCGGGCGAGCCGGTGGACGAAGCGGCGGGCGAAGCAAATGTACGGGCCAGCTTGCGCCGGGTCTCGTCATCCCGGGTCTGCGACAGGAACCACGCGTCGAGTGCCCGACGGCTCTCGAAGCCGTGCACTTGCAGACCGTCCGGATAGGCGGCGAGCAGTAACTTCGCGTCGCGTCGCGGCGCGCCGATCATCAGCAACGTCGACGCGCGCCCTTGCACGGTAAGCCACTCGCGCCGGACATTTGGCGCGGGAATGCGTTGACCGAGTTGTGCGGCGTCGAGTCGCGGCAATTCGATCGGCCCGGCAATGCGCGCCGCGATGTTGGCCTGCTCGACCGAAAGCGTCCTGGTTGCGCGTTGCAGCCACACTTGCGCGATGAACTCGCTCTTGAGCACGCTTCGCACCTCGCGCCGATGCGCATGCCAGAACGCTTCGAACGCTTCGATTGCCTGCTGGGCGTAGCCCTGCGGCGTCACGTCCGCAAGCAGCTCCCGGGCACCGGGCGCTGGGGCTTCGCCGTCTCGTCGCAAGGGCACCATGGCGATTGCCGTGCGCGTCGCAGGTTGCAAGAGCTGTCCGGTGGCGGTGGTCCGCGGCGAGGTCATCTTCGTCATCGTCGCGTTCGTGAGCGAGACCGTGACCGGCGGCTCCGACAACGTGACGTAGACATCGTCGGGATCGACGTCGGCCAGCCCACGCCGCGCGAGCATCGCCCTCGCAAGCCGGCGAGCCATGGTCTCTGGCGTGGGGATCGCCATCGACAGCGAGGCGCGCAGGCGCTGGATGCGCTCGATGTACTGGATGTCCCGCAGGCCGACGAGCGGAGTCCGCGAGGCTGCGGACGACCCGTCGGCCTGGCGCGCGGCGTACCAGCGCTCCAGCGCCTGCTCGATCGCGGCATTGGGCTCGCCGCTCAGCCATCGGCAATAGTCGTCGACGCGCGCGGGTGTCGCGGGCGCCACGAGCACGAGCGGCGCTTCGGCATCCATGACCGCCAACGTGGCCTGCCGCGCGATTTGCATCGGCGCCGTCGCGGTGCCGTCGCCGAGGCCCGACGTGAGCCCGCCGGTCTGTGCTGACCGGCGGAACGTGTCGGGTGTGCGCGCGAGCAGCGTGTCGCGCAAGCCACCGAGGTTTCGGGCGATGGCGTCGTGCAACGCATCGGGCGAATCGAAGGCGCGCCATGCCAGCGGCTCGCCCATGAGATAGAGCAGTGCGATGCCGTCGCGGGCATGCTGGGTGATCACGAATGTGCCCGCGGGCGTGGCATGGTGTGTCGACCCGCCAGCATCGAGCGACAGTTGCAACGCATGCGCGTGACTGGCGGTCCCCGCAATGCCCGGAATGAGCGCGGCGACGAGGGCATGTCTAGCCGTCTGCACCGCCGTGCGAGATACCAGGCCGTAGGCATTGGCCATCGCGAGGTCGCTCAGTGCGAGGGCGGTTTGCAGCGCGTGCGTGAGCTCGCTGTTCGCATCGTCCGCCAGCCGCGCGGGTACGGTCCAGGTCATGTTCGCCCGCGCCTGGCACCGGACGCCCCATTGCGTCACGATCATCATCCAGCGCGAGGCCGTGAGCAACGTGGGCGCCTCGTAGACGGCGCCCACCGGCGTTTCCTGACTGACGTCGAACGTCACGTCGGCCGCATGTGCCGTGATGTCCAGCTCGCCGCGCACGATCCGTTCGGCGGCGTCGTACAGGCGCCAGTACTTGACGGCCTTGTGGCGCTGCGCCCCCGCGATCGATCGGTGCCGACGCAGTCTGAGCGTACCCGGATCGATCCCCTCGAGGCTGGCTTGGGCTTCCAGCAGGTCTTCGAGCAACTGTTCTTTGTCGGCCGGCATGGCGAACGCCATCAACGGCGCGAATGTCTTGTGCAATTCGCTCTGCACGGCATTGCGGTGACGCCACGCATTGGCCGAATCCACCAGTTGCCGTACCGCTGGTGAGCTCGTCAGAAAGGTGACATCGTCGGCCCGTGGCGGCGCGGACCATGCGGCCGAGCGAAGCACGATGCCCGGCGTGCGGAACGCTCCCGCCCCGGCGGCTTCGGCGCCCGGCAGTCGGAGCGCGGCCAGCGACGCGATGGCCGCGCCGATGTCCTTCACAAAGTTCACCAGTCGCGCCTGCGCGCCGTCGATCGGCACCGGCCGTGCCTGCCTCGGCGTGACGCGATGTGACTCGGGCTCGCTCGGGGGCAACGATGTGCCTGTCGCCGACGCCTGACTCGCTTCGCATGCCGCGCCGCCGGATGGCGTGCGCGCTTGTCGCGGCGTCGGATCTGGCACGTGCTCACCGCGCGCGAGGGTAGCCGGCGCGATCGCGATGGCGGTCCCGTTGGTGGGTGCGCCATGTCGGGTCCTGGCCACGCAATGCTGCTGCGGCAGCAGCGACGACGCGTATAGTGCCCCGAGCAGGTAGCCGGTCTTGCCCGCGCAGGTGAAGTCGAGCGATGGCGCCGGCGAGGTAGCGTCGCCGTCGTGACCCGCATCCCGGCGCGCGCGCCGATGCGACGGGGTGGCACCCGCCCCCATTTGTGCGGCCTTAACGATCGCGTCGCACATCCCGTGGCGCCAGTTGGACGAGACGCGTTGCCAGTCGCCCCACCGCCCGATCTCCGGCACGTTGGCAACCGAGCGATTCAGCGAGCGCGAGAGACTGCGCCACGTTGACTGGCTCAGCGCGCGCCGGCAGATATCGTCGGGAGATGCCCAGGGGGCGCGGTCGCGCAATTTTTGTCCCGCCATGCGCACGGCGTGAAGTACCAGGAAGAAGGGCATCTCGTCGACGTATGGCTCGACGTGACCGGTCACGACGTGGGTGAGAAGATCGATCTCGTGCGCGGCGACACCGGCGTCGGTCAGCGATCGTCGTACCTCGGAAGCCATGCCGCCTACCGACGAGGGGGCGCACGACATGCCGATGACTCTGGAGCCTTGCGTGCACATGAGCAACGTCTGACGGAAGGTCTCCCGGGATGCGGCGTGCAAATCGGCCGATGCGCCGCCGGCGGGCGCCCGGATGGATGGGCGGGAGGCGGCGGCGCAGGGTCTGGGGGCAGGGGCGGTGGCATGCATGCGTTGGCTCGCTCCGTCATGTTTCCGAGCGGCGGCGATGCGACGGCATGCGGGAACCCTCGCGCGGAATCGGCTGCGCCAGCAGCGCAAGGAGGTCTTCCGCCGAATCGAACTCGAGCTCGGCGGCATAAATCAGCGCCAGCTCGAAGCCGGTCCGGCTGGTGCGCAGTGGCGTGCCCGCGAGGGACGCGTGCGCGGACGCATTGTCGAAGCGCTCGGCCGGGTGTGTTCCCGAGAACGGGTCATGCCCCGACCCGAGCCATCGGAAATAGGTGGCCCAATCGACGATTTCGTCTCGCCATGCGTTGAAGTCGGCGCGCCATCCGCCGCCGTATTGCGCGAAGTCCGGCAGGGGCACGTTGGCACGATGCAGCGAGCGCTCGAGGTCGCGTAGCGTGCTCGCGCTCACGGCGCGTCCGATGATCGTATCCACATGTTCCCAGGGCGGGCTGTTCACGATCTTTGCCGGTAGTGTCGCCAGGACATACGGCGCGAGCGCGGGCCGTTCGTCGAAGAGGTCCGCGAGCCGATCCACGTTGTGCGGGTCGAGATCTTCCAGATCGTCGAATGGCACTGCCTCCCTGGCCAGTGCAAGCAACAGGCCGAGCGCGGCACCCGCCTGCGGCGGGGCGTCGAACACGGCGCGGCCGATGTCGGTCAGGCGTTCGAAATGCGCCACCTCCGTCGCGAACCCGACCGGCAGGGGAATCGGCACCACCGCGTCGGATGCCGGCGCGATGATCGAAGCGAACGAAGGGGCTGCGGAGATCAAATGCATGGCTTGCGCTCCAGTCGATGACGAGGATGTCTCGGGGGCATGACCGCGACGAGCGCGTCGCAAGCGCATGCGCCGATGGCGCCGCTGTCGTGCCCAAAGCCGACTCACGCAACGGCGGGCGAGGGGGCGGACGACGGGACGGGCGCAAGGCAAGTCGGAAGGCGTGTCGGCGCGGATCGCTTGGCGTTAGTCTTGCCGAGGCGCCGAGGCGGCGACTTGCAGATTTCGCTTGCGATGCGGGGCTCGCGCGAAGGCTGAGACAGGAGGGGGCGGCACGTCCGCAGGGGCGGATCGTGGCCCCGTTGGCGCAGGATCGGGACGGCGGGTGGGTGGGTGAGGGACGATCGGAGGGGGCGAGCGCCCGGGCCGCTCAGGCGAGATCGAGCGCGTCCGTGCAGTAGGCGGCGAGGGCGAGCAATACGGTGTCGCTTTCGCCTGCCGCGGCGCACAGGCGAATCGACAGCGCCGGATGCGTGGTGCGGCAAGTTTCGACGAGCGCCGGCAGATCGCGCCGCGCGTGAGCGCCTTGACCGAGGAAGATTGGCACCACGGTGATCTCGCGGCTGCCGGCGGCCGCGAGTTCGTCGACGACCTGCGCCAGGCTCGGCGTCATGAGTTCGAGAAACGCGAGCCGGACATCGACGTCGGGGCGCTGCGCGCGCAGCATCTCGCGCAGTCGCTCGAACGGTTCGGCCCAGCGCGGATCGCGCGAACCGTGCGCAAACAGCACGAGACCTGGCTTGTCCGGCATGACGACGTTCCTAGTGCTTGTCCACCCAGCGCAACGCCCCAATGGCGAGCACCAGATAGAGCAATGACGGCAATGCCGCCGTAAACCACGACGGCCACGTGTTGAGCAGCCCCAGATGTGAGAACAGGTTGTTGAGCAACTGGAAGCTCATGCCGAGCATGATCCCGCCGAACACCTTCAGGCCGATGGCCCCCGCGCGGGCGTGCAGATAAGCGAACGGCAGGGCCAGCGCCATCATCACGAATACCGCGAACGGATAGAGCATTTTCTGCCAAAGCGCCAGGCTGTAACGGTCGGTGTTCTGCTGGTTTTCCTTCAGGTGCCCGATGTACTTGTACAGGCTGCCGATGGCCATGTTGTCGGGCGAGACCATCAGCACCGACAGGATCTGCGGCGTGAGCTCCGAGCGCATCTGCACCGTGTCGATATGGACCTGCTTGCTTTGCACGAGGGCGCGCAGCGGATCGGTGCTGGTCGTGGCGGTGTCGGTGGCGGTGAATACCGTCTCGGAGACGTCGGTGAGCTTCCAGAAATTCGGCGCCTCGAACTGGCCCAGCTTGGCCAGGCGCACGCTGTCGAGCCGGAGCTTGTCGTCGAACTCGTAGATGCGCACGTTGGCAATCGTGTTGTCCGGGTTGAGCGTGCCGACGTTGATGAAGCGGGTCACGCGCGAGCCATCCTGATCGACCGTGTCCTTGACCCAGACGCCCGAGCGGAAGCCCGACGACACCGAACTGCCCAACGCCTCGAGACGAATCTTCTGCGCGAGCTGCTCGGCATTGGGCGCGACGTACTCGCCGATGACGAACGTGACGAGCACGATCGGGAACCCGATCTTGAGCAACGAGCGCAGCGCCTGTCCGGTCGAGAGCCCCGATACGCGGAAAATCGTGAACTCCGAGTTCCCGGCCAGTTGCGCGCAGACATAGATGGCGGCGATGAGCGAGGCCACCGGAATGATTTCGTACATGCGCTGCGGTGCGAACAGCAGCACGTAGGCCAGCGCGTGCTGGAAGCGATAACCGCCCCGGCCCACGTCGCCCAGCTCGCTCACGAGGTCGAAGAAGACGAACAGGCCGACGAACGCGAGCAGGACGAAGAGGAACGCCAGGTAAATCTGGCGCGCAAGGTACTTCTCGTAGACGCGCATCATCGGGCGCCTCCGGCGGCGCGCACGGCGCCGTTGCGGCGGCGGCCCAGCAACCCGCGGAAGCGCACACGGCGCACGTACAACAGCACGATGACGAGCAGGGCGAGCGCATGCAGCAGCCATACGCCGATGGCGAGCGGCAGGCGCTCCTGCGCGACGTACGCCTGCGACAGGCTCAGCAGGTTGGTATAGCCCAGATAGATGAGTACGGCCATGACGAGGTTGATGGTGCGGCCGTGTCGCGGATTCTGGTAGGCCAGCGGCACCGCGAGCAGCACCAGCGACAGCGCGAGCAGCGGCAGACCGATGCGCCACACGATTTCCCCGCGGAAGATCGGATTCTGGATCTCGCGGAACAGACGGGCCGTCGGCACGCCCTTGGTCGGGGTGTTGTCGGTGGAGGTGGCGTTCGGATTGTCGATCTTCACGCCGTAGCGCTCGAATTCCATCACGCGGTAATCGGGCTGCCCGGGCACGCCGTCGTAGCGGCGGCCTTTTTCCAGCACGATATAGCGGTTGCCGTCCTTGGCGGTCTCGATATGACCGTCCTTCGAGACGACCACGTTCACCTTGCCGTTCTCGGTTCCCGAGACGAACACGTTGTGCACCTTGGTCGCGTCCGGCGACACGGTCTCGACGAAGAACACGCGATGGCTCGACGCACTCTCGCGGAATTGCCCCGGCGAGATCATCGAGACATCGTCGCGTTGCGCGAAGCGCGCTTCGAGCGCGGCAATCTGCTGGTTCGCCCACGGCCAGGCGACCAGGGCGCAGAACGTGATGACGGCCAGATAGGGCGCGGCGAAGCGCAGCACCGGCTTGATGAAATCGGTGATGGACAATCCCGAGGCGAACCACACGACCATTTCCGAATCGCGGTACCAGCGGGTAAGGACGAAAAGGATCGAGACGAACAGCGTCACGATCAGAATGACGGCAAGGTAGCCGATCACGGCCAGGCCGATGAGCACGAGCACGTCGCGCGGGTCGGCTTTCCCCGACGCGGCGAAACCCAGGATGCGGATCATCATGGTGGTGAGCATGACGGTGATCAGCACCATGAAGACGGCCCCGGCGGTGTAGTTCAGCTCGCGCTGCAGGGAACGCTGAAAAATCATGTGATGACGATAGGGGTGCTCTCGCGGTTGGGCGAGCGGGGAAAAAAGCGGATAATTGCGGCTCGTACGAATTTTACCCGAGGAAAGCGCGATGGACTTTAGCACAAAAGCCTTCGATTCGACCAAGGCGGGCCAGGCCGGTCTTGCCAACGCAAAGACCGAGTGTCTGGTGGTGGGCGTGTTCGAGCAGCAACCGCTCGCCGGCCTTGCCAAGGCGCTCGACGCCGCGAGCAAGGGTCTGCTCGCGCGCATGGTCAAGCGCGGCGAACTCGACGGCAAGCTCGGCAGCACGCTGATGCTGCACGAGGTCGCCGGCTGGAGCCCGGCACGTGTGCTGTTCGTCGGCCTCGGTCGTGAAGACAAGCTTTCGCAAAAGGCGTTCAACGAAGCCACGCGCGCCGCCGCGCGCGCCGTGCTCGCCTCGCGCGCCGTCGACGCCCTGTGGACGCTGCCCCAGGCGACGGTCACGGCCCAGAACGCCGCCTGGGCGGTGCGCGCCTCGGTGATCGCGCTGCGCGACGCCACCTATCGTTTCACCCAGATGAAGAGCAAGGCCGAACCGTCGAACACGGTGCTGCGCAAGGTCGTCTTCGCCGTCGCGCCCGACGAACTCAAGGCCGCCAGGGTCGCTGCGCGGCATGGCGAGGCGATCGCCAACGGCATGGCGCTCACCAAGGACCTGGGCAATCTGCCGGGCAACGTCTGCACGCCCACGTATCTGGCCGACACCGCCCGCAAGCTGGCGCGCGAATTCAAGCTCAAGGCCGAGATCCTCGGGCCGAAGCAGATCGAGGCACTCAAGATGGGGTCGTTCCTGTCGGTGGCGCGCGGCTCGGTTCAGCCACCCCAGTTCATCGTGCTCAAGTACGAGGGCGGACCCGCCAGGCAGGCGCCGATCGTGCTGGTCGGCAAGGGAGTGACGTTCGACACGGGCGGCATCTCGCTCAAGCCGGGCGAGGCCATGGACGAGATGAAATACGACATGTGCGGCGCCGGTTCCGTGCTCGGCACGATCCGTGCGGTCGCCGAGATGGGCCTGAAGCTCAACGTCATCGCGGTCGTGCCGGCCACGGAGAACATGCCGGGCGGAAAGGCGACGAAACCGGGCGACGTGGTCACCAGCATGTCTGGCCAGACCATCGAGGTGCTCAATACCGACGCCGAAGGCCGTCTGATCCTGTGCGACGCGCTCACCTACGCCGAGCGCTTCAAGCCGGCGGCCGTGATCGATGTCGCCACGCTCACGGGCGCCTGCATCATCGCGCTGGGTCATGTGAACTCGGGCCTGTTCTCCAAGAGCGACGCGCTGGCCGACGAACTGCTGGCCGCCGGCCGTGCGACGGGCGACACGGCCTGGCGTCTGCCGGTCGAGGAGGAGTACCAGGAGCAGCTCAAGTCGAACTTCGCCGACGTGGCGAACATCGGCGGGCGCCCGGCCGGCAGCGTGACGGCGGCCTGCTTCCTGGCGCGCTTCACCGAGAAATACGAGTGGGCTCACCTGGACATCGCCGGTACGGCATGGAAGAGCGGGGCAGCCAAGGGCGCGACGGGCCGTCCGGTGCCGTTGCTCACGCAGTTCCTGATCGATCGCGAAGCCCGGTGACGCGCGTCGACTTTCACACCCATGTGCCGAACCGGGTCGAGTATGCGTGCCGGTTCGCGCGCAAGGTCTACGGCGCCGGTCAGACCCTCGTGGTCGTCGGCGAGCCGGACGTGCTCAAGGCGTTCGACCAGACGCTGTGGACTTTCTCGCCGCTCGAGTTCGTGCCGCATTGCTTCACTCAGGACCCGCTCGCCGCGCAAACGCCCGTGGTGCTCGCCGCGCCCGATGAGCCCGCACAGCATCATCAGGTGCTGCTCAATCTCGCGGGCGTGGTACCCACGCACTTCGCGCGCTTCGAACGCGTGGTGGAAATCGTCGGCGACGCCCCCGACGAGCTCGCCGGCGCACGCGAGCGGTACCGCTTCTATCGCGATCGCGGCTACACCCTGAACAACTACGACCAACGAGGCTGACCGTGACGAACGAGCCCGAGCGCACCGACCCCGGCATCCCCACGCTGACCGAAGTGCTCGCGCCCGGCGAGGCGGCGCCGTCGCCTCCGGGGCACACGTCCGCGGCGACTTCCGCCCCGGAGCAGGGCGTGCCCGCCGACGTCGCCGTTTTCGCCGAACGCGTCAGCGCGCGGCTTACGTTGCAACTGGCCGACGAGATCACGACGATGGTGGAGCGCCGTTGTCACGACGCGCTGATCGACCAGACGTCATGGCTGGTCCAGTTGATCGGCAAGCAGGTGGCCGACGCGCTTCAGGCGCAGTTGCCCGACCGGATCCGGCAGGCGGTCATCGAAGAAGTCGCCAAGCAGGTGCGCTCGCAGGGCTGAGCCGAGGCGGCTAGCGCGACATGCCCAGAATCCAGCGCGCCAGGCGGTTGGCCTCGCCCGGCGCGAGCTGCAAACCGGCGGGCATCGGCAGGCTGCCCCATTTTCCCCGGCTGCCGTCGGCGATGGAGCGCGCGAGTTCCTCGGCGGCGCCCGGCTTGCCCGCGTAGCGTTTGGCAATGTCCCGGTACGACGGCGCGAGCAGCGTGCGGTCGGTGGCGTGACATGTCATGCAGTTGCGGGCGCGCGCGAGCGATTCGATCGCGCGCGCGTCGGACTTGTCCTGTGCATCGAAGGCGGGCGACGCGCCGGTCTGCGCGAACGCGGCGCTTGCCGCGATCATCAACCAGGCACCGACCATCGCGCCCGCAGGTTTACCGGTAGTGGTTTTCATTGGCTACGTATGTCCGGAAAGTCGCCGGCAGGCCCCGGGGGCAGCCGGGCCGGGTCGGCATGGCGCCGCCTGCCCGGCAGCCTTTCGTCTTTCTTGTCTGCCGGTCTCGAAACGTCTGGCCGGAATATAGCATTTGTCGTCGCTCGGCCGGTGCAACGAAAAAGCGGCACGTCCGTCGCTGTCGACGAGCGTGCCGCGGGGTGATCCAATGCGACAGAGGCGCGAACCGTCTCCGTGGACGTGACGCTCAGCCTGTCGCGCCGCCCTTGTTGGCCGGTTGCGCGAGCGCGGCGTACTTGGCCAGCACACCACGCGTGTAGCGCGGCGCCGGTGCTTTCCACGCCGCGCGACGCCGGGCGAGTTCATCGTCAGGCACGTTCAACTGCAACAGCAACCGGTGCGCATCGATGGTGATCGAGTCGCCCTCGTGCACCAGCGCGATGGTGCCGCCCACGAATGCCTCCGGCGCGACATGCCCGACCACCATGCCCCATGTGCCGCCGGAGAACCGCCCGTCGGTGATGAAGCCGACCGACTCGCCGAGTCCCTTGCCGATGATGGCCGACGTCGGCGCCAGCATCTCCGGCATGCCGGGGCCGCCCTTCGGGCCGAGATAGCGCAGCACGAGAATGTCGCCCGCCTGGATCCTGTCGCCGAGGATTGCGTCCATCGCGCTTTGTTCGTCGTCGAACACGCGCGCCGGCCCCGTGATGATGGGGTTCTTCAGACCGGTGATCTTGGCCACCGCGCCGTCTTCGGCGAGGTTGCCCTTGAGAATGGCGAGGTGGCCTTCCTTGTAGAGCGCCTTGTCGATCGGGAAGATCACGTGCTGGTCGGCGCGCGGCACCGACGGCACGTCCTTCAGTTCCTCGGCGATCGTGCGGCCGGTGATCGTCATGCAGTCGCCGTGCAGCAGCCCGGCGTCGAGCAGGATCTTCAGCACCTGAGGAATGCCGCCCGCCTTGTGCAGGTCAGTCGCCACGTACTTGCCCGAGGGCTTCAGATCGCAGATGACCGGCACGCGTGCGCGAATGCGTTCGAAGTCCTCGATGCGCCACTCGACGTCCGCCGCGTGCGCGATGGCCAGATAGTGGAGCACGGCGTTCGTCGACCCGCCGGTCGCCATGATGAGCGCCACGGCGTTTTCGATGGATTTGCGCGTGATGATGTCGCGCGGCTTGAGGTCCTTCCTGACGGCTTCGACGAGTACGCGGGCCGATTCGGCGGCCGAGTCGACCTTCTCCTGATCGGGGTTGGCCATGGTCGACGAATACAGCAGCGACATGCCCAGCGCCTCGAACGAGGAGCTCATCGTGTTGGCCGTGTACATGCCGCCGCACGAACCGGTCGACGGGCAGGCGTTTTTCTCGATGCCCTTGAAATCGGCTTCGGTCATGCGTCCGGCCGTGAACTCGCCCACGGCCTCGAACGAGGAGACGATGGTGAGATCCTTGCCCTTCCAGTTGCCCGGCTTGATGGTGCCGCCGTAGACGTAGATGCCGGGCACGTTGATGCGCGCGAGGGCGATCATGCCGCCGGGCATGTTCTTGTCGCAGCCGCCAATCACGACCACGCCGTCCATCCACTGGCCCTGCACGGCGGTCTCGATGCAGTCGGCGATGACTTCGCGCGAGACGAGCGAGTACTTCATGCCCTCCGTGCCCATCGACATGCCGTCGGAAATGGTCGGGGTGCCGAATATCTGAGGGTTGGCCTGATGGCGCTTGATGGCGTCGACGGCGGCGTCCGCCAGTCGTTGCAGCCCCGCGTTGCACGGGGTGATCGTGGAGTGGCCGTTGGCCACGCCGATCATCGGATTGTCGAAGTCTTCTTCCTGATAGCCCAGCGCGTAGTACATCGAGCGGTTGGGCGAGCGCGCCACGCCTTGCGTGACGTTTCGCGAACGACGGTTGAATGCCATGACGGTCTCCTGTGGGGATGCGCTTGGCCACCCTCGACTGCCGCAGCGTTGCGCATAGGTGTTGTTGTATCACGCTGCCGGGCCGGCAGCACCCCCGGGTTCACCGGGAGTGCCGCCGCGCGGCGTCAGCCGCGCTTGGCCGTCTTCAACTGCGACAGATCGCGCACGGCGCCGCGGTCGGCCGAGGTAGCCAGCGCGGCGTAGGCCTGCAGGGCCTGAGACACCACGCGCTCGCGGTTCGCCGGCTGCCATGCCTTGTCGCCACGGGCTTCCATGGCGGCGCGGCGGCGCGCCAGTTCGTCGTCGGACACGGCCAGATGCATCTTGCGCTGCGTGATGTCGATCTCGATCACGTCACCGTCCTCGACCAGGCCGATGGTGCCGCCCTCGGCCGCTTCCGGCGACGCGTGGCCGATCACCAGTCCCGACGAGCCGCCCGAGAAGCGGCCGTCGGTGAACAGGGCGCAGGTCTTGCCCAGGCCCTTCGATTTCAGATACGAGGTCGGGTAGAGCATTTCCTGCATGCCGGGGCCGCCTTTCGGGCCTTCATAGCGAATGACGACCACGTCGCCCGGCTGGACCTTGTCGCCAAGAATCCCTTCGACGGCGTCGTCCTGGCTCTCGAACACGCGGGCGCGACCCGTAAAGACCCATTGCGACTCGTCCACGCCGGCCGTCTTCACGATGCAGCCCTTCTCGGCGAGGTTGCCGTACAGCACGGCCAGGCCGCCGTCCTTGGTGTAGGCGTGCTCCTTGTCGCGAATGCACCCCGTTTCACGGTTCAGGTCGAGCGCCGGATAGGTCGACGACTGGCTGAATGCGATGGTCGTGGGCACGCCGCCCGGCGCGGCGCTGTAGAACGTCTGCGCGCGATCGTTGGCGCTGTTCTTCACGTCCCAGGCGTCGATGGCGTTGCCGAGCGTGCCGCTGTGCACGTTGCCGCACGAGGTGTCGAGCAGTCCGCCGCGGGCGAGCTCGGCCAGAATGCCGATGATGCCGCCTGCGCGGTGCACGTCTTCGATGTGGTACTTGTCGGTCGCCGGCGCGGCCTTGCACAGGCAAGGCACGTTGCGCGAGATGCGGTCGATGTCCGCCATCTTGAAGTCCACGCCCGCTTCCTGCGCGGCGGCAAGCAGGTGCAGCACCGTGTTGGTGGAGCCGCCCATGGCGACGTCGAGCGCCATGGCGTTCTCGAACGCGGCCTTGGTGGCGATGTTGCGCGGCAGCACCGAGGCGTCGTCTTCCTGGTAGTAGCGACGACACAGGTCGACCACGAGGCGGCCCGCCTGCTCGAACAGGCCGCGACGCCAGGCGTGCGTGGCCACGATGGTGCCGTTGCCCGGCAGGGCCAGGCCGATGGCTTCGGTCAGGCAGTTCATCGAGTTGGCGGTAAACATGCCCGAGCACGAGCCGCACGTCGGGCAGGCGCTGCGCTCGACTTCGGCGACTTCGGCGTCGCTGACCTTCGGATCGGCGGCCTTGATCATGGCGTCGATCAGGTCGATCTTGGCGATCACCTGTCCGTCGCCCGACTTGACCTTGCCGGCCTCCATCGGACCGCCCGAGACGAACACGACCGGGATGTTCAGGCGCATGGCGGCCATGAGCATGCCCGGGGTGATCTTGTCGCAGTTGGAAATGCAGACCATGGCGTCGGCGCAGTGCGCGTTGACCATGTATTCCACCGAGTCGGCGATCAGCTCGCGCGAGGGCAGCGAGTACAGCATGCCGCCATGCCCCATGGCGATGCCGTCATCCACGGCGATGGTGTTGAATTCCTTGGCCACGCCGCCCGCCGCCTCGATCTCCTTGGCGACGATGGCGCCCAAATCGCGCAGGTGCACGTGACCCGGCACGAACTGCGTGAAGGAGTTCACCACGGCGATGATCGGCTTGCCGAAGTCGCCGTCTTTCATGCCGGTGGCGCGCCACAGGGCGCGGGCGCCGGCCATGTTGCGGCCGTGGGTGGAGGTGCGGGAACGGTATTCAGGCATGGTCGTCTCTGTAACGCTGGGCTTGTGGGTCGGGGCCGTCAAGGCTCTGTTCGGACGTCAAGATTCGTCTTTCCTCGAATGCTTGTCAAATATATTATTTGACTTGGATTGAGTCGAAAAAAATATCATGGATTTACGTCAACTTCGATACTTCGTGGCGGTGGCCGAGGAGCGGCATTTCGGGCGCGCGGCACAGCGGCTGTCGATGACGCAGCCGCCACTCTCGCAACAGATCCGGGCGCTCGAAGCGTCGCTCGGCGCACCGCTCTTCGTGCGCACCAATCGCTCGGTGGAACTCACCGCCGTGGGGCGCCAGCTGCTGCCCGAGGTGCGGCGCATTCTGGCGGACGCCGAGGCCTTGCCCGCACTGGCGCAGGGCCTGGCGCACGGCGAGGTGGGCACGCTCGCGCTGGGCTTCGTCTCGACGGCCGATTACGGCATCCTGCCGCCGCTGTTGCGCGAGTTCGGGCAGCGCTACCCGCGCGTGCGCCTGCAACTGCTCGAGGCGACGAGCGACGTCCAGGTCGAGGCGCTCATGGACGGGCGAATCGACGCCGGGCTTTTCATCCCGCCCGTGCCGGCGCGCTACGCCAACGAACTGTCGTACCTGCCCATCGTGCGCGAGCCGCTGATGCTGGCGCTGCCTGCCGGACCGGACGGCAATGCCGACGCCACGGCATCGGGCGCGGCGGTGAGTCTGGCCGATTACGCCGACGAGCCGCTCGTGATCTTCCCGCGTCGCGTGGCGCCAGCGTTCCACGACATCATCATGGGCTGCTACGCGGCGCTCGGGCTCACGCCCCGCGTGGGACAGGAGGCGATCCAGATGCAGACCATCGTCAGTCTCGTGTCGGCCGGCATGGGCGTGGCGCTGGTGCCGCAGTCGCTTTGCCATCTGCGCCGCACCGGCGTGACCTATCGCGCGCTGCGCGAGTCCAGCACGCTCATCGAGACAGGACTGCTCTGGCGCACCGCGGAGGTCTCGCCGGTACTCCACGGCTTTCTCGAGACGGCGCGCGCGGTGGCGCACACGCCGCCGGGCGCGACCCTGTTCGCCTGAGCCTCGGTCTTGCCGCGGCGCCTCGATCGGCCTGCCGCGATGGCACGGGCTCGTGGTATTGTGCTGGCCATCCCGTGCACATGCACCGGCTCGCGGGCGCCGGCGCTTCATGCGCGCTCGACAATATGTCGTAACAGACGACGCGCCGCCCGTTCGTCGTCAGGCGGAACTTTTGTTCACGAATCGATTCTTCTGATCCATGCTGATTCATCCTCAATTCGACCCGGTCGCGATTCATCTCGGCCCGCTCGCCATCCGCTGGTACGGCCTGATGTATCTGGTCGGCTTCATCCTTTTCCTGCTCGTGGGCCGGCTGCGCGTGCGCCAGCCTTCCATTGCCGCGCAAGGCTGGAAGGCGCAGGATCTCGACGACATGCTGTTCTACGGCGTACTCGGCGTCATTCTTGGCGGACGGCTGGGCTATGTGTTCTTCTACAAGCCGGCGTTCTATCTGGCGAATCCGCTCGACATCTTCAGGGTGTGGGAAGGCGGCATGTCGTTTCACGGTGGCTTTCTCGGCGTACTCGTCGCGATGTGGCTGTTCACGCGCCGTCGCGGTCAATCGCTGCTCGCGGGCACCGATCTCATCGCGCCGATGATTCCGCTCGGCCTCGCCGCCGGCCGTCTGGGCAACTTCATCAATGGCGAGCTGTGGGGCCGCGTGACGTCGCCCGACTCGCGCTTCGCCATGCTGTTCCCGCAAGCCGCCGCGGAAGACGCCCAGTGGGTGTTCGCGCATCCGCAGGCGATGGCCGATCAGGCCATGGCCACCGTGTTCGCCCAGTTCCACGGCCTGCCTCGCTATCCCTCGCAGTTGTTCGAGTTCGCGCTCGAAGGCGTGGCGCTGTTCCTGCTGCTGTGGATCTTCGCGCGTCGTGCGCGTCCGATCGGTGCGGTCTCGGGCATGTTCCTCGTCGGCTACGGGACGTTCCGTTTCCTCGCCGAATTCACGCGTGAGCCGGATGCCTTCCTTGGTCTGCTCTCGTTCGGCCTGTCGATGGGACAGTGGCTGTCGATGCCGATGATCGTGGCGGGCATCGCCATGCTGGTGTGGTCGTACCGCCGCCGTCCGGTGGGGTCGCCCGCCTGACACGCCCCCGTCGGGCATCGAACACGAACCAAGGGCCGCCGGAGTTTCGCTCCGGCGGCCCTTTGCTTTGCGTGCATGACACGACGTCGGCACCCCGCCGGGCGCTAACTCGCCTTGCGCTCCAGGGCGCGCAACGAGGCCATCAGATCCGCGAATCGTTCGCCCTGCACGGTGACGTGCCCACGCAGATGCTCGGACGCGGCGTCGGCGTCGCCCGCTTCGATGGCACGAAACACGGCGTCGTGTTCGGAGAAGGACTGGTGTGGCCGATCGCGCACGCGAAGCTGCAGGCGACGGTAGACGCGCAGACGCCGGTGCAGTTGCAATGCCGTTTCCTGCAGATAGGCGTTGTGGCTTGCCTGATAGATGAGCGCATGGAAGTGCGCATTGACCTCGTAATAGGTGTCGATGTCGCGCGCCTCGGCGGCCGCGCGGCTGGCCTCGTGCGTGGCGCGCAGCTCGGCGAGTTCCTCATCGGTGATGCGGCGCGCGGCGAGCCGTCCGCACATCGACTCGAGTTCCGCCATCACCTCGAACATCTCGCACAGCCGCTGCGGGTCGATCTGGGCGACAACCGCACCCCGGCGAGGCCGGATCTCGATCACGCCTGACGACGCCAACTGAATCAGCGCTTCGCGCAGGGGGGTGCGCGACACGCCGAACGCGGTGGCGAGTTCGACTTCGTCGAGGCGCATGCCGGGGGGGTACTCGCCCACGGCAATCTTCTCCTCGATCGCCTGTCGCAGCGCTTCGGATCGCTTCGGTTTTACCGTCATGACGCTCTCGCTCGGTCCGGATTCGGCCCCGTCGATAGGGGAGACATGGAATGCATGGCTGTCAAAGTAACGCGCGCGCCTCGGCTTGAAGATCGGGGTTTACGCGAAAAATGTATTTTTTAATCGGCCAATTTGTATACACGATTTTCGTTTAACTATACGATTTCATTCCGAGAGCGGCAACTCGCGCCCTCGAAACGTCAGAAAAACAAGCAGTCATCCGTACATGCAGTGCCGGTGGGCCGGTGATGCACCCGGGGCGGGTTTTGCGACTCGCGTCGGGAGATGTCAGCACCTGGCTTCGCCGGTTCATCACTGACACAAGTGACAGGAGACGCCATGGAGACAAACCATTCCCCGCTTCGGCGGCAACTCATGCTCGGTGCCGCTTCGGCGCTGGCGACCGGCGCGATGGCCGGTCCGTGGGGCAGTGCATTCGCGCAGTCCGGCCCGCTCAAGATTTCCCATCAATTCCCCGGCGGCACGCTCACGGAAGGTGACTTCCGCGACCGGCTGTGCCGCAAGTTCGCGCAGGAAGTCGAGAAGCGCACCAACGGCGCGCTGAAATTCCAGATCTATCCGGGCAGCTCGCTCATGAAGACCAACGCGCAGTTCTCCGCGCTGCGGCGTGGCGCGCTCGATCTTTCGCTCTACCCGCTGCCCTATGCGGGAGGCGAGGTTCGCGAGCTCAACATCGGTTTGATGCCTGGTCTGGTGACCTCGTACGCGCAGGGCGCCGCCTGGCGCAACGGCGAGATCGGCAAGGTGCTGACCAATGTGCTCGCCGAGAAGAACGTGGTGATCGTGAGCTGGGTCTGGCAGGCGGGCGGCGTGGCCAGCCGGGCCAGGCCGCTTGTGACGCCCGATGACGCCAAGGGGCTCAAGGTGCGCGGCGGCAGCCGCGAGATGGACATGATGCTCAAGGAGGCGGGGGCGGCCGTCATTTCGTTGCCGTCCAACGAACTCTACGCGGCCATGCAGACGGGCGCGATGGATGCGGCGATGACGTCGTCGACGAGTCTGATGTCGTTCCGTCTGGAAGAGGTCTCGAAGCACCTGACCACGGGGCGCAACAAGTCGTACTGGTTCATGCTCGAGCCGCTGCTCATGTCCAAGCAGGTCTTCGACAAGCTGCCCAAGGACCAGCAGCAGGTGATCCTGCAAGTGGGCGCGGAGCTCGAGGCGTTCGGCACGCAGGCCGCCAAGGCGGACGATGCGCAGATCGCCAGCGTCTACACGAAGGCCGGCGCCAAGGTCTATGACCTCGACGAGGCCACGGTAATGAAGTGGCGCGAGATTGCCGAGCGCACCGCGTGGAAGGATTACGCGAGCAAGTCGGACACCTGCGCGAAGCTGCTCGACCTCGCCAAGAAGGTGCCTGCATGAGCGGGGCTGCCGTGAGCGCGGAACCTGCGGTGGCGCGCACGCGCATGCTGCGGCGGCTCGACGCCTGGCTCCAGGGCGTGAGCCGTTTGCTGATGGCCGTGTGCATGGTGGCGCTCGTGGGGGCCGCGCTGGTGCTGAGCTACAGCGTGTTCGCCCGCCATGTGCTCAAGCTCGCCACCGACTGGCAGGACGAAGCCGCGGTTTTCCTGCTGGTGGGGGCGACCTTCGTTTCCGCCGCTCACGTGCAGCATCTGCGAGGACACATCGGCATCGAGGCGATCACCACGCTGCTCTCGGCGCGCGTGAATCGCGTGCGGCGCTGGGTGGTGGACATCGTCACCTTCGCCTTTTGCGCCTTTTTCGCGTGGAAATCCTGGACGCTGTTCTGGGAGGCCTATGTCGACGGCCAGACGAGCAGTTCGACGTGGGGGCCGCCGCTGTCGATTCCCTACGGGTTGATGGCCTTCGGCATGAGCCTGCTCTCGGTGCAGTTGCTGTTGCAGGTGGCCATCGGCGCATGCGAGCTGGGCCGGCATGACGGGGGGCGCGCGCATGGCGTGGACGCCGCCGCGCCAACGAAGGATCGGACGGGAGGCCATGCATGAGCGAGCTCGGTATCGGATTGCTGTACGGGGGCGCCACGCTGGTCGTCATGTTCTCCGGCATGCCCATTGCGTTCGCCCTCGGGGCGGTCGCCGTGGCGTTCATGTTCGGGTTCATGCCCGCGTCTTCGCTCGACACGATCACGCAGAACGTCTACGAGGAGATGGCCAGCATCACGCTGCTGTCGATCCCGCTGTTCATCCTGAAGGGAGCGGCCATCGGCAAGTCGCGTGCCGGACAGGATCTGTATCTCGCGCTGCACGCGTGGATGCGTCGAATTCCCGGGGGGCTGGGCATTGCCAACGTGTTCGCCTGCGGGTTGTTCGCGGCCATGGCGGGCTCGAGTCCTGCGACATGTTCGGCGATCGGCAGCGCGGGCATTCCGGAGATGCGCCAGCGCGGCTACTCGCCGGGCTTTGCCGCCGGGATCATCGCCGCGGGCGGCACGCTGGGCATTCTGCTGCCCCCGTCGATCACGATGATCCTGTACGCCGTGGCCGCGGAGCAGTCGCTGGGCCGCCTGTTCCTCGCGGGGATCGTCCCCGCGCTGCTGCTCGTGGGGTTGTTCTCCTGTTACGCGGCGTGGCGCTACCGGCGCGAGTACGGAGCGGCGCAGGCGGCGCTCGCGCGCGATGGCACGCCGTCGCCGTTTCCCGCCGAGCCGCCGGCAACCCTGCGCGAGAAGCTGGCGCTGCTGCCGCGCGTGCTGCCGTTCGTCACGCTGCTCATCGGGGTGATGGCGGCACTGTACGGCGGCTATGCCACGCCGTCGGAGACGGCCGGACTTGGCGGCCTGCTCGCGCTCGCCCTCATCGCGGTGATCTACCGGATGTGGACGCCGCGCCAGATCGCACCGATCCTGACCGGCACGCTGCGCGAGTCGACCATGCTCATGTTCATCATTGGCATGTCGCTGCTCTACTCCTACGTGATGAGCTATCTGCACATCAGCCAGTCCGCGGCGCAGTGGATCGTGGGACTGCATCTGTCGCGCTGGGTGCTGCTTACGGCGATTTTGCTGATGGTCGTGGTGCTCGGCTTCTTCCTGCCGCCGGTGAGCATCATCCTCATGACCGCACCGATCATCCTGCCCCCGCTGCGCGACGCCGGCTTCGACCTCGTGTGGTTCGGCGTGGTCATGACGATCGTGATGGAACTGGGGTTGATCCATCCGCCCGTGGGGCTCAACATATTCGTCATCAAGAACACGGCGCCCGATATCGCCTTGCGAGACATCGTCTGGGGGGTGCTTCCGTTCGTGGTGCTGATGGTGCTTGCCGTCGTTCTCATCTGTCTGATGCCCGGTCTGTCGCTGTGGCTTCCCGATCAGCTGATGGGGTGAAGTGTCTTGCCATGTGAGGAAACGTCATGAAGGATGCGCCGCTGATGTCTGCCATGTCCGCTGTATTCGCTACGTCGGCCTTGTCCGCGCCGGCTTCGTCGGGCGCTGCCGGGGCCATGGCGTCGTCGGCGCCGTCGTCCGCCCCGGGCCGCACGTCGCCCGAGAGCGTGTCGGAGGTGAGCGCGCCAGTGCCGTCGCCCAAGCCCTCGCTGGGCGAGCGGCTGGGCCAATGGTTCGGACGCGGCGGCAAGTCCGGCGGACAAGGCGGTGGCCCGAAAGACGGCAAGGACGGCAAGATCGACGCGGCCAGACTTTCGCCGCGAGCGGAAAATGCGCTGCGGCGTCAGCTGTCGCAGTGCCTCTCGGCACGTCTGACCGACTCGGCCGCGAACGAGGCTGCGCGCGACTTCATGACGCGCTACGACGCCGCCTCGCCCGAGGAGAAACTGGCGCTGCTCGGCGTCGTTGCCGACATTTGCGCGAACGACGGACATGCCGGCGCCGACGCAAGCAGGGACGGCGCCAAGGAGGGCGAGGGCGCGAGCGTCAAACGCACCGCCGGTGGGCTGGCGGGGGCGCTGGGCAGTGCCCGAGTGCGTTTCCTCAAGCGCTTCAACGCCTTGCCGGACGGCCTGCCCTTTCTCGTGCGCTGGCGCGCGGACATGCTTCGCCACCGGGCGGCATTGCCCGGACTGGCTTCGCTCGAAGAGGATCTGGGAAGTCTCTTTTCGACGTGGTTCGACGTCGGCCTGCTGGAGCTGCATCCGATCACGTGGGATTCGCCCGCGTCGCTGCTGGAAAAGCTCATGCGCTACGAGGCGGTGCACGAGATTTCGTCGTGGGCCGATTTGCGCAACCGACTCGACTCGGATCGCCGCTGCTACGCGTTCTTCCACCCGCGCATGCCGCGCGAGCCGCTGATTTTCGTGGAAGTGGCCTTCGTGCCCGACATGGCGGCCGACGTGCATTCGCTGCTCGACGAAAAGGCACCGCTCGAGGACCTGCGACGGATTCGCTGGGCCATCTTCTATTCGATCTCGAACACCCAGCCGGGACTGCGCGGCGTGAGCTTCGGCAATTTCCTGCTCAAGCGCGTGATCGACGAACTGCAGGTGGACTTCCCAAAGTTGCGCAACTTCGCCACGCTCTCGCCGATCCCGGGGTTCAACGACTGGCTCCGGCAACTGAATGCATCGGCGCTCGCGCAGGTGCTCGGCCCGAAACGATGCAAGCTGCTCGCGCAGGACGACGCGCTGGCCGGCGACATCACGGGCGCGCAACTGATGGCGTGGCTGCAATCGACGCCCGAACGAAAGGGCGGGCAGGCGCTACAGCGCACGCTGGGGGAATCGCTGGCGGCGCACTATCTCGCGCGCGAGCAGGTGCGCGGGCTGCCGCGCGATCCGGTCGCCCGCTTCCACCTGGGCAACGGCGCGCGCGTCGAACGTATCAATTGGCACGCCGACCTGTCCAGGAAGGGCGCGAAGCAATCGTGCGGCATGATGGTCAATTATCTCTACGAGCCCGACGAGCTCGACGCCAATCTGCAGCGCCTGATCGACGGCGAGCCCGCGCTCGGGCGCGCCGTCGCCCGTTTGCTTTGATCATGACGACTTATCGATGCCGGCATCGGCGCAATGGAGACTCCCGTGAGTGAAGTGCTGCGCGACGACAGTTCGCTGGACAAGGGGTGGGTTACGCTCACGCTGTCGAATCCCGGCAAGCTCAATGCGATTTCGGTCGCGATGTGGCGCGCGTTGCGCGCGCAGGTGCAGGCGCTGGACGACGATGCGCGAGTGCGGGCCATCGTGATTCGCGGCGCGCAGGGCAACTTCGCCGCCGGCGCCGATATCGAGGAATTCCCCGCGGAGCGCGGCAGCTACGACACGCTGCGGCGTTACCACGGCGAGATCATCGGGCCCACGCTCGATGCGCTGGCGCGCTGCCGGCATCCGAGCGTGGCGCTGATCGAGGGCGTTTGCGTGGGCGGCGGGCTCGAGATCGCAACACACTGCGATCTGCGCATTGCCGGGCAGGGCGCACGATTCGGCGTGCCGATCAACAAGCTCGGCTTTCCGATGGCCCCTGGCGAACTGCGCGGTGTGCTGGCGCTTGCCGGACGCGCGGCGGCGCTGGAGATTTTGCTCGAAGGGCGTGTGTTTGATGCCGCGGAAGCCCGCGAGAAGGGCTTGCTCACGCGGGTGGTGGCCGACGACGCCGTCGAGGAAGCGGCCTATGCCAGCGCCCGGCGCCTTGTCGCCGGGGCGCCGCTCGCCGCGCAATTGAACAAATGGCTCATCGCGCGATTGTCGCCGCCCGTGCCGCCATTGTCCGAAGCCGAATGGCAGCAGGCGTTCTCGTATTGGGACTCGCACGATCACCGTGAAGGTGTCGCCGCCTTCCTCGAAAAACGTCCGCCCGATTTCCAGGGGCGATAGGCGGGGCCCGGTGCGACTCGATCCCGTGTTTCCTTTTCATTGGCTTTTTCAGGGGGGATCACCCCCGGCTTTCACCCAGGCTATTCTCCAGTTCTCCTTATGACGCAAGACGCCAACCTCTATCGACGCTTCGCCGAACGTTTTCCCGCCGACAGATCGGCATGCGCGATCGAAACACCCGAAGGGCTGTATTACAGCTGGGACGACATCGAGCACGCGAGCGCACGGATCGCCAATCTGCTCGCGAGCCTCGATCTCGCGCCGGGCGCGCGCGTTGCCGTGCAGGTCGAGAAGTCGCCCGAGGCCTTGTTGCTGTACCTCGCCACGCTGCGCGCCGGCCTCGTCTACCTGCCGCTGAACACGGCCTATCGGGAAAGCGAGATCAGCTACTTCGTCGGCAACGCGGAGCCGGATGTGGTCGTGTGCAGCCCGGCGAATTTCGGCTGGGTCTCGAAGATCGCGTTCACCAACGGCGCAAGGCACGTCTTCACGCTGGGCGACGATCGCACCGGCTCGCTGCTCGAGCGCGCGGCCTGGTTCGGCGACACGTTCGACACCGTGCCGCGCTCGCCCGACGATCTCGCCGCCATCCTCTACACCTCGGGGACCACGGGGCGCAGCAAGGGCGCGATGCTCTCGCACGGCAACCTCGCGAGCAATACGCGCGTGTTGCACCGGTTCTGGGGCTGGGGCGAGCGCGAAGGCGGCGACGTGCTGCTGCACGCACTGCCCATCTTCCACGTGCACGGACTGTTCGTTGCGAGCCATGCGGCGCTTTACTCCGGCAGCAAGATGATCTGGCTGACGAAGTTCGACGCCCGCGAGGTGCTGCGTCAGCTCCCGCGTGCCACGGTCTTCATGGGGGTGCCGACGTTCTACGTGCGCCTGCTCGCCGAGCCCGGACTCGATCGCGACGTGTGTCGCAACATTCGCCTGTTCATTTCCGGTTCCGCACCGCTGCTGCGCGAGACGTTCGAAGCGTTCCGCGAGCGAACGGGGCACACCATCCTAGAGCGCTACGGCATGTCGGAGACGGTGATGCTTGTGTCGAACCCCTATCACGGCGATCCGGCAAGCGTGCGTCGCGCGGGGACCGTCGGGGTGCCGCTGCCGGAGGTGACGGTGCGCATCGTCGGCGACGACGGTGCGCCGATCGCGCAAGGCGAGATCGGCCACATCCAGGTCAAGGGGCCGAACGTGTTCGCCGGGTACTGGCGCATGCCGGAGAAGACCGCGGAGGAATTCACGCAAGACGGGTTCTTCAAGACCGGCGACGTCGGCAAGGTCGACGAGGACGGCTACGTGCACATCGTCGGCCGCTCGAAGGATCTCATCATCTCCGGTGGCTACAACGTGTATCCGAAAGAGATCGAGGGATTCATCGACGAGATGGCCGGCGTGGCGGAGTCGGCCGTGATCGGTGTGCCGCATCCCGACTTCGGCGAGGCCGTGGTGGCCGTGATCGTGCCGCGCGCCGGTGAGCCAACGCCCGACGAGCGTACCGTCATCGATGCGCTCAAGCAGCGCATCGCCAACTTCAAGGTGCCCAAGCGCGTTCATTTCGTCAGCGAGTTGCCGCGCAATACGATGGGGAAGGTGCAGAAGAATCTGCTGCGCGAGCAGTTCAAGTAAGCGCGTTGCGGCACGGTGCCCCGGTCGGCGCTAACACGTTGTGCTGCCTGCAACGATGTGTGGCGCGACGTGGTGGCGGCGTCCGGCACAAAAAAACCGCCCTGGAGCACAGGGCGGTTTTTTGTTGGCAGCGTCCCGCGAGCGGACGTCGCCTCGTCGTCGCGCTGCGGACTCAGCGCATCTGCACGGTGCCCGACACGGTCACGGTGACCTGCGTCTTGCCGCCTTCGAGTTGCATCGGCGGCGCGGCGTCGGCACTGGCGCTCATCGCCATGGCCTTCATCGCATACGGACGCGGCATGACCGGTGCGTTCGCCCCGACCTGCACCTGACGGATCGTGTAGCTGCTGTAGCCGAAGGCCTTGGTGTTGCTCTGCGCCTGATCGCGGAACGCCTGGATCGCCTGGTTGGTCAGCTCGGCCTGCGTCTTCTCCTGCGCTTCGCGTGAGAGCGAGAACGACACGCCGTCCATTTGCATCTGCGTGGAAATCTGGCTGGCCAGACGCGACGCGGCGCCGAAATCCTTCGACGTCATTTGCAATTCGGTACGCCCGCGCCACGCGGTGATCTTGCCGTCGCGGTTCGTCGTCGGATAGAGGGATACGTTGCCGGTCTGCACCTGCACGCCGCTCTGACTCTTGGCGATCGACATCGCGCTGTTGGCCTTCTGCGTGAGATTGCGCGAGACGGTGGCCGCGTCGGGCCCCTGTTCCTGCGCCGACATCGTGATGTGAACGGTGTCCTGTTCGACTTCCTTCGTGGCGTGTGCTTCGAGACCCAGTACACCCGAGACCTGACGGTTCATGTCGTCACCCGATTGAGCGTAGGCCACATTGGCGGCGGTCGCGATCAGAAGCGCTGCGGCGAGAGATTTGCGCATAGGTATTGTCCTTTTTCGTATGTGAGTTCGCGTCTTGGCGGCGAACGTTTGACCGGTCGTCGACGGCATTCGCGATACGAGGTGCGCAAAACGTACGGCACCGCACCTGATTACGTGCTATGCGTATGTCGATGACGTTATAGAGACGCTATCGCAGCAATTTTGGTTCCCTCCTCCCGCGTCACGCGCTAAGTAAGTGCCTGCTGATAAATTTCCAATGGGCCGGCGACACCGGTGTGATCGAGAGGCGATTGCCACGGGCGAGGACCAGCATGCCGTCGAGTTCGGGCGTCTGGCGCATTTCCGTGAGCGGCACCAGTCGCGTCTTGCGATCGAGCTTGACGTCGACGAGCAGCCAGCGCGGTGATTCTGGCGTCGACTTGGGATCGAAGTAGGGGCTCTTGGGGTCGAACTGCGTGGGGTCGGGATACGGTGTCGAGGCCACCGTTGCCAGGCCGGCGATGCCGGGCACGGCACAGCTCGAGTGATAGAAGAGCACGCCGTCGCCGACGCGCATGTCGTCCCGCATGAAATTGCGCGCCTGGTAATTGCGCACGCCGGTCCATGGCAGGGTCTGATTCCGGGCGTTGGCGAGGTCGTCGATGCTTGCCTCTTCGGGTTCCGACTTCATCAACCAGTAACGTTGCGTCATGTCTTTTTGATGAGTAAGTGGGCGCAACGGGAACAAACATCGCGCAAACGTGCCCGAAGGCCGTGCATTTGTCATCAATGATTTGCCGCGCTGCGATATTAGGCCAATTCCTATACTATGCCTTTGTGATCTTCGTGTGACGTTTCATGTGGCGAATGGCATGCCGTTCGTCGCGCCTGCGCTCAACCCCCTACGCCGATAGGAGAGTGTGTCATGGCAGCAGAGCCGTCTGTTCGAAACAACGCATTTATCTTCTACTCCCTCGCCACGGTGTCGTTCATCGAGACCAGCGTTCCCGAATTCGTCTCCACCCTGAACCAGATGTACGGCGACGACGCTGAAGTGACCGCATGGCTGCGAGATACCTGGCTACCGGAGGAAGTCGAGCACGGGCGCCTCGCCAAGGATTACATCGCGCGCGTCTGGCCCGAGTTCGATTGGGAGAATGCCTACGATGCCTTCATGGCGCGCTACAAGCCGCGGTGCGACGTGCAGTACATGCGGCCGTCGCTGGCACTGGAGGCATTGTCGAGGTGCGTCACGGAGACGCAGACCGCCATGATCTATCGATGCCTCGAATCCTACATGCCGGTCGAGGAACTCAAGCGAATGATGCACAAGCTGAGCACCGAGGAGGTGGGCCACTACCGCTACTTCCGCAAGACGTTCGACCGGTACAACGCCGTGGAACAGCATGGGGTGATCAGCCGGTTGCGCACCATGGTGGCACGCAGCGAACTCGTGCGAGATGAGGACATCGCCTTCGCCTTCGAGCCGCTCAATCGTTTCTGGCGCACTGACCCGCCGTTCGAGACGCTGACGTGGGAGACATTCCTGGAGATGTCCGGCGACGTCATGAAGCAGTACATGCCGGTGGAGGCCGCGACGCGCATGATGTTCAAACCGCTCGAGACCGGCTCATGGTGGCGGGATCGTCCGGTCAAGGCGCTCATGGCGTTCATGGTGCGGCGTCAGTATCCTCAGCTCGGCAGCGAGGCCTGACGGCGGATCGAGGGGGCAAAGGCGTCGAAAGGCGTCGAGAGGCGTCGAAAGGCGTCGCGAGATTGACGGGGCGGGTGCCTGGCGTCGATCTCGCTGCACGCCGTCGATTTGCGCTTTGGCCCGGTGGAAAGCGCTCACGCCGCGGCGCGGCAAGGCCGAAGCGAGAGGCGCAGACGAAAAAAACCCCGCCTTGGCGGGGTTTTTTCGTAGTCGGCGAACCGTATTACTTGTTCGTGCCGACGACTTCGACTTCCACGCGACGATCCGGCGCGAGGCATTCGATGAGGGCCTTGCGGTTCTTCTGGTTGCAACCCGTGGTGACCGGGTTACGCTTGCCCTTGCCTTCCGTGTAGACGCGGTTGGCTTCGACGCCCTTGCTGACCAGGTATGCCTTGACAGCTTGCGCACGACGCATCGACAGACGGTCGTTGTACTTGTCGGTACCGATACGGTCGGTGTGGCCCGTAGCAACCACAACTTCCAGGTTCAGCGCCTGAATCTTGCTGGCCAGGTCGTCCAGCTTCTGCTTGCCGGCCGGCTTCAGGATGGCCTTGTCGAAGTCGAACAGGGCGTCAGCCTGGTACGTGACCTTTTGCGAGACCGGAGCGACCGGGGTCGGTGCCGGTGCCGGGGCCGGAGCCTGGGCGATGATCGAGCCGTCGCACTTGGCGTTGGCCGTGGCCGGGGTCCAGTAGGCATCGCGCCAGCAGAGCTCGTCCGAACCGTTCTTCCAAACCCACTCGCCGCTGCCGTTCACCCAGTTGTCGTTGACAGCTTGCTTCGAGGCCGCGACCGGACCCGAAACCGTTCCGACGTAGTTTTGAGCCATGGCCGAAGCAGCCATCACTGCGGTAGCTGCAACGATCGCGAGCTTAGCGAATTTATTCATATTTCTCCTCTCGAAATGAGATTCCGCAGGTTTACTGCGAGCCTAGACGACAGAACCAAAGTCTTACATCGCTCGAAGTATAACATCGGCAAGCGCGCGAAAGCGTGGCCCATGCACTTCGAATAATGTCTAACTTATGCCACGGCATTTTGCCATAGCGGTTCCGCCGCCCGCGAGTAAAACCCCAAGTTTGCCGCCCGTCGTGGCGCAGTTGTGGTTTGAGCGCAACACCTTTTGAGGCCCCTCGCCAACCGTTTCATTTCTCGTCGATGTTCGTCGTTTTGGTGTGCCGCAGATCTCTTGTGCGTCGCATCACGCCCGATTCGGATGCCCATGACGGGCATGTTAGAATCACGGGATCATATCGCCGGCAGCCGCCTATCGCGATTAGAGTTTGATAGACGAGAATAATGGATCAGTTCGCCAAAGAAACTCTCCCGATTTCGCTCGAAGAAGAAATGCGGCGGTCGTACCTCGATTACGCCATGAGCGTGATCGTCGGCCGCGCCTTGCCGGACGTGCGCGACGGCCTCAAGCCCGTGCACCGCCGCGCGCTGTTCGCCATGCATGAGTTGAACAACGACTGGAACCGGGCGTACAAGAAATCGGCGCGTATCGTCGGTGACGTCATCGGTAAGTACCACCCGCACGGCGACGCTTCCGTATACGACACCATCGTGCGGATGGCTCAGCCATTCTCGCTGCGTTACATGCTCGTCGACGGCCAGGGCAACTTCGGTTCGGTCGACGGCGACAACGCCGCCGCCATGCGCTACACCGAAGTGCGCATGGCCAAGATCGGTCATGAGTTGCTCGCGGACATCGACAAGGAAACGGTCGACTTCGGTCCGAACTACGACGGCAGCGAGAAGGAGCCCCTGATCCTGCCCGCCCGCATCCCGAACCTGCTGCTCAACGGCTCGTCGGGGATCGCGGTGGGCATGGCCACCAACATTCCGCCGCACAACCTCAACGAAGTGGTCGAGGGGTGCCTGCATCTGTTGAAGCATCCGGATGCCACCGTCGACGAACTGATCGAGATCATTCCGGCGCCGGACTTCCCGACGGCCGGCATCATCTACGGCATTTCCGGGGTGCGTGAAGGCTACCGCACCGGTCGTGGCCGTGTGGTGATGCGAGCGAAGACTCACTTCGAGGATATCGATCGCGGTCAGCGCGTGGCGATCATCGTCGACGAGCTGCCGTATCAGGTGAACAAGCGCTCACTGCTCGAGCGTATTGCGGAACTGGTCAACGAGAAGCGTCTCGAGGGCATCTCCGACATTCGCGACGAGTCCGACAAGAGCGGCATGCGCGTGGTGATCGAGCTCAAGCGCGGCGAAGTGCCCGAGGTGGTGCTGAACAATCTCTACAAGCACACGCAACTGCAGGACACGTTCGGCATGAACATGGTGGCGCTGGTCGACGGCCAGCCCAAGCTGCTGAACCTGCGCGAGATGCTGGTGCACTTCCTTGCGCACCGCCGCGAAGTGATTACTCGCCGCACCGTATACGAACTGCGTCGCGCGCGTGAGCGCGGCCATGTGCTCGAGGGGCTGGCGGTCGCGCTCGCGAACATCGACGACTTCATCGCGATCATCAAGGCCGCGCCTACGCCGCCGATCGCGAAGTCCGCGCTGATGGAAAAGTCTTGGGATTCGTCGGTGGTGCGCGAAATGCTTGCGCGCGCCGAAAGCGAAACCCAGGGCGGTCGTGCCGCTTATCGCCCCGAGGGGCTCGACGCCGACGTCGGCATGCAGGCCGATGGCCTGTATCGGCTGTCGGAGACGCAGGCGCAGGAAATTCTCCAAATGCGTCTGCAGCGCCTGACCGGCCTCGAGCAGGACAAGATCGTCTCCGAGTACAAGGAAGTGATGGCCCAGATCGCCGACCTGCTCGACATCCTGGCGCGTCCCATCCGCGTGACGACGATCATCAGCGAAGAGCTGACCTCGGTGCGCGCCGAGTTCGGCGACGCCCGTCGCTCGACCATCGAGCACAACGCGACCGAACTGGATACGGAAGACCTCATCACGCCGCAGGACATGGTCGTGACGCTGTCGCACTCCGGTTACATCAAGTCGATGCCGCTGTCCGAGTACCGGGCGCAGAAGCGCGGCGGTCGCGGCAAGCAGGCGGCCGCCACGAAGGACGACGACTGGATCGACACGCTGTTCATCGCCAACACGCACGACACGATCCTGTGCTTCTCGAACCGCGGCCGCGTGTACTGGATCAAGGTATACGAAGTGCCGCAGGGTTCGCGGAACTCGCGTGGCCGTCCGATCGTCAATATGTTCCCGTTGCAGGAAGGCGAGAAGATCAACGTGGTGCTGCCGGTCAAGGAGTACACCGAAGATCGCTTCGTGTTCATGGCAACGAGCTTGGGCACGGTCAAGAAGACGCCGCTGGCGGCCTTCAGCCGTCCGCTAAAGAAGGGCATCATCGCTGTGAATCTCGATGACGGCGACGTGCTGATCGGCGCGGCCATCACCGATGGCGCTCACGACGTGATGCTGTTCTCCGACGCCGGCAAGGCGGTTCGCTTCGACGAGAACGATGTGCGTCCGATGGGGCGCGAGGCGCGCGGCGTTCGCGGTATGCAACTGGAAGAAGGCCAGAACGTCATCGCGCTGCTGGTCGCCGAGAACGAGCAGCAGTCGGTGCTCACGGCGACCGTGAACGGTTACGGCAAGCGCACGTCGATCACGGAATATACCCGCCACGGCCGTGGCACTAAGGGTATGATTGCGATCCAGACGAGCGAGCGTAACGGCCGGGTGGTCGCGGCGACGCTGGTCGAGCCGGATGACGAGATCATGCTGATCACGACGGGCGGCGTGCTGATCCGTACGCGTGTGTCGGAAATTCGCGAAATGGGCCGCGCGACGCAGGGGGTGACGCTGATCAGCCTGGACGAAGGCACGACGCTGTCGGGCTTGCAGCGGATCGTCGAGTCCGACGCCGAAGTGGCCGAAAATGGCGACGCGCACGGCGACGACGAGACGCCCGAGGCGGATGTCACGGAGTAATACGGGCGTAACTCGATGTAAGCTACGGGTGCATTGCCCCGAAAAGTCAGTAGAATCTGGCCCGATGCAGTGAAGTGCCCAGGCGAGGATGCATCTATTTATCGTCGGTGATAGCCGGCGAACTTTGGAGTGACTATTACTATGCAACACAACGTCAAGAAGTGGATGTGGCTGCTGCTGGCAGCACCGGCAATGGCAATGGCTCAGCAGAGCGCCCCGCTCGACGCTGACAAGAAGGCAGCCATCAAGGAACTGCTCGACGCCATCGATTCGTCCAAGCTCGTGACCGCCATCGGCGAAGGCGCGCAGCAGCAGGCGAAGCAACTTGCGCCGCAAGTGCTCGAGCGTCAACTGGTCGAGAACAAGACGCTGTCCGATGCGCAGAAGCAGGCCATCGTGCCGACGCTGCAACAGAATTCGGTTCAGAAGCTCGTCGACGGTGCAGGCAAGGTCTTCACTTCGGACAGCTTCAAGAACGACGCCGTGCAAGCGCAGTACAACGCTTACGGCAAGTTCTACACCACCGAGGAAATCAAGGGTCTGACGGCGTTCTACAAGAGCCCGGTCGGCCAGAAGTACATCAAGGTGCAAGACCAGGTCGGCCAGGAAGTCGTTGGCGGTCTGATGCAGAAGTACATGCCGCAATCGATCGACGCGACCAGCAAGCAAGCTGACGCCGAGATCGCCGCGGCCGCCAAGTCGGCACCGAAGGGTCCGGCCAAGAAGTAACGTCGGCGGGTCCCGCGGGATTCGACCGATCATGGCCGTTTGCGAGCGATCGCAAACGGCCATTTTGCTTTGATGGGGTAAAACGGCAGATTCCTCTCGGAATTTTCCAGATTTCCGTCATCCGACGCCGGATTTGCGGTTGACACCCGCACGTCGTGCCCAACTGGCGGTATAGTTGGGCCTTGCCGCCGCTTTTTATACGCCTTTCGGTCATTTCTCAGGCTTCAGAGCGTCGTCGAACCGTCGCCGGGTCATCCCGGGCTATCGTTTGGCGGGGCCACTCGCGACCGAACCGCCGCGGTCCATCGTCAGACGTGAAACGCAAGCCGCACGGGTCAATGTCCGCCGGCTTGCGTTTCACTTTTACTGCTGCAAAACGATCATGACGCGCGCTTTCAACTTTTCCGCCGGTCCGGCGGCGCTCCCTGCCGAGGTGCTGACCCAGGCAGCCGAAGAGATGCTCGATTGGCACGGGGCCGGCATGGGTGTGATGGAAATGAGCCATCGCGGCCGTGAGTTCATGAGCATCCTGGCCGACGCGCAAGCCAATCTGCGCGAACTGCTCGCGGTGCCCGACAACTACCGCATTCTTTTCATGCAGGGCGGGGCGCTCGCCGAGAACGCGATCATCCCGATGAATCTGCTCGGCGGCGCGCGCGCGGCGCAGCGCCAGACGGCGGACTATGTCGTGACCGGCTCCTGGTCGGTGAAGTCGCAGAAGGAGGCGCGCAAGTATTGCGACGTCAATATCGCCGCGAGCACCGAGGCGGAGCACTTCACACGCTTGCCGGGCATGGACGAGTGGCGACTTTCGAAGGATCCGGCCTACGTCCACATCTGCACGAACGAGACCATTCACGGCGTGGAGTATTTCTGGACACCGGATCTGGCGACCGCGGGGCTGGCCGACGTGCCGCTCGTCGCGGATGTTTCGTCGCACATTCTGTCGCGCCCGATGGACGTGTCGAAGTTCGGCGTGATGTATGGCGGTGCGCAGAAGAATATCGGGCCGTCGGGCCTGACCGTGGTCATTGTGCGCGACGACCTGCTCGGGCGGGCATTGCCGTTCACGCCGAGTGCGTTCGACTGGAAGATCGTGGCCGAGAACGACTCGATGTTCAACACGCCGCCGACCTACGCGATCTATATCGCGGGTCTGGTGTTCCAGTGGCTCAAGCGCCAAGGCGGGCTGGCCGCCATGGAAGCGCAGAACAAGGCGAAGGCCGAGCTTCTGTACGGCTTTCTCGACGGCAGCGACTTTTACCGCACGCCGGTGGCGCCGGACTGCCGCTCGCGCATGAATGTGCCGTTTTTCCTGCACGACGACGCATTGAACGAGACCTTCCTGGCCGGCGCTCGCGAGCGCGGGCTGCTGCAACTCAAGGGCCACAAGTCCGTGGGGGGTATGCGCGCCTCGATCTACAACGCGATGCCGCTCGACGGCGTCCGGGCGCTGGTCGACTATCTGCGTGAATTCGAGCGCAGTCACGGCTGACGAGGACGCGAGACCGGTGCATTCGAATGCTTTCCATGCTTTGAACGTCCTGCGGGACTCCGCACCGGGAGCCGTCCGACCATGTCCCATCGCAAGAAGACAATACGCTCCATGGATGAAGATCTGAACGCATCGCTGCGCCCCTTGCGCGAGAAAATCGATGCCATCGACGCGCAGCTCCTGAAGCTGCTCAATCAACGTGCGGCCGTCGCCCTGGAAGTGGGTGAGGTCAAGAAGCGTTTTGGCGCGCCGGTGTTTCGGCCCGAGCGCGAACTGCAGGTAATTTCGCGCTTGCAGCAAGCCAACGACGGGCCGTTGTACGGCGACAATCTTGCTTCGATCTGGCGCGAAATCATGTCGGCCAGCCGTGCGCTGGAGAAGGTGCTGACCGTTGCCTATCTGGGGCCGGCCGGCACTTACAGCGAGCAGGCGGCCTTCTCTTATTTCGGTCAGAGTGTGAAGGGCCTGCCGTGCCCGTCGCTCGACGAGGTGTTTCGTGCGGTCGAGGCCGGCAGCGCGGACTTTGGGGTAGTGCCCGTCGAGAATTCGACCGAGGGTGTGGTGTCGCGCACGCTCGATCTGCTGCTGCAAAGCCCGCTGACGATCAGTGGCGAAGTGGCGCTGCCAATCCATCACAACCTGATGTCGCAATCCGGGACGCTCGACGGCGTGACCCGGATCTGCTCGCACGCGCAGTCGCTCGCGCAATGCCAGCACTGGTTGACAGCACATTTTCCGCGGTTGGAGCGTCAGGCCGTGTCGAGCAACGCGGAGGCGGCCCGCATGGCCGCCGCGGATCCGAGCGTCGCCGCGATTGCCGGCGAATCCGCCGCCACCCAGTACGGACTGCAAATCGCGTTTTCGCATGTGCAGGACGATCCGCACAATCGCACCCGCTTCGTGGTCGTCGGTACGCAGGACCCTGCCCCGAGCGGGCGGGACCAGACCTCGCTCATTCTGTCCGTGCCCAATCGTGCTGGCGCCGTGGTGGCATTGCTCGAGCCCCTCGCGAACAACGGTGTGTCGATGACGCGTTTCGAGTCGCGTCCCGCCAAGAGCGGCGCGTGGGAGTACTACTTCTACATCGACTTCGAAGGGCATCGCGACGATCCGAATGTCGCCAAGGCGCTCGAATCGCTGCGTCAGAATGCGGCGTATTGCAAGGTGCTCGGGTCTTACCCGCGCTCCGCATGAGCGGCGGGGACGGGACGATGGTCCTGAACAAACTCGTCATCTGTGGCGTGGGCCTGATCGGCGGCTCGCTGGCGCGAGCGCTGAAGGCGGAAGGCGCCGTGAAGGAAGTGATCGGCGTCGGGCGCAGTGAGGCGTCGCTTCGGCGGGCGTGCGAGCTTGGCGTGATCGATCGTGCGGCCACGTCGATGGCGGCTGCCGTGACAGGCGCCGATGTCGTGGTGCTCGCGGCGCCGGTGGCGCAAACGCCCGCGCTGCTGAGCGCCATTCGGCCCTGTCTCGGCGGAAATACGATTGTCACCGACGCCGGAAGTACCAAGTCGGACGCCGTGGCTGCCGCAAGTGCGGCGCTCGGGGATGACGCCTGGCGTTTCGTGCCCGGTCATCCGATTGCCGGCGCGGAGCGATCTGGCGTCGAGGCCGCGACGGTGGATCTGTACCGGGATCGCCGCGTGGTGCTTTGCCCGCAACCGGGCAACCGCAGCGAGGACGTGGCGCGTATCCGGGGCATGTGGGAGACGACTGGCGCACGCGTATCGGAGATGTCCGAAACACAGCACGATCACGTGTTCGCTTCGGTCAGTCATTTGCCACACGTCCTCTCGTATGCGTTGATCGCCCAGATTCTCGACGCACCCGATGCGTCGTTGAAGTTCGGCTTCGCGGGCGGAGGCTTTCGCGACTTCACCCGCATCGCGGCGTCGAACCCCGAAATGTGGCGCGATATCTGCGTGGCCAATCGTGATGCGTTGCTGGCCGAACTCGACGGTTACCTCGCCACGCTCGGCTCGCTGCGACAATTGATCGATGCCGGCGACGGCGCCGGTCTCGAGGCCGTATTCGCGCGCGCCAGCCAGGCGCGCACGGACTGGGCCAGGCAACAGGAAAAGTAATGGAAACGCTCGATCTCGGCCCTTACGGCCACGCCGAAGGCACGCTTCGCTTGCCCGGCTCGAAAAGCATCTCGAACCGCGTGCTGTTGCTCGCCGCGCTTTCGCGGGGCACGACTCGCGTGCGGGAGCTGCTCGCGTCCGACGACACGCAGGTGATGCTCGATGCGCTCGCCGCGCTCGGTGTCAAGTGCACGCAGGTGGGCGATTCGCGTGACTTCATCGTCGAGGGATGTGGCGGCGCGTTTCCCGTCAAGGCCGCGAAGCTGTTCATGGGCAATGCGGGGACGGCGATTCGCCCGCTCACGGCGGCGCTCTCGCTGAGTCATGGCGACTACGAAGTGTCGGGCGTGGCACGGATGCACGAGCGGCCGATCGGCGATCTGGTCGACGGCCTGCGTCAACTGGGCGCGCGGATCGATTACCTCGGCAATGCCGGTTATCCGCCGTTGCATATCAGGCCTGCCGACGTGCACGCGCCGCAATCGCCGATTCGCGTGCGGGGCGACGTCTCGAGCCAGTTCCTGACGGCACTGCTGCTTACGTTGCCGCTGCTGGCTTCGGCATCGGGTGAGATCGTCGTGGAAGTCGAGGGCGAACTCATCTCCAGGCCATACATCGACATCACCCTGCGGTTGCTGCGGCGCTTCGGGATCGATGTCCGGCAGGATGGCTGGTCGCGCTTCACGCTCCCGGCGGCGGGAGCGGACGGCGCGAAGTATCGCAGTCCGGGAGACCTCCGCGTCGAGGGCGACGCCTCGTCGGCATCGTATTTTCTTGCGGCCGGCGCCATTGGCGGCGGGCCGGTGCGTGTGCAGGGTGTGGGGCGCGACAGCATTCAGGGCGACGTGCGTTTCGTCGAAGCCCTGGAGGCGATGGGGGCGCGCGTGACGTTGCACGACGATGCCATCGAAGTGAACGGCATCGACACGCCCAGCGGCAAGCTGCGTGCGCTCGACATGGACTTCAATCACATCCCCGACGCGGCGATGACGATTGCGGTCGCGGCGTTGTTTGCCGATGGCACGACCACGCTGCGCAACATCGCAAGCTGGCGTGTCAAGGAGACGGATCGTCTCACGGCAATGGCCACGGAGCTGCGCAAGGTCGGCGCGACGGTGGAAGAGGGCGCCGATTATCTGCGGGTGACCCCTCCCGCCGCGTTGACGCCGAACGCCGCCATCGATACGTATGACGATCACCGCATGGCCATGTGCTTCTCGCTCGTGAGCTTGGGCGGTGTGCCGGTGACGATCAACGACCCGAAGTGCGTGGGCAAGACGTTCCCGACGTATTTCGCCGAGTTCGTTCGGATCGCGTCGTAATCGCGTCGTAATCGGGTCGGAAGCGCGCCACAAACGCGCCACAAACGCGCCACAAACGCGCCACAAACGCGCCGCATCCGGAGGCCTCCCGCGAGGCTCTCGACATCCGGGTGCCGCCCGGCGGCGCGCGGCCGCGCCGCGGTTTGATCCGGTTCGTCGCGGTGCTTCGTGATGCGTCGCGATTCGGCGTGGTTGGGCGTGATTCGGCGCAAGCCGCGCGGGCGAGCGGGGCCATATTAGCCCTGACCCGTCAGCGTCTGCCAAAGCAACAGGCCGTTGAGTACGACGATCGCACTTGCGATGCCCCACGCGGCGATCGACAGCGCACCGCGAACGCGCCATTCCCCCATCAACGTCGCGTCCCCCGCAAACCGCACGAGTGGTATCACCGCGAACGGCAGCTGTAGGCTCAGCACCACCTGGCTGAAGACCAGCAAAGCCGTGGTTCTCGCCTCGCCGCCATGCCCGACGATGAGCAGCGCCGGCACCAGGGCGAGCGCGCGGGTGATGAGCGCGCGTTGCCACGGCTTCATTCGCAGATTCAGAAAACCCTCCATCGTGACCTGCCCGGCCAGCGTTGCCGTCACCGTCGAGTTCAGGCCGCATGCGAGCAACGCAACGGCGAACATGGCACCCGCCCACTGGTTGCCTAGCAGGGGCGCGAGGAGTTTGTGGGCGTCGCCCAACGACTCCACCGACGTGTTGCCGCTGGCATGGAAGGCAGCGGCAGCCAGAATCAGCAGGGCGGCGTTGACGAGGAACGCGAAGCCAAGCGAGAGCGTGGTGTCCCAGTGTGTGGTGCGCAATGCACGCGCGAGGGCCGGACGAGTCCGCTCGGGCAAGGCCTCACCTCGCATGCGCAGCAAGGCCGAGTGCAGATAGAGGTTGTGAGGCATGACCGTGGCGCCGAGGATGCCCGTGGCCAGCCAAAGCATCCCCGCCTGCGCGACGATCTCGGCGCGCGGTCGCAGGCCGTGTGCGGCGGCACGCCAGTCAGGGTGGGCCAGCGACAACTGGGCGACGAAGCATCCCGCAGTGAGCAGAATCAGCGCAGCGACGGCGCCTTCGAGGCGGTGTTGTCCGAAACCTTGCAGGCCGAGCATGGCGAAGGCCAGGGCGCCCGCCACCACGACGCCGATCGGCAGAGACACGCCGAACAGCAGTTGCAGGGCGACCGCGCTGCCAACGATCTCGGCGAGATCGCATGCGATGATCGCCGTCTCGCACAGCCCCCATAACGCCAGCGAAGTCCGGCGGCTATACTGGCTACGTGAGAGTTGCGCGAGATCGCGCCCGGTGACCAATCCGACGCGCGCCGCGAGCCACTGAAGCAACAATGCCATCACGCTCGAGAGCAGTACGACGCTCAGCAGCGTGTACCCGTATCGGGCACCCCCGGCAATGGCCGTGGCCCAATTGCCCGGATCCATATAGCCTACGGCGATGAGCGTGCCCGCCCCGGCGAATCCCATCCATCGCTGCGGGCGACGCGGCGTGCGGTTCCGAGGGTCGGGCGGCGGCCCCCATTCGGGATTGAGTAAGGGATAATCGCGGCTTTGCATGGCGGTCACCGATCCGAGCGGCGCCCGTAGCGCCTTTATTTAAATGATAATCATTATCATTTGAGTGTGTGGTTTTATTTTTCAATGTGTTGGATAGACAGAGACGAAGGGATGCCTGATTTGACGGTGGTGGACGATTCGATTCCGGTCATTACGGTGGATGGCCCGACGGCATCCGGCAAGGGCACGGTGGCACACCGTGTGGCGGATGCGCTGGGCTTTCACTACCTCGACAGCGGCGCCCTGTATCGGCTCACCGCGCTGGCGAGCGCGCGTCACGGCATCGACACGGACGACGTAGGGGCGCTGACAGTGCTGGCCGAGACGCTCGACGTGCGGTTCAAGGACGAGCGAATCTGGCTGGCGGGCGAAGATGTGACCGATGCCATCCGTGCCGAGGCGATCGGCAACCGGGCGTCGGGCATTGCCGTGCACAAGGCGGTTCGCCAGGCGCTCACGGCGCTCCAGCGGGGATTCAAGACCGCGCCGGGGCTGGTGGCGGACGGCCGCGACATGGGGACGGTGATCTTCCCGGAGGCCGAGTTGAAGGTGTTTTTGACGGCCACCCCGCAGGCTCGTGCCGAGAGGCGGTATAAGCAATTGATAGAAAAAGGATTTTCTGCTAACATAGACAGTCTCATGCTGGATCTTGAGGCGCGTGACGCGCGGGATCGTACCCGTGCAGAGGCGCCGTTGCGACCGGCAGAGGGTGCGCGGGTGCTCGACACGTCGGAGCTCAACGTCGATCAGGCGGTGGCTCAGGTGCTCGAATGGTTCGCGCAGGTGCAGTACCCGCAAGGCGCTTGACCGGATGTTTCATGCAGTCATCCGGCCCGGCTTTGTTTAACCTTTAACCCAACCGTTGTACGTTAGCGTCAACCCCCTCGGGAGACGGACGTCAGCGGCGTAATCCACTTTTATGTCCGACCTGCAAACCTCGACCAACGAATCTTTCGCGGCGCTTTTCGAAGAGTCGCTCTCCCGTCAAGACATGCGTGCTGGTGAAGTCATCAGCGCAGAAGTCGTTCGGGTTGACCACAACTTCGTGGTCGTCAACGCCGGCCTCAAGTCCGAAGCGTACATCCCCATCGAAGAATTCCTGAATGATCAGGGCGAGGTCGAAGTTCAGGCCGGCGATTTCGTTTCCGTGGCGATCGACGCCCTGGAAAACGGCTACGGCGACACCGTGCTGTCGCGCGACAAGGCCAAGCGTCTGGCCTCGTGGCTGCAACTGGAAAAGGCCCTCGAATCGGGCGACCTCGTGACCGGTACGATCACCGGCAAGGTCAAGGGCGGCCTGACCGTGATGGTCAACGGCATCCGCGCATTCCTGCCGGGTTCGCTGGTGGACACGCGTCCGGTCAAGGATACGACCCCGTACGAAGGCAAGACCCTCGAATTCAAGGTCATCAAGCTCGACCGCAAGCGCAACAACGTTGTGCTCTCGCGCCGCGCCGTGATCGAAGCCACCCAGGGCGAAGAGCGCGCCAAGCTGCTCGAGACGCTCAAGGAAGGCGCGATCGTCAAGGGCGTGGTCAAGAACATCACCGACTACGGTGCGTTCGTTGACCTCGGCGGCATCGACGGCCTGCTGCACATCACCGACATCGCATGGCGTCGTGTGCGTCACCCGAGCGAAGTCCTGTCGGTTGGCCAGGAAGTCACCGCCAAGATCCTCAAGTTCGATCAGGAGAAGGGCCGCGTCTCGCTGGGCGTCAAGCAACTCGGCGAAGATCCGTGGGAAGGCATCGCTCGCCGTTACCCGCAAGGTACCCGCCTGTTCGGCAAGGTCACCAACATCACCGACTACGGCGCATTCGTCGAAGTGGAATCGGGCATCGAAGGCCTGGTCCACGTGTCGGAAATGGATTGGACCAACAAGAACGTTGCGCCGACCAAGGTTGTCCAGCTGGGCGACGAAGTCGAAGTCATGGTGCTCGAGATCGACGAAGACCGTCGTCGTATCAGCCTCGGCATGAAGCAATGCAAGCCGAACCCGTGGGATGACTTCTCGCGCAACTTCAAGAAGGGCGACAAGATCAAGGGCGCCATCAAGTCGATCACCGACTTCGGCGTGTTCATCGGTCTGCCGGGCGGCATCGACGGCCTGGTCCACCTGTCGGACCTGTCGTGGAGCGAAGCCGGCGAAGAAGCCGTTCGCAAGTACAAGAAGGGCGACGAAGTCGAAGCCGTGGTTCTGGGCATCGACGTCGAGAAGGAACGCATCTCGCTGGGTATCAAGCAGCTCGAAGGCGATCCGTTCAACACCTTCGTGGCGATCCACGACAAGGGCTCGATCGTCGACGGTACCGTCAAGGCTGTCGATCCGAAGGGTGCCGTCGTGTCGCTGGGCGATGACGTCGAAGGTTACCTGCGCGCTTCGGAAATCTCGCACGACCGTGTGGAAGATGCCCGCAACGTGCTCAAGGAAGGTGATGCCGTCAATGCAATGATCGTCAACATCGATCGCAAGTCGCGCAACATCAACCTGTCGATCAAGGCCAAGGATTCGGCTGAACAGCAAGAGGCAATGAGCAAGCTGTCGTCGGATAGCTCGGCAGCGAGCGGCACCACGAACCTGGGTGCCCTGCTCAAGGCCAAGCTGGACAGCCAGAATCAGTAAGGTCCAAGGCCTATGACCAAGTCTGAATTGGTCAACCAGTTGGCGGCGCGGTTTCCCCAGTTGGTGCTCAAGGACGCCGATTTCGCGGTGAAGACGATTCTCGACGCGATGGCCGATGCGCTCGCGCGCGGTCATCGAATCGAAATCCGCGGATTCGGCAGCTTCGGGCTCAACCGTCGGCCACCGCGCGTCGGCCGCAACCCGAAGTCGGGCGAGAAGGTGATGGTGCCGGAGAAGTTCGTGCCGCACTTCAAGCCCGGCAAGGAGTTGCGAGAGCGGGTTGATCACAAGGCGTCGGACCAATAAGGCCCTTTGGGATCTACTACGCAAGAAAAGCGCCTTCGGGCGCTTTTTTTGCGTCTGGCGTTCGTGGCGCGCGCGAGTGCCGATGCCGCGCGCGCACAATCGACGCAAATGCGAAGCGGCATGCAGTAACGACGCCTCGCGGGGCACATCCGGTACAATACGCCCACGTGCCGGCACGGCGCGACGGCGGGTCCCGATCCGGCGTGCGCGAGCCGCTCAAGTTGCAAAACATACGGCAATCCTGCCGCAGGAGCCTTTCGGCATGAAGCTGATTGTTTGGATCATTCGTCTCATCGTGTTCGTGGTGTTGCTGTGTCTCGCGCTCGCCAACACGGGCGAAGTCACGTTGAACCTGTTCCTGGGCCACACGTGGACGGCACCGCTCATCATGATCGGCCTGGCGTTCTTCGTGGTGGGCGGCGTGATCGGCGTGCTCGCCACCTTGCCGAGCCTGATGCGGCAGCGTCTGGAACTGCGCCGCACCCGGCGCGACCTGGCCCGTGCGCAACGTGACCCCGAGGCGAGCGATCAGCCGCCGATGCTGCCCCCGGTCTAAGGCGACGACACTCCCCCTCACCGACTGTTTCAACGACAACACGCATTCATGGAATTCGAGGTCTGGTGGCTATTGGCCATCCCCGTGATCTTCGGCTGCGGCTGGGTAGCCGCGCGCCTGGATCTGCGCAGCCTGCTCTCGGAGAGCCGCAATTTGCCCGCGTCCTATTTCCGCGGGCTCAACTTCCTGCTCAACGAGCAGCCGGACAAGGCCATCGACGCATTCATCGAGGTGGCCAAGCTCGATCCCGAGACGACGGAACTGCACTTCGCGCTGGGCAGCCTGTTTCGCCGTCGGGGCGAGACGGAGCGCGCCATTCGCGTGCATCAGAATTTGCTCTCTCGCGACGATCTGCCGCAAGCCGATCAGGAGCACGCGCTCTACGAGCTCGGTCACGACTTCCTCAAGGCCGGTTTGCTCGACCGCGCCGAAGACGCCTTCGGTCGCCTGCACACGGGGCCGTTTGCGAAGGCGGCACAGCACGCCAAGCTCACCATCTACCAGATCGAGAAGGAGTGGCACAAGGCGCTGAGCGAGGCCGAAACCCTCAGTGAGCTCGACCCCGCGGTGTCGTATCGCAAGGAGATCGCGCAGTTCCATTGCGAGCTGGCGCAGGAAGCGCTGCAGCGCAAGGAGGTGGATGCCGTCGTGCGCGAGCTCGACGCCGCCCTCGCCGTGAATCCCGCGAATGTGCGCGCGCCGCTGCTGCGCGGCGACATGCTGCTCTCCGCCGGCGACGCCGAAGGCGCGTTGCGTGTGCTGAGCACCATCGAGCAGCAGAACCCGGTGTATCTGGGGCTGGCGGCCAAGCGCCTGATGCGCGCTTACGAAGCCCTGGGGCGTGCGCCGGAAGGACTGGCGGTACTGCGCGACGCGCTCAACAGGAATCCGTCGGACGATCTGCTCGAGATCGTGTACGAGAAGACGGTGGCGCTCGAGGGACCGGAAGCCGCGCTCGCGCTGATGCGCGAGCAGATGCACCGGGCGCCGAGCGCGCCGGGCATGGCTCGCCTGCTCGAGGCGCATGCCGCAACCGCCCATGGCGACACGCAGTCGGATCTGCAGCTCATGGGCAAGCTCATCACGCAGCGCACCAAGTCGCTGCCGCGCTACGTCTGCGACCAGTGCGGCTTCCGCGCGCGATTGTTCTATTGGCAGTGCCCCGGCTGTAACGGCTGGGAGACGTATACGCCGCGACGTGCCGACGTGCCGGCGGCCTCCTAATTTTCTCAAGTTCGCGCAATCATGAAAGTCACCATCATCGGCTCCGGTTACGTCGGCCTCGTTACGGGCGCCTGTCTGGCAGACGTCGGCAACGACGTGTTCTGTCTCGACGTCGATCCGCGCAAGATCGAAATCCTGAACAACGGCGGCGTGCCGATTCACGAGCCAGGGCTGCAGGAAATCATCGCCCGCAATCGCAAGGCCGGCCGTCTGCAATTCTCGACGGATGTCGAGGCGTCGGTCGCGCACGGCGACGTGCAGTTCATCGCGGTGGGTACGCCGCCGGACGAGGACGGCTCGGCCGACCTGCAATACGTCGTTGCGGCGGCGCGCAACATCGGACGCTACGCCACGAACTTCAAGGTGATCGTCGACAAGTCGACCGTGCCGGTCGGCACCGCGGACAAGGTGCGCGCGGCAGTCGCCGACGAACTTGCCAAGCGCGGCGAGGACGTGTCGTTCTCGGTCGTCTCGAATCCCGAGTTCCTGAAGGAAGGGGCGGCCGTCGAGGATTTCATGCGCCCGGACCGCATCGTGATCGGCGTGGACGACGACGCGCAGGGCCAGCAGGCGCGCGCGATGATGAAGCGGTTGTACTCGCCGTTCAACCGGAACCACGAACGCACGCTGTACATGGACGTGCGCTCGGCCGAGTTCACCAAGTACGCGGCCAATGCCATGCTGGCGACGCGGATCTCGTTCATGAACGAGCTCGCGAATCTGGCCGATCGCGTGGGCGTGGATATCGAGGACGTGCGTCAGGGCATCGGCTCTGACCCGCGTATCGGTTATCACTTCCTGTATGCCGGCTGCGGCTATGGCGGTTCATGCTTCCCGAAGGACGTACAGGCACTCGTGCGGACAGCCGAGGACTACGGTCTGCCGCTGCGCATCCTGAATGCCGTCGAGGCGGTCAACGAAACCCAGAAGGCGGTCCTTATCGACAAGATCGTCGCGCGCCTTGGCAACGATCTGTCGGACAAGACGTTCGCCCTTTGGGGGCTGGCGTTCAAGCCGAACACCGACGACATGCGCGAGGCGCCGAGCCGTCGTGTGATCGCGGAGCTGGTGCGTCGGGGCGCCCGCGTGCGCGCCTACGATCCGGTGGCCCTGGAAGAGGCGCGTCGCGTGATCGCGCTCGACTTTGCCGATGATCCGGCCGGACACGCCCGCATCGAATTCTGCGCGACGGAAGACGACACGCTGACGGGCGCGGACGCGCTCGTGATCGTCACGGAGTGGAAGGCCTTCCGCAGCCCGGACTTCGCCAAGATGAAGTCGGCACTGTCGCTTGCGCTGATCTTCGACGGTCGCAACCTGTACGAGCCGCAGACCATGCAGGAGCTGGGCATCGAGTACCACGGCATCGGCCGCGGCCAGCACGACACCGTCTGAATCGCGAGGATCGACGAATGACTTTGACGGCAACTTCGCTTTCTCGCACGGTGCAGGCGCCCGGCGTGCCCACGGTGTCGCGTGAGGCGTTCCACCGCGCGCGCGTGCTGATCGTCGGCGACGTGATGCTCGATCGCTATTGGTTCGGCGACGTCAATCGCATTTCGCCGGAGGCGCCGGTGCCCGTGGTGCACGTCAAGCGCAACGAGGAACGTCTGGGCGGCGCGGCGAACGTGGCGCTCAACGCCACGTCGCTGGGGGCGCAGGCCGGGCTGCTGTGCGTGCTCGGCGAGGACGAGCCCGGCGAGCGGGTGGTCGATCTGCTCGACGCGAGCGGCGTGACGGCGTTCGTCACGCGCGATGCGGATCTGTCGACCACGATCAAGCTGCGCATCGTGTCGCGTCAACAGCAATTGCTGCGCATCGACTTCGAGAATCAGCCGGCGCGCGAAGTGCTGCTCGCCGTGCTCGATCAGTATCGCCAGTTGCTGGCGAACTATGACGTCGTGTTGCTCTCCGATTATGCGAAGGGCGGCCTGACGCATGTCCAGCCGATGATCGAAGCGGCGCGCAAGGCGGGCAAGCCCGTGCTCGTCGATCCGAAGGGCAGCGATTACGAGCGTTATCGGGGTGCCACCATCCTCACGCCGAACCGCTCCGAATTGCAGCAGGTCGTGGGCGAATGGCATTCGGAAGACGATTTGACGGTTCGCGCGCAGAATCTGCGCGAATCGCTGGGGCTCGAAGCGTTGTTGCTCACGCGTTCGGAAGAGGGCATGACGCTCTTCACCCAGAACGGTGCGCTGCACGTCCCGGCCCAGGCACGCGAAGTGTATGATGTGTCGGGCGCGGGCGACACCGTGATTGCCACGCTCGCCGCCTCGCTCGCCGCCGGTCTGCCGCTTGCGCAGGCGGTGGTGCTCGCCAATCGCGCGGGCAGTATCGTCGTGGGCAAGCTGGGCACCGCGACCGTGGATTACACCGAACTCTTTTCCGATCTGACATGACCATCATCGTCACCGGCGCCGCCGGTTTCATCGGCGCGAACCTCGTCAAAGCCCTCAACGAGCGCGGCGAGACCGACATCGTGGCGGTCGACAACCTCACACGCGCCGACAAATTCCGCAATCTGGTCGATTGCGAAATCAGCGACTACCTCGACAAGACCGATTTCGTCGCGCGTTTCCAGCGCCGCGAGTTCGGTCGCGTGCGCGCGATTTTCCATGAAGGCGCCTGCTCCGACACGATGGAGACCGACGGCCGCTACATGATGGAGAACAACTTCCGCTACACGCGCGCGTTGTTCGAGGCGTGCCAGACGCAGACGGTGCCGTTCCTCTACGCGTCTTCCGCGGCGACGTACGGCGCCTCGGAAACGTTCGTGGAATCGCGCGAGTACGAGAAGCCCCTCAACGTCTACGGGTACTCGAAATTCCTCTTCGACCAGATCGTGCGTCGCGCCATGCGCGAGGCGGGCGGCAAGCTGCCGAGCCAGGTGGCGGGGTTTCGCTACTTCAACGTGTACGGCCCGCGCGAAGCGCACAAGGGGCGCATGGCCTCGGTGGCGTTCCACAACTTCAACGAGTTCCGCGCCAACGGCCGCGTGAAGCTCTTTGGCGAGTACAACGGCTATGCGGCGGGCACGCAAAGTCGCGACTTCGTGTCCGTCGAGGACGTGGTCAAGGTGAATCTGCACTTCTTCGATCATCCCGAGCGAAGCGGCATCTTCAACCTCGGCACGGGCCGCGCGCAGCCGTTCAATGACATTGCGGTCGCCGTGATCAACACGTTGCGCGAAGAGGCCGGCGAGGCGCCGCTCTCGCTTGACGAGATGGTGCGACAGGGGCTCGTCGAGTACATCCCGTTCCCCGACGCGCTGCGTGGCAAGTATCAGTGCTTCACCCAGGCGAGCGTCGAGCATCTGCGCCAGGCGGGTGGGTATCAGCAGCCGTTCTATACGGTCGGTGAGGGCGTCTCGCGCTACGTGCGCTGGCTGTTGGCCCAATAGGCAAACGGGCCAACAGGCACGGGCCCGATGCCATCCCTGGCGATGGCGGGACCGAAGTCTCGACGGGGAGCCGCATGGCTCCCCGTTTCGTTTGGCGCGCCGGGATATGTCATCCGTGCGCAGTCTCGGGCGTTAAGGGAGTATCGGGGGTGTCCCGAGGTGGGGATATTGTCCCGAGTGACCTTACAGGGAATACATCATGCTTCGCAAACTCTTGCTGGCGGTGGTTACCTTTTTCACCCTCTGCGGCCTGGCCATGGCCGCTGTCGACATCAATACCGCCGATCAGGCGCAGCTCGAATCGCTCAAGGGCATCGGACCGGTCAAGTCCAAAGCCATCATCGACGAACGCAATGCCCACGGGCCGTATAAGGATGCCGCCGACGTCGCCAGGCGCGTGAAGGGCCTCGGCACCAAGTCCGTCGCCACGCTCCAGAGCGAAGGCATGACGATCAATGGTCAGGGCGCGGCGCCTGCCGTACCGGCCCCTGCGGCGAAGACCCCTGCGACGACGGCACCTGCCGCGCCGGTCCCCGCGACGAAGCCCCCTGCGGCGACGGCGCCTGCCGCTCAGGTCCCTGCCACGACGGGCCGTCCGGCGCCGCCAGCCATGCAGCAGACCCCGGCAGCGCCGGGCAAGCCGGCCACGCCTGCCGCCACGCCCGCCACGCCCGCAATGCCGCCGAGCGCCACCCAGCATACGCCCACGCCGGTGCCCGCCGCCGGTTCGACGGCCAAGCCGGCGTCCCCGGGCGCTACCGCCTTGCCGGGCGCCGCGTCGGGACCTGCCGCCGCCGATGCGAAGGGTGGCAAATCGAAGAAGTCCAGGGCCGACAAGGCCGGGGGTGTCGCGCCAGGTGCCGCGTCCGCGCCTGCAGCCGCACCCGCATCGCCTGCGGCACCGGCCGGTGGCCCGAAGTCGAAGAAGTCCAAGACGGACAAGACGGACAAGACGGACAAGGCCGCGGCATCGGCGGGATCCGCGCCGACGGCGACCGGTGCGGCGCCGGCGAAGTCGTCGAAATCGTCGAAATCGAAGAAGGAGAAAGCGCCGTCGGCCGCGAGTGCGCCGAAGGTCTGAGGCCCGTCGGGGCGCCGGGCGGTCGCACTTGCGGCGCCCGGCCGTCACCTCGCTACGAGCGCGGTCATGGCCGGTGGATTAGAATGCTTCGATTCCCGACCGAAAAAGCTTAGCGCAATGGCCTACAAGACTATCGAAGACACCATCGGCAATACGCCGCTGGTGCAATTGGTGCGTTTGCCCGACGACGAAATCCGCCGCCGCAACAACGTGATTCTCGGAAAGCTCGAGGGCAATAACCCGGCGGGTTCGGTGAAGGACCGCCCGGCGCTGTCGATGATCAAGCACGCCGAATTGCGCGGACGCATCAAGCCGGGCGACACGCTCATCGAAGCGACCTCGGGCAATACAGGCATTGCGCTGGCCATGGCCGCGGCGATTCGCGGCTACAAGATGATCCTCATCATGCCGGAGGATCTGTCCATCGAGCGCCGTCAGAGCATGGGGGCTTATGGCGCCCAGATCATCCTCACGCCGGTCAAGGGGGGCATGGAATATGCGCGTGACCTCGCCGAGCAGATGCAGCGCGACGGGCGCGGCATCATCCTCGACCAGTTCGCCAATCCCGACAATCCGCTGGCGCATTACGAGACGACGGGCCCGGAAATCTGGCGCGACACCGAAGGCCGCATCACGCACTTCGTCTCCGCGATGGGCACGACGGGCACCATCATGGGCGTGTCGCAATACCTGAAGGAGCAGAGCGACGCCGTGCAGATCATCGGCGCGGAGCCGGCGGAAGGCTCCCGCATTCCCGGCATCCGCAAGTGGCCGGAAGCCTATCTGCCGAAGATTTTCGATCGCGCTCGCGTGGATCGCACCGTGTCCGTCACGCAGGCGGAAGCCGAAATCATGGCGCGGCGCCTCGCGGCGGAAGAGGGGATCTTCTGCGGCATTTCGGCCGCCGGCGCCTGCCAGATCGCTTTGAATCTGGCGCACGAGGTCGAGAACGCGACCATCGTGTTCGTGGTCTGCGATCGCGGCGACCGCTATCTGTCGACGGGGGTGTTCCCCGCGTGATGTGGGGGACGATGCCGGTGCGGTGCCTGCGCCGCGTCACGAAAAACGGGACCCGAGGGTCCCGTTTTGTTTTCCGGCCAACGCCGTTCTCAGGGGGCGCGTGCCGCCTTGATCGCGTCGGCGAGGTCGTACACCGACATCGCGTAGAAGAAGCTCCGGTTGTAACGCGTGAGCACGTAGAAATTGTTCAGGCCCATACGATATTGCGTCGGCTGGCCCGGCGTCGGCAGGTCGACGATGAGCACCGGCGTGTCGAGCTTCGCCCCCACGTCGAGCCGTGGCTCATTCATCAGCATGCCTGCCTTGATGAAGTCGCCGAGTTTCCAGTGCGGCTCCGGTTGTCCGTCCGCGCCGGCCTCGGCCAACCCCTGGCTGCCCCGATCATTGGCGATATTCCAGACGACAGGTTGACCGGCCTGCCAGCCATGTTGCTTGAGGAAGTTCGCAACGCTGCCGATGGCGTCCGCCACGTCGGTCGTCAGATTGATCTTGCCGTCGCCCGAGAAGTCGACGGCGTAGTTGCGAATCGACGAGGGCATGAACTGCGGAATGCCGATGGCGCCCGCATATGAGCCGTAGATGCTGAAGGGGTCGACACCGCGCTCGCGGGCGTACAGCAGCAGGTTCTCCAGCTCGGTGCGGAACAGCGCCATGCGCTCGGATCGGTTGCGCGCGGGCGGGTAGTCGAACGCGAGCGTGGTGAGCGCGTCGATGGTGCGGAAGTTGCCCATGTGGCGCCCGTAGATCGTCTCGACGCCGATGATGGCGACGATGATTTCCTCGGGCACGCCGAATTGCTGGGCTGCTCGCGACAGCGCGGCCGCATTCTGATTCCAGAAGCGCACGCCGCCATTGATGCGCGTGTTGTCGAGGAAATTCTTCTCGTAGCGGGTCCAGTTTTTCTGGCCGGGCGTGGCGGGCGGCGCGGCCAGGCGAGCGGCCGTTTGCGAGAAGACCACGCGTGAGAACACGCGCTGCAACTCGGCGCGATCGAAGCCGTCACGCGCCACGATGTCGTTGATGAACGCGTCGACTTCGGGATTGGCCGCGTAGCGCTGCGGCACGACTTCCTCCTCGAACTCGGTCTGCGCAACCTGCTTGCCGCGTGTCTGCGCATGCGCGGCGGTCGTCGTGAGCGCGAACGTGCCGAGGCACAGCGACAGGACGACGCCGAAGGTGCGTGCAGTACGCGAGAACGCAGCGCGTGTTGAGTGCCGGGGCGAGCCAGGGGCGTCGGTCGCGCGGCAGGGGTTGCCGGCCATTTCCGGTCGAGGTGCGAGGCGCGAGCGCGCCGGCGAGAGTGAATCGTACATCCGTACCGGTGATGTCATGCTGTCTGTCAGGCCTGTATGAAGTCCGAATGCGGCGCCGCCGGGGAACGATGGTCGCCGCGTTAGTCGCGTCGATGCCGGGATCGGTGCGCATCGATGTCGCGTGACGCGCGGTTTTGACAAGGGCATCGACCATTCATGCCAGTTACTGCCGTCCCGAATTTCGGGAGAACGGCCGTTGCCGGCTGACACGGGTCTGCTGGGAGACTGCTTGGCAGTATAACCGAGTGCACCTGTGATACCTTAAGGCCTGTGCGCTGTCGGTGACAGTGCTCATGGGGAATGCCGGCCATCGGCAAGCGTGTGCGAGTGATGTTTCATGCTTGCGTGCCGCGTTTGCCAGGGGGCTGCGTCCGGCCGCTACCGGACTTGCGACACCACGGCGCGGCGGGCATTCCCCGCCCGTCCCACGATAACGATTCGAAGCGATAGGCGACACAAGGCATGGCTACCGGGTTTTATACGCATCCCGATTGCGTCCGTCACGAAATGGGCGAGTGGCATCCCGAATGCCCCGAACGACTGCGCGCCATCGAGGACCAGTTGATTGCCGGGCGCATCGACGGCCTGCTCGAACGCCGAGAAGCGCCGGCGGCCGACGAGGCCAGCCTGCGGCTCGTGCACACGCAGGACCACATCGACTTCATTCGCGACAACATTCCCGAGTCGGGCTATTTCCCGATCGACCCCGACACGCTGCTCAATCCGTACTCGTGGCGCGCAGCCACACGTGCGGCGGGCGCGGCTGTCGCGGCAACCGATGCCGTCATTCGCGGCGAACTCGACAATGCGTTCTGCAGCGTGCGTCCGCCGGGGCACCATGCCACGCCGACGCGGGCCATGGGGTTCTGCCTGTTCAACAACGTGGCCATCGCCGCCGCGCACGCGCTCGAAGTGCACGGGCTTTCGCGCGTGGCGATCATCGATTTCGACGTGCACCACGGCAACGGCACGGAAGCGACGTTCGCCAACGACGAGCGTGTGCTGATGTGCGGCATCTTCCAGCATCCGTTCTATCCGTTCTCCGGCGCGCTTGATCCGGCGCCGAATATGCTTAACATCCCGCTTGCCGCGCGCTCTTCCGGCATGCAGGCGCGCGAAGCGATCGACCTTGGCTGGCTGGGGCAACTTGACGCGTTCCGCCCGGAAATGGTCTTCATTTCGGCGGGATTCGACGCGCACCGCGAAGACGATCTCGGCGGGCTGGGTTTGACCGAAGCCGACTTCACCTGGATCACGGAGCGGGTGAAGGCCGTTGCCGACCGTCATGCGAAGGGTCGCATCGTGAGTTGCCTCGAAGGCGGCTACAACCTCTCGGCGCTCGGGCGCAGCGTCGTTGCGCATCTGAAGGTGCTCGCCGACGTCTGAGAGCTCGCGGCGGCAACCCTTCGCGGCCGCGCACACACGGCACAGGAGACAACCATGACGGCAACCGACCTTTCGGCGGACCTCTCGGCGACGCCCGAGCCTCTCGTGCTTGTGACGCGCGGCGAGGGTGACCTGGCCGGCGTGGTGACGCTCACGCTCAATCGACCGCGTCAGTTCAATGCGTTGTCCGAAGCGATGCTCGATGCGCTCGGGCGCGCCCTCGACGTGGTGGCGAGCGACGCGAGCGCGCGCGTGGTGGTGCTGGGCGCCGCGGGCGCCGCGTTCTGCGCGGGACACGATCTCAAGGAGATGCGCGCCGAGCCGTCGCTCGACTACTACCGCAAACTGTTCAATCAGTGCACCCGCGTGATGCTGACGATGCAGCGCATGCCGCAACCGGTCATCGCACGTGTGCACGGCATCGCGACCGCCGCGGGCTGTCAACTGGTGGCGATGTGCGATCTGGCGGTTGCCACCTCGGTGGCGCGGTTCGCCGTTTCCGGCATCAATGTCGGCCTGTTCTGCGCGACGCCGGGCGTGGCGCTTTCGCGCAACCTCTCTCGCAAGCAGGCCATGGAGATGCTGCTCACCGGCGACTTCATCGACGCGCAAACGGCGCGCGAGCGGGGGCTGGTCAATCGCGTGGTGGCCATGGAGCGGCTCGATGCGGAAGTCGCGGCGCTGTGCCGCTCGATTCTTGCCAAGCCCGCGGCTGCGGTGGCGGCGGGCAAGGGGCTGTTCTACCGGCAAGTCGAAACCGGTATCGAAGCCGCGTATCAGATGGCCGGGCAAACGATGGCTTGCAACATGATGGACGCGTGCGCGCTCGAAGGCGTGCAGGCATTCATCGAGAAACGCCCGCCCGACTGGGCAAAGCCGCCGACGGCCTGAGACATTGGCGCCCGCGCGTCACCACTGCTTTTCGAGCACAAGCGGCCCGGGCGTGGCGGTACGGCTCACGGCGTAGCCGCGTTGCGTGAACCAGGCGCGCAATTCCTTGATCATGTCCGGGTTGCCGCACACCATGATGCGCGACGTGGCCGGGTCGAGCGTCGCCCCCATCGCCTTTTCCAGTTCCCCCGAGTCCAGCAATGACGTGATGCGCCCCGACAGCGCACCGGGCGTTTGCTCGCGCGTGACGCTGACGGCGAAATGCAGCTTGCTCACGAGCGACGGATCGACGTCGGGATGCGAGAAATGCTTCAGTTCCTCGTAGTAGGCGAGGTCTCGCTCCCATCGCACGCTGTGCACGAGGAAGATGCGCTCGAAACGCTGCCACACGGTGGGGTCTCGCAGGATCGATACGAACGGTGCGAGGCCGGTGCCCGTGGCGAGCAGCCAGAGATCGTCGCCCCCCGTGAAACGATCCAGCGTCAGAAAGCCATAGGCGGTGTGATCGACGAAGAGCTCATCGCCGACCTCGAGTTGCGACAGGCGCGGCGAGAGTTGCCCGCCCGGCACCGTAATTGCATAGAACTCCAATGTATCTTCCGCGGGCGAATTCACGAAGGAGAACGCTCGCCAGATCAGCTGTCCGTCGTCGCCAGGCAGTCCCAGTCGCACGAACTGGCCCGGCGTGAAGGTCAGGCCGGCGGGGCGCGTCGTCTTGATGCTGAAGATCGTCGGCGTCCAGAAATGCATGCCGGTGACCGTTTGCGGCGAGTACTTCGTCTGCGATTGCATGCCGGGGGCTCCTCGCGATTCCACACCGCTTCAGTGTAACGCGCTGCGCGATACGACGCGGCGAGACCCTCCTCGCATGCTGGGTTCCGGAGGCGGCGGGCGTCGCGTCCCGCCCCGTCGCGTTCAGCCGTTGCCGTGGGCGCCCAACGCGGCCTGCCGGGGCACTGACGGCGCGGCTGCCATCGATGGTGCATCGGGCAGATGACGTAGCAGCCACTGCGTCAACTCGTCGATGACCGTTTGCCTGTCGAGGTCGTTGAGCGTTTCGTGAAAGCCCCCGGGATAGAGGCGCAGCGTCTTGTCTTTCGAGCCGGCATTGCCGTGAAATTGCTCGCTCGCCCAGGGGGCGGTGAGCCGGTCGGCGGTGCCGTGAAACACGTAGAGCGGCAATTGCAGGGCATCGGCGTTGGCATGGATGCGCGCCATTGCGTCGAGCAGTTCGGCGGCGGTGCGCGCCGGGGTGCCGCGATAGGCGTTGAGCGGGTCCTGCCTGGCGGCCTCGACGACGCGCTTGTCGCGCGAGATGAGCGCCGGATCGACCTTGAAGACGGGCACTTTCGGCAGCCAGCGCGACACCCATCGGCCTGCGGCCATCATCCATGGCGCCACCGGCTCGCCGGGGCCGAGCGCCGGGCTGCTCAGCATCAGTCCGCGTACGTTCGCCGGCGCGCGCGTAATCGCGTACAACGCCGCGATCGCGCCCCCCATGCTGTGGCCGAGCAGAAAGAGCGGGGTCGGGCCGAAGGTCGTGCGCACCTGGGTGAGAAAGATCTCGGTGTCGTCGAGATATTCGTCGAATTGCTTGACGAAGAGGCGGCTGCCGCCGGAGCGGCCGTGTCCGCGCAGATCGTACGCGACCGTGGCGATGCCCAACGACGCGAAGTGTCCGGCCAGCGACGCATAGCGGGCGCCATGTTCGCCCATGCCGTGCACGATGGCGACGACGGCGCGCAGCGGCGCGTGGGTGTCGGCGGGCCGCCACGTGTGCATGTGCAGCATAAGGCCGTCGCTGGCCTGCAGACGCGATTCCTGATACGAAACCGTCGAATTCGGCATGGTCATGTCTCCTCCTGACGCGCTGGCGTGGCCGCCGTCGCCGGGACGCCGTGACGTCGTGACGTCGTGACGTCGTGACGTCGACTACGACCGCGGCGGCCCGACGCCGGCGTGGCGATGATCGGGTGCGCCATTCGATCATAGACGTGCGCGCGGCGGGGTGTTTTCTCTAGAGGAAATGCACCACGCCGGCACTGGCTGTGCGTCACGATTTGCATAAAAATAGCACGATCGTTCGGGGCCGGGGCGACGTCGGGGAGCGCTTGTCCGCCGAGGGCGGACGCCACTATCGCGAAGACCCGTCAGGCTCGGCAAGTCGGGAAGACATCGGAATGCGCCGTCATGACTCGTGCCACAAAATGCCGCAAATTCGCAATAAATGCGTCGTTCATCGTGTGGTTATAATGGCAGCGGATTGACGTAAACGTAAACTTGGAGCGAGTTCACATGAAGATCCTGGTACCGGTCAAACGGGTAGTGGATTACAACGTAAAGGTTCGCGTGAAGAGCGACGGCAGTGGCGTCGACATTGCGAACGTGAAGATGTCGATGAATCCGTTCGACGAGATCGCGGTGGAAGAGGCGGT
>NZ_AYXJ01000028.1:0-131647 GCF_000681415.1 Pandoraea sp. E26
GGGTTGGGGTTGGGGTTGGGTGGGGCCCGCGGGAACCGGTTGAGAGCGCTTGAATGCGGCTGAAGGCGATCTGAAGCGTTCGGTCCGAAGTCGATGACTGAAAGCGGCGAGTCGCGATGCGTTGCGACTCGCCAGCTTCCCGGATCCGCGTGCGTCAGTTGCCGGTCTTGTTCGACGGCCCGGGCTTGACCGGCGCGTCGCTGATCGGCGCGGGCGAGGACAGGGGTTTGGCCGTCACCGTATCGTTGCCGATGGGCGTGGTGGTCACCGTGGCGCCCGCGTCCCCCTCCTGCACCGGTGCCGGGTTCTTCTCGGCCTCGGTCGACAGACGCTGCGCTTCTTCCGGTTTCACGTACTCATACAGCTTGACGACCTTCTGCACGCCATCGATACGGCTGGCCACGTTCGCGGCGATGCGGCCCTCCTCTTCGGACACCAGGCCCATGAGGTAGACGTCGCCGCGCTCGGTGACCACCTTGAACACGTTGGCGGAGATTTCCTTCGTGTTGATCAGGTTGGCCTTGACCTTGCTGGTGATCCACGCGTCGTTCGAGCGCGAACCGAACGAGCTGGCCGGTCCGAGGGCGAGTTCGTCGACAATGCCGCGCACGTTGCTGATCTGCTTGACGATCTCGACGGCGCGCTGCTTGCTGGCGTCGTTCGGCACTTCGCCGGTCAGGAGCACACGGCGGTTGAACACCGTCACGTTCACATGCGCGGCATCGGGCAGGTTGTTGGCGATATTGGCTTCGGACTTGACCTGGATTTCCCGGTCCTCGGTCTGCGCCCCGACCGAACGACGGTCGGTCGCCACGAGGGCGCCAGTGGCCGCACCGCCGAGAATGATGGGGGCGCAACCGGCCAGGGTTGCGGCAATCAACGCTGCCGCGGCAAGCGGCTTGACCGCGCGTTGGAAACTCATCGGGCATTCTCCTTGTTGGATGGTCGAACGGGGCGGCCCCCGCCGCGCCCGGCCGGCACCGCCCGCCCCCGCGACCCGGTGCCCGTCATGATCTTGACGCCTCGTGGCGACAATAGGTTCACTCGTCGCCGAGCAGCGCCGAGTCGATCAGGTCGCAAAGGCAGTGGATGGTCAACAGATGAACTTCCTGAATTCGCGCGGTGCGATCGGCTGGCACGCAGATGTGCACGTCGAGTTCACCCAACGCGTCGCTGACTTTGCCGCCGCCCTTGCCGGTGAGCGCAATCACATGCATGCCGCGCTGATGCGCCGCCTCGATGGCGGCGAGCACGTTGCCGGAATTGCCCGACGTGGTGATCGCGAGCAGCACGTCGCCCTCGTGTCCGAGCGCGCGCACCTGCTTCGAGAAGATGACGTCGAAGTTGTAGTCGTTGCCGACGGCGGTCAGGATCGACGAATCGGTCGTCAGCGCGATGGCCGGCAGTTCGGGCCGCTCACGCTCGAAGCGGCCGACGAGTTCGGCTGCGAAGTGCTGGCAGTCGGCCGCAGAGCCGCCGTTGCCGCACGCAAGAATCTTGTTGCCGTTGGACAGCGCCTCGACCATGAGGTCCGCTGCGGCGGCGATGGGGTCGGCCAGCGCATCGCGCGCTGCCAGTTTGGTCGCGACGCTATCCGTGAAGTGTTGCTGAATTCGTTCGATCGACATGGTCGTTTGCCAGGGTATCGCAAATGCCGCCGGCGCCGCGCGGTTGCCCCGAGGGGTCGTCGGCCGCGCCGGCCGGCGTTCCGAGGCCGTCAGTCCTGAAAACGGCACTGCCGCAAGTGTAACAGGGCCGGGGCAGGCGGGTTCCGTCAGAGGTCGTCCGCCCGAAAGGCGTCGCGAAGCCATCGCGCCACCGGCGGACACCCGTCGAAGGTCACGACGTCAAACCGGCAGCACGCCGCCGGACGCCGCAGCAGGTAATGGCGCGCGGCAAGCGCGAGCCGACGCCGCTTGGTCCGCGTGATGCTCGCCGCCGCCCCGCCGAAGTCGCTGCGCGAGCGGGCGCGGACCTCGACAAATACCAGCACGCCCTCCCGATCCCGCATAATGAGGTCGATTTCGCCGCCACGGCAGTGATAGTTGCGCGCCAGCAGCCGCCAGCCGCGACGCTCGAGCATCGCCTGTGCACGGCCTTCAAACGACTCTCCTCGCTGATTCGACATGGTTGTTCCGATGTTTACCGTTACCGGCCGCGCCGGTCTCCCCCGAGCCCGCGCGCGCCGCTCGACTACGCCGCCGACCGGAGATCAATGCCATGGATGAACGCCTGATGGCGCTGGCCGAAGGCCAGCATTACCCGACAGGCACGCTGTACGTGGTGGCCACGCCGCTGGGCAACCTGGCCGACATCACCGTGCGCGCGCTTCACATCCTCGGCATGGTCGATGCCATTGCCTGCGAAGATACGCGCAACAGCGCGCAGTTGCTCCAGCGTTACGGCATCGACAAGCCGTTGATTGCGGCCCATCAGCACAACGAGAACGAAGCGGCGAAGCGTCTGGTGGCGCGCTTGCGCGAAGGCGAGCGCATTGCCTACATCTCCGATGCCGGCACGCCCGGCGTCTCCGATCCGGGCGCGCGACTGGTCGATGCGGTGCGGGCGGCGGGTCTGGGTGTGGTGCCGGTGCCGGGCGCGAGCGCGGTCATCACGCTGCTCTCGGCCGCGGGCGCGTGGGTCGATACGTTCACGTTCGTGGGCTTTCTGCCGTCAAAGGCACAGCAGCGCGCGCAGGCCATCTCGGCGCTCGCGGGCTCGACTTCGGCCCATGTGTTCTACGAAGCGCCACATCGCATCGTGGAGACGGTCGCCGCGTTGGCGGACGGACTGCCGGGCGAGCGTCGCCTGCTGATCGGCCGCGAGCTCACCAAGCGCTTCGAAGACATTCACGAATGCGCACTGGCGGACGGCGTGGCGTGGCTGAAGGCCGACGCGAACCGTCAGCGTGGCGAGTTCGTACTCGCGGTATCGGGCGCGGCCGCAAGCGCGGGCGGCGACGGCGTGGACGCTGAAGCCGAACGTGTGCTCGCCCTGCTCGTTGCCGAGCTGCCGACGAAGAGCGCCGCCAGACTTGCCGCGGCGATCACCGGCGCGCCGAAGAACGCCCTCTACGAACGCGCCCTCGCGCTGAAGCACGACTGACGCCGCGCGCGGCATGCAGCCACGTGCCGCGGGCGTTGCACGGTACCGAGAGGAAACGCCGCGGCGTTCGAAAATCGGAAGTGTCCGATGCCCACAGCGTGGTTTTCCCGCGCGTCGACGCAAGAAAAAGCCCGCCGAAGCGGGCTTTTTCATGGGCATTCGAGCGATCAGCTCAAAAGCAATGCGTCGTCATCGAGTTGCTCACCGCGCGTGCGCTCGAACATCTGCAGCAGGTCAGGCACATCCAGCCCCTTGCGTTCGTCCCCGGAGACATCGAGGACGACCTTGCCCTGGTGCAGCATCACCGTGCGCTCGCCGTAATCGAGCGCCTGGCGCATGCTGTGCGTGACCATCATGGCGGTCAGCTTGCTCTCCTGCACGATGCGCGCCGTGAGCTCCAGCACGAATGACGCCGTTTTCGGGTCGAGGGCCGCCGTATGCTCGTCGAGCAGTAGAATGCGCGACGGCTGCAACGACGCCATCAGCAAACTGACCGCCTGGCGCTGTCCGCCGGAGAGCAGGCCGATGCGGTCCGAGAGCCGGTTCTCCAGCCCGAGGTTCAGCAGGCTCAGTTTTTCCCGGAAGCGTTCGCGCAGATCGCGGTTCAGCGCAAAGCCGAAACCCCGACGCTCGCCGCGCTTGACCGCCAACGCCATGTTTTCCTCGATGGTCAGCGCCTCGCAAGTGCCGGCCATCGGGTCCTGGAATACACGCGCCACCTGGCTCGCACGTTGCCATGCCGTCTTTCGGGTGACGTCGTTGCCATCGATCGAGATCGTGCCCGAATCCACCGAGAGATCGCCGCTGATCGCGTTCAGAAACGTCGACTTGCCCGCACCATTGGAGCCGATGACGGTCACGAACTGCCCCGTCGGGATCTCCAGCGACATACCGCGCAGCGCGCGATTCTCGATCGGCGTGCCCGGATTGAAAGTGATCTTGAGGTCTTTTGCGCTCAACATGGTCAGGCACCTCCGTTCTTGCGCGCGAACAGCTTGCGACGCGTTGCCGGCAGCACCAGCGCCACCGCAACGAGCAATGCCGTCACCAAGTTCAGGTCCTGCGCCTTCAGACCGATGAAATCGCTGTTCAATGCCAGTGCGATGAAGAAGCGGTACAGCACCGCACCCACCACCACGGCAAGCGTCGTGAGAATGAGCCGGCGCGCCGGCAGGATCGTCTCGCCGATGATCACCGCCGCCAGACCGATCACGATGGTACCGATGCCCATCGAGATGTCCGCGCCGCCCTGCGACTGCGCAAACAGCGCGCCGGCGAGCGCCACCAGCGCGTTCGAGAGCGCCATGCCGGCCAGAATCTCATGCCCGGTGTTCACGCCCTGAGCCCGCGCCATGCGCGGATTGGCACCGGTGGAGCGCATGGCGAGGCCCTGCTGCGACGAAAAGAAGTAGTCGAGACCGAACTTCACCACGGCCACCACGACGAACAGCAGCAGCGGACGGCCTACGTAGTCGGGCAGCCAACTCGTCACACTGTCGGGCAACAGCAGCGTGAAGACCGTCGGCGACGTGATCAGCGGCACGTTCGGCGCGCCCATCACCCGCAGATTGATGGAGTACAGCGCGATCATCATCAGGATACTGGCGAGCAGATCCATGATCTTCAGGCGCACGTTCAACCACCCGGTAATGAAGCCGGCCACCGCGCCCGCCGCCATGGCCGCCAGGGTGGCCGCAAACGGGTTCATGCCGCCGGCGATGAGCGTCGCCGCCGCCGCGCCGCCAAGCGCGAAGCTGCCGTCAACCGTCAGATCGGGGAAATTGAGGATGCGAAAGGAAATCAGCACCCCGAGCGCCACCAGGCTGAAGATCAGGCCGATCTCCAGTGCGCCCATCATAGAAAAAAGGGACATGTTCGTAATTCCACTGCGCAAGACGGTCCATGCCGGGTCTCGGCAGTTCAGGTCAAAGCCGGTCGTTGTGCGACCGCGTTTCGGGGGGAGCCGTCTCGCCCATTCGATAGGAAAAGAGCGGCGGGGACAGATCGTGTCCTGGCGCCGCCCTGTCGCATCCCGGCGCCACGGGCATCGCCCGCGTCGCCGGTGTTACGCGCGCTTGCTTATTTGATGACTTCCTTCGCTTCCTTCACCAGGTCGGCCGAGAGCTTCACACCCTGCTTCTCGGCAGCGCCCGGATTCACGAACAGTTCCAGATTCGAGCTCGTTTGCGAGGCGATCGCGCCCGGCTTCTCGCCCTTCAGGATACGAACGACGACCTTGCCCGTCTGGCGGCCGAGATCGTAGTAGTTGATGCCCAGTGCTGCAATGGCGCCGCGCTTCACGCTGTCGGTGTCCGACGCGACCAGCGGGATCTTGCGGTCATTGGCCACCTTCACCAGCGATTCGTACGCCGACACCACATTGTTGTCGGTGTTCGTGTAAATCACGTCGACCTTGCCGGCCAGGCTGCTCGCCGCCGAGCTGATGTCGACCGTACGCGGCGCGGCCGCTTCGACCAGCGTCATGCCCTTGGCGGGCAGCAGTTTCTTGAGCTCGTTGACGACGACCACCGAGTTGGCTTCACCCGGGTTGTACACCATGCCCACGCGCTTGGCGTTCGGCACGACGCGCTGGATCAGGGCCACCTGCTTGTCGAGCGGCAAACGGTCCGACACACCGGTCACGTTGGTGCCCGACGGCTCCCAGCTCTTGACCAGTTGCGCGGCGACAGGATCGGTCACGCCCGAGTAGACGAGCGGCACCGTCTTCGTCGCGGCGGCCACGGCCTGTGCCGTCGGCGTGGCGATACCGATGATCGCGTCCGGCTTGTCGCCCACGAACTTGCGCGCGATCTGGGCGGCCGTACCGACGTTGCCCTGTGCGCTTTGATATTCCCACTTCAGGTTCTTGCCGACCTCATAACCTTCTGCCTTGAGTTCGTCACGTGCGCCATCACGAATGGCGTCGAGCGCCGGGTGCTCCACGATGGCCAGCACGGCCACCGACTTCGTTTGCGCGAATGCCGCGCCCGTCGCCCCCAACAACGTTGCGGCCACCGTGCACAACAGGGTGCGCTTGGCGAATTTGCCCATCGTCGACATTGAAACTCCTCCAGGAATGCTTTTTGATAGGTGCGCCGTGCCCGGGTCTCGGCGGGCATCGTCCGGATGCACACAAAGCGTGCACCTGCGCGTGGGGCACAGTCTACCCACATCCCCCGAAGCGAACAACGGTTGCCGACGCAACCTTCGGAAAGGCCCGTGGCGCATCGAATCACGCCGGATTCGCGGCACATTGATGCCGCAATCGGAAAAAAATTAGCGCATTTGGTCGCGAGTTGTTCCGCACGCGCACGTTTGTGCGACGCGTTCAGCCAATGAGATTCAGTAAAAATCGAAATAATGCGGGAGGAATAGACGGCGATTGCGTCGATTTGCACAACAAATGGTCGATCAGCGTCCCGCTTTTCGAGCGTCGTCCGAGACGAAATTCGGAATAGAACCGGTGGATGCCGGCGTGCCCCGCGTGTTCGGGGCACTGAGACGCCCTCCGAAGCTCAGCGAGCGTCGTTGTTGGCGTCGTCGAGACCGAGGGCGGCGACTTCGCTGCGTGACAGGCGGCGAATCTCCACCTTGGCGTGGCCGGCACGCACGAAGCCGAGCTGTTTGGCGGCGGCGTACGAGAGGTCGATGATTCGATTGCGCGCATAAGGGCCACGGTCGTTGATCTTCACGACCACGGTTTTGTCGTTGGCGGTGTTTCGCACCAGCGCAAAACTCCCGAGCGGCAGGGTCGGGTGTGCTGCGGTCGCGTCGTTCATATCGAACGCTTCGCCGGTGGCGGTGCGCCTGCCGTGAAACTTCTTGCCATACCAGGAAGCCATGCCGGTCTGAAAGAACGTACCGGCATCGGCGCGCAAGCGCGCTTCGCCGTCGCGTTCCGGTGCGTCGGGGTCGCCTGGAGTGAGCCCCTCGTTGCGGTAAGACCGGCCGGGCCAATGGAGATCGAAGCTCGAGCCGACCGGTGCGTTGGCTTCGCGCGCACGGGCGCGCGCGCCTGTCGCCGAGGTGGCGGCAGCCGTCTGGCTGGTGGGTTCGAGCGGCGTTGTGCAGGCTGTCAACGTCAGGGCGAGGGCGCAGCAGACCGCGAACCGTGTGAGCATGTCGCGTGTTCGCATAGCCCGTGAGTTTAACACGCCCCCTCGCCAACCTATCAGCGAGCGTTCACTTACGCGCAAATACTTGTTTACAAAGCGTTACGGCGATTTGGGGGACCGCCTCCAATGATCGCGGCATGGAAGACAGCCGGCGATTTCACCGAAGCGCCAACCCGGCCCACCGCGCCGTCGCCCCGGCGGGCGCCGCCCGGCCCGATTTACAATAGTGAAAAACCGCGTCCCCGATACCTCATGAACGTCACCCTGATTCCTGTCACGCCTTTCCAGCAAAACTGCACCTTGCTCGTATGCGATGCGACCCGACGGGCCGCCGTGGTCGACCCCGGCGGCGACATCGACCGGATTGCGGGCGAGATCGAACGTCAGGGAGTGACGCTGGAGAAGATCTTCCTCACGCACGGCCATCTGGACCACTGCGGTGGCGCAGGAGCGCTGGCGGCAAAGTACCACGTGCCGATCGAAGGTCCGCACCCGGACGACGCCTTCTGGATCGACCAGCTCCAGGCGCAGAGCGCGCGTTTCGGCTTCCCCGAGCCGGAACCGTTCTCGCCGGACCGCTGGCTGGGCGACGGCGACACCGTGAGCTTCGGCAATGTCACGCTCGAGGTGTTCCACTGCCCCGGCCATACCCCCGGGCATGTGGTGTTCTTCTCGAAGGACGAGCGGCTGGCCAGCGTGGGCGACGTGCTATTCGCGGGCTCCATCGGCCGCACGGACTTCCCCCGCGGCAACCATGCGGACCTGATCGCATCGATTCGCAATAAGCTCTGGCCGCTCGGCGACGACGTCACGTTCATCCCGGGTCACGGTCCGGTGTCCACGTTCGGGCAGGAACGCCAGACCAACCCGTATGTCGCCGACTCGGTGCTCGCACGGAGTGCCGTATGAGTCAGGCCGTCTCCCGCACGCCATCGCGCATCATTCCTGTCGACGAGGAGATTTTCGTCAGCACCGACGTCGAGGCTGACGGCCCCATCCCGGGTCCGCATTCGATGCTGAGTTTCGCTTCTGCGGCCTACACGGCCGATAAGGAGCTCATCGGCACGTTCAGTGCCAACCTGGAATGCCTGCCCGACGCCAAGGGGCATCCGCTCACGATGAAGTGGTGGAAAACGGAGCCGGACGCATGGGCCGCCTGCCGCGTCGATCCGGAAGACCCGGCCAAGGCCCTCAAGGCCTATGTGAAGTGGGTCGAGAAGCTTCCCGGCAAACCGGTGTTCGTGGCGTACCCGGCAGGTTTCGATTTCACGTTCATGTTTTGGTACATGATGCGCTTCGTCGGTCGTTGCCCGTTCTCGTGGTCGGCACTCGACATCAAGACGCTCGCGTTCGCCATGACCGGCATGCCGTATCGCAAGTGCATCAAGCCGCGCCTGCCGCAGGTCTGGCTCGACCCGCTGCCGCACACGCACGTTGCACTCGACGACGCGCTCGAACAAGGCGCCCTGTTCTGCAACATGCTCGCCGAACTGCGCGAGCAGCAAAAAACGCTCACCGAGCTGCCCGGGTGGCGAGGCGCCGGACTCACCGCCAACGCCGACGCACCGGTATTCGGTTCGGCCGGCGAGGCGGCGACGGCCGCGGCCGCCAGTGCCGAGTCGCCCGAAGCCGGCCCGGGCAAGGACAGCGCAGCCCACGGCTGAGCGCCGACGGCAAGGCAGGGCGCGTGCCGTGCGCCGCGACGCGCCCGCCACATCGAAGCAGGTTCACCTCGACACGGCGCGGCGCGGTCAGGCCCGACGCGCCCGGCGGCGCGTCACAGCACGCCGTTCGCCAACGCCGGCGGACGCGCGATCACGGCCTTGTCGCCATTGACCACGATCGGACGCTGCAACAGCTTGGGATGTTTCGCCACGGCCGCGAGCAATTGATCGTCGGTCAATGCCGGATCGTCCAGTCCCAGTTCCGAATACTCGGTCTCGTTACTGCGGATCATTTCTCGCACGGGCACGCCCAGCAGCGCGTGCAGACGCTTGAGCTCCGTCGCCGTGGGCGGGGTCTTCAGATATTCGATGATTTGCAGGTCGCCGCCGCCCACGGCCGGGGATCCTTCGACGAGCGCCAGCGCTTCACGCGACTTCGAGCAGCGCGGGTTGTGATACACGGTGATCATGGTCACTCCATCCAATGCGTCCGGAAAGCGTCCGGCGCGACGCGCAGCGTCACGCCTGGAACGTGCGCTCCGAGTATGCATGGTATCGTCGGATACCGCCACTCACGGGCCACCGGTGCCACGCATCCGGCGCCGATTCGGATGTTGGCTTCTCAACCGCTTCTCAACCGCTTCTCGACGTTATTAACCTCCCGCTTCGTTCGACGTACACGCCGTAGCCGGAACCACGCCCCGCCCTTTTGGTGCGCTTCGTGCTTCGACTCCGTGTTAACCGCGCTGCGCACCAGCCTCGCGCCGCCTAAGATGGCAAATAGCGCGGTACGTCGCCCGATCCGGATTTTCTGGAGACAGTGACATGGCAGGACGCTTCATCAGCATCAAGTCGCGCGACGGCAAGACCTTCCAGGCCTACCTGGCGCTTCCCGAAGGCGCGGGCAAGGGTCCCGGGCTGGTGTTGTGTCAGGAGATCTTCGGCGTGAACGCTTACATTCGCGAACTTGCCGACCGATACGCCGAAGAGGGCTACGTCGTTCTGGCCCCCGATCTGTTCTGGCGCATCGAGCCCGGGATCGAACTCGGCTACACGCCGGGCGACTGGCAACGTGCATTCGCGCTGTTCCAGAGCTTCGACGTCGATCTCGGCATGGAGGACGTAGGGGCGAGCGTCGACGCCTTGCGCGCGCTGCCCGAATGCGTGGGCGGCGTGGGCGTCGTCGGCTACTGCCTTGGCGGCAAGCTTGCCGCGCTGTCAGTCACGCGAACGAGCGCTGACGTGGCCGTGGGCTATTACGGCGTGGGGCTCGAGCAGCATGTCGACGAACTCGCGACCGACCACCCACCGCTGGTGCTGCATATCGCCGAGCTCGACAAATACGCTCCCGCCGAAGTCCGGGACACGCTTGCGACACGGCTGGGTGGCCGCCCCGACGTCACGCTGTACACCTACCCCGACGCCGATCACGCATTCGCGCGCCCGGGCGATCACTTCAACCGCGCCGCGACACAGCTGGCGCATCAGCGCACGATCGGCGCCCTGCGTCGCGCGATCGGTCCGCACTTCGATTTCGCATCGCTGTGGGAGACGCATTGCGCATACGAATTCGCCATCCGCGAGATCGAGCCGCTGATGAAAACGATGGTCGCCGAACCGTACGTCAATCACATTCCCACGATGACGGGCGGTGTCGGCCATCAGCAGCTCGCGCATTTTTACCGTCACCATTTCGTCAACAGCAATCCGCCCGACACCCGGCTGATTCCGATTTCGCGCACCATCGGCGCGACCCAGCTCGTCGACGAGTTGCTGTTCTCGTTCACCCACACGACGCCGGTCGACTGGATGCTGCCGGGCGTGGCGCCGACGGGACGCCGGGTCGAGATCCCGCTCGTGGCGATCGTGCGCTTCCGGGGCGGCAAGCTCGAACACGAACATATCTACTGGGATCAGGCGAGCGTACTGGTGCAGATCGGTTTGCTCGATCCCACCGGCCTGCCGGTGGCCGGCATCGAAACCGCGCGAAAGTTGCAGGACGAGAACCTGCCGTCCAATACCTTGATGCCGAACTGGTCGTACGGCATCAAGGCGAATTGAGGCACCCGACGGGAAGGCAGGCGCACGACGTGAATAACGAACGAAATGTCGCGAACGTTGCGGGAGATGGCAGATGAATACGCAACTTTCCCCGCGCCTGCCAGGCTGGCGGGCGGCGGGCTGGCTTACCGTGGCAGCCTGTGCCTTGACGGTCACCGGCTGCGCCAATCCGGATTTCGAACCGAGGAAGCCCCTCGTCCTCGATCTGCTCCACCGCCCTGCCCCGCTCACGGCGCTGGACCAGTACAAGGTCGCGGCGGCGCAACGCGTGAGCGAGGTCAATGCTCGGCAGATCACCCCGGGCAATCCCCAGCCGATGCTGCGCTCGGTCGTGTCGCTCGAGTATTGGGTGGATCGCGGCGGCAACATCACGAGCGTGCTGCTCTATCGCAGCAATGGCGACCGCGAGGCCGAGCGTATTGCCGTGGCAAGCCTGCGTCGTGCGAGCCCACTGCCCGCACCGAGCCGCGCGCTGGTCGACAGCAGCGGACGCGTGCGCGCCGTGGAGACGTGGCTCTTCAATGACGACGGGCGTTTTCAGTTGCGCAGCGTGGCGGCGGCTCAGGTCGACGGGGAGTGATATCGTGACGGGCATACGTCCACCTGAGCGCCCGGCTTCGGGCCACGGAGATTTCCATGCCGCGATTTGCCGCGAACCTGACGCTGCTCTATCCGGAAGTGCCGTTCCTCGACCGCTTTCGCGAGGCCGCGAGCGACGGCTTCCGGGGCGTCGAATTCCTGTTCCCCTATGACCATCCCGCGCAGGAGATACGAGCGCGGCTCGACGACGCCGGATTGACGCAGGTGCTCTTCAACACCCCCGCCGGCGATTGGACGAATGGCGAGCGCGGTCTGGCGGCCCTGCCCGGACGAGAAGCCCAGTTTCGCGACGGCCTCGAGCGCGCGCTCGACTATGCCGACGCACTGGGCTGCCGCCAGTTGCACGTGATGGCCGGATGTCCCGACCCGGCCCAACCACCCGAGCAGTGCCACGCCGTCTTTCTCGAGAACCTCGCATACGCGACCGGCCAGGCCGCCGCGCACGGCGTCACGATCCTCATCGAGCCGATCAACCCGCGCGATTTCCCGCGTTACTTCCTCACGCGGCAGGATCAGGCACACGCCATTCGCCAGGCCGTTGGCGCCAGCAACCTCAAGGTGCAGTTCGACGTGTATCACTGTCAGATCGTCGAGGGCGACCTGGCGGTCAAGCTGCGCCAGTCCATCGCGAACATCGCCCACGTGCAGGTCGCCGGCGTACCGGCGCGCCACGAGCCCGACACGGGCGAAGTGAATTACCCATTCCTGTTCCGTTTGCTCGACGAGCTCGGCTATGCGGGTTGGGTGGGATGCGAATACCGGCCGCAGGGCGCAACGCGCGCCGGCCTGGGCTGGCTAAAGCCGTGGCTCAGGGCCACACGATGAATGACTTGCTCATGCGACGGTGCTCTGGCGTCGGCCGGACGTCTGCCGATGGAACGCGTCAGGGAATTACGCAGGAGTGAATCGATTTCCGGACATGACTCGGAGAGCGAATCAAATCGCGCGACATGTCGGACGAAGGGTGAGGAAAGATGTAGGACCGCGCAGGCAAAAAAAATGGCGGGACACACGGGCCCGCCAAAACCACACGCTACGGGGTTAGCGCGAGGAGACCAGATTCGGAGCACTGCATCGAACTACCTCGCAATTGCGCCGGGGGACGCGTTTGCCGATACAGTCGCGCTGCTGCGTTACCGGGGGATAAGCACATCAGCGTTGAGATGCATTGTGTGGGAAACGTTTGGCAGGAGGGGTAACAAAGTGTTTCAGGTTGTAACACCTCGGGCGCATTTCAACGCGGCCACATGACCCGTCTGCCTTGTCCCACAAGGGTTTCACGATTGACATCTCGACCGATAATTGGTTCGCATTCCTGAGCAACTTGCTCAATGAAGCATTGCCCGATCGGTGCCCGGCGCTCCGCGTCGTCGTCGACACGTTCGGCGCCCGGGTTGCACACCGTGGGCGTCAATGTGCTAACTTCAATCTTTGTGCGTGGCAGCAAAGTGGCTGCCCGGACGCCCGGTGCCGCCTCCGCCATACGCCGGCGCACCCATTTGGGGCACCGGCGACGCACACCGAAAACCGAATTCGTCCAACCACCGCTTCGGCCCCGGGGCCGCATTCGCATGGAAACCATTGAACGACTGGGGCAGATTCTGGCGCGCGATCGCGTCATCGGCGTCGTGGGCCTGTCGCCGCGGCCCGATCGCCCGAGTTACACCACGTCGCGCTACATGCAGCAGCACGGCTATCGCATCGTGCCGATCAACCCGCAGGCCGCCGACTCGGGCGAGAAGATTCTGGGCGAGACGGTCTACGCCAGTCTGACCGAGGCGGCAGACGCCTTGCGCGCCGAGGGCCTGCGCATTCAGATGGTCGACTGCTTTCGCCGTAGCGGCGACATTCCGCCAATCGCCGACGAAGCGGTCGCCATCGGCGCCAACAGTCTGTGGATGCAGTTGGGCATCGAAAACGACGAGGCCGCCGCCGTCGCGCTGGCGGCGGGGCTCGACGTCGTGATGGATCGCTGCGTCAAGATCGAGCATCAGCGCTGGACGATGCTCGGTGGAGGCGACTCACCGGCCGCGACGCGCACGAACGCGCGCTGACCGGGCGACCTGCTTTCTGTTTCGTTCAGCGGCCTGTTCCGCCAGCGCCGGATCATCCCGGCATCCCTTTTCGCCAACGCCACGCATCCGCCTGCCGACATGACCATCGACGCCGATCTACTCGCCTATTACGACCAAATGGCGCGCAAGTATCCCGAGCCCGCCGACGCCGCCGCGCCGAGCCCGCAAGCGGTGCGCGCCAGGTTCGCCACCGTCGCCACTGAGGCGCTGCGCCCGCTGCCGGCCGGGCTTCGCAGCGAGACGTTCGTCATTCCCCTTCCCGGGCGCGATCTGCGCGCCAGGCTGTATCGACCGGTGACTGGCGAAGTCCCGCTGGTCGTGTACTTCCACGGCGGTGGCTGGGTCGTGGGTGATGTCGATACGCATGGCACGCTTGCCGCCTTTCTTGCGCAGGACGGCGAGGTGGCCGTGCTCAGCGTGGATTACCGCCTGGCGCCCGAGCACCCGTTCCCCACGCCCGTCGACGATGCGCGCGAGGCGCTCGCATGGGCTGCGGAGCAGCGAGCGCGTCTCGGGGTGCGCACGGACCGTCTGGCCGTCGCCGGCGACAGCGCCGGGGGACATCTCGCGGCACAGGCGGCGGCGTGGTTCAACGACCGGCATCCCGGCACGGTCGGCGCGCAATTACTGATCTACCCGGTAGTCCAGCATCGCTTCGACACGCCGAGCTACGAACGCCTGGCCGACGGCGTCGGGCTCACGCGCGACGAAATGCGCTGGTATTGGCGGATGTTCCTCGGCGACGCCGAGCCGGCGGCGAACGACGTCCGCGTCAACCTGATGGCCGAGGCGCCCCGTCATCCGCTGCCGAGCACGCTCGTCATTGCGGCCGAGTATGACCCGCTGCACGACGAAGCGGTGTCGTACGCCGAGTTCGTGGCGCGCACTGGCGCCCGGGCCGAGGTCGTGCCAGCCGCCGGTCTCACGCACAGCTTCGCGCGGTTGCAGCCGTTCGTGCCCCAGGCACGGCTCGTGATGCACGACGCCGCGAAGCGCCTGCGGGACTGGCTCGCCTGAAACCGCGGCGTTCAGGCGAGCATGCCGGCGAGCCATCCGGCGAAAAGACGGCCGAGACCGTCTTGCACCGGACGTTCGGCCGCCACGGCGACGGCCGTTGCGCTTACTTCAGCCACTTGTCGACGACGGCCTGATACTCGCCGGTCTTCTGCGCGAGGTTCAGCCACTGGTCGACGTAGTGCTTGAAGATGTCATCACCGCGAGGCAGCAGATACGCCTTCTCGCCGAACTGCAGCGGCTTGTCGGGATTCACCGGGCAGAGCGTCGGGTTGAGTTTGTGCTGCAGGAGCGTCTCGGACGAGTCGGTGACCATCACATCGGCCTTGCCGTCGGCGATCTGCTGGAAGATCGTCACGTTGTCCGGATAGATCGTGAGGTTGGCGTTCGGCAGGTACTGTCTCGCGAAGCGCTCGTTCGTGCCCCCGGGGTTTGCAATGGCCCGCGTGGTCGGCTTGTTCAGGTCGGCGAGCGTCTGGTATTTCGACACGTCGGCACAACGCACGATCGGCGACTTGCCATCGATCATGACCACCCGGCTGTAGTAGGCGCGCGCGGCGCGATCGAGTGTGACCGAAATCCCGCCCACCGCGATATCGCACTTGCCGGCGGTGAAGTCCGCCATCAGGCCTTTCCACGTGGTCGGCACAATCTCCGGCTTCACGCCCAGCGACTTCGCAAGCGACGCCACCAGATCCACGTCGATGCCTTCGAACTGGCCGTCCGGACGACGATACGAGTAGGGTTTGTAATCGCCCGTGGCGCAGGCGCGCAACGTGCCCGACTTCACGATGTCGTCGAGCCGGGAATGGACGGCCGGCGCGGGGGTGGATTGCGCGAAGGTGGCGGATGCGGCAAGTGCCGTTGCCACCACAAGGACCGCGCGGGCGGCCGTCTTCATGACATTCATGTTTGTCTCCTGTTGTTATGCGATGTGATCGACGAAGTGCCGACGCACTGTCCGACGTGGCGCGCGACGTGGTGCGCGACGCCCAATACTAATCACACACCCGGAAGCCGCCAACCATCATGACAGGTTGCGCGTTGTCTTCCCGCCATACGCGTGGCAAAACCCCCGGGGGTCCCGCCGTCGCGTGGCGCCTTGCGCGGTTTTCCCGACCGTCACGCCCGCTCGCGGCGACTTCCTGTCTTATCTGCGGCATAACGGCCCGCAAAGCGACCGCGCGCGGGATACCCGAGTAAAATGGCCGCTTGCCCAAACCATCCAACCCACCGCTGCGACGTGTCCCAAGCTCTGCAAAACGATACTTTCCTGCGCGCCCTGCTGCGCCAGCCGACCGAGTACACGCCGATCTGGCTGATGCGCCAGGCGGGCCGGTACCTGCCCGAGTACAACGCCACCCGCGCCAAGGCCGGCAGCTTCCTGGCACTCGCCAAGAATCCCGCCTACGCCACCGAGGTCACACTGCAACCGCTCGAGCGCTTCCCGCTCGACGCCGCGATCCTGTTCTCCGACATTCTCACGATTCCCGACGCCATGGGCCTCGGCCTGTCGTTCGAAGCCGGCGAAGGGCCACGCTTCGCGCATCCGCTGCGCACCGAAGCCGACGTGCGCCGCCTTCAGGCGCCGGATCTCGACAGCCTGCGCTACGTTTTCGACGCGGTGAGCGAAATCCGCCGCGCCCTGAAGGGCCGCGTGCCGCTCATCGGCTTCTCCGGCAGCCCGTGGACGCTTGCGTGCTACATGGTCGAAGGCGCCGGATCGTCGGACTTCCGCACCGTCAAGACGATGATGTACGAGCGTCCTGACCTGATGACGCACATTCTCGAGACAAACGCGAAGGCCGTCGGCGACTATCTCAATGCACAGATCGAAGCCGGCGCCCAGGCGGTGATGGTGTTCGACACGTGGGGCGGCGCCCTCGCCGACGGCCTTTACCAGCGCTTCTCGCTCGCCTACATGCAAAAGGCGCTCGCCGGCGTTCACCGCGAGTGGAACGGCGCGCGTATTCCACACATCGTCTTTACCAAAGGCGGCGGGCAATGGCTCGAGGCCATCGCAGAGACCGGCCCGGACGCGATCGGACTGGACTGGACCGTCGATCTCGCCGCGGCGCGTCGCCGCGTGGGCGAACGTTGTGCACTGCAAGGCAATTTTGATCCGACGGCCCTTTTTGCCTCGCCCGAGGCCATCCGCATGGAGGTCCGCCGCCTGCTCGACGCCTACGGCAATGCACCCGGTCACGTCTTCAATCTGGGGCATGGCATTTCCCAATTCACGCAACCCCAGCACGTCGCAGCGCTCGTCGACGAGGTGCACAGCTATAGCCGCAAGCTGCGCCAGATGGCGTAAGCGGTGACCCGCGCCAGCGACGGCGCGGGTTTGCGAGTCATTTCGCCCTGCAAACCCAACCGCCGTTTGAAGCACGCAATGTCAAGGGCCAAGTCATCGAAGAACCCTTCCAATTTGCGGCGTTGTCCCGAAGACTTATGCACAAATTCTCGCTGCGCCGCCGCAAGTGGGAGTGCCAAGTAAGGTACTGTCTACTCTGTTCATAAGCTATTGATCAAAAAGCTTTTTTATTTGACCCAAAGTGAGAGCGCCGCGCGGCGCGAGGGCCGTGTGGCGAGGCTGAAGGGCAATAATCCCCACAGTTCTCAACATAGTTATCCACAAGCGCTTCACACCTGCCGGAAAGCCGACTCAAATCCGGGGTTTAGCGAAACTTCTCAGGATTCACTTTAAGTTTGAGCCGCGCCGACGATCTGTCCGCCCCCTCTTTCGCGTCGTTCGACGACGCATCGCGCCCGGTCACCGACTCGCGTACCGGAGTGCCCACTATCGCCCGCGTGGCCCTCGATACGCCACTTCCCACCTTGTTCGACTATCGTCTCGATCAGGCCGCGACCCTCGGTCAACTGGTCCAGGTTCCGTTCGGACGACGACAGGTGGTGGGTGTCGTCTGGGAATTGACGCAGCGCAGCGACGTTCCGTCCGCGAAGCTGCGCGACGTGACATCGGTATGGCACGAATTGCCGGCGCTCGGCGACGACTGGCGCGACCTGATGCAGTTTGCCGCGCGTTATTACCAGCGCGGCATTGGGGAAGTGGCGCTGCCCGCCGTGCCCGGACATCTTCGTACGCCGATGCGATGGTCGCGCCTGCTCGCCCGGCGGGGCGTGCAGCGCTATCGCTTGGCCGACGGTGCGCTGCCGGCGCTCATGGAAAACGTGCCCGCCCGGCTGCGCGCGCAGCGCCGCCTGGCCGAAGGACTGGCGCAAGCCGGCACGCTGGACGCCGACGAGGCGCGCGCCCTCTGCGCGAAAGCGGCCGACGTGCTCAAGCAGTGGGCCGCCGCCGGCTGGGTCGTGGTGGAAACGGTGCCGTTTCATGAAACGGTGCGCGAAGCGGACGAATGCAGCGACGTCATGGACGGGATGGACGAGTTGCGCGTCTCGGGCGCCACGGAACACCCCGTGGCCGATGCTGCACCTGGTGCCGCCCCCGGCCGCACCCTGACGGCCGGCCAGGCCGACGCCGTGGCCGCCATTCACGGGGCGCTCGTCGCCGCCGGGGCACGGCGCCTCGCCGCCACGCAGGCGAAGCCGGACACGACGCCCGCCGACGACGCGCCTGCGTGCACGCCGTTCCTCCTTTACGGGGTGACCGGCAGCGGCAAGACCGAGGTGTACCTGCGCGCCGTCGCCGAAGCGCTGCGCGAGCCCGAGGCCCAGGTGCTCGTGCTCGTACCCGAGATCAACCTGACGCCGCAGCTCGAAGGCGTCTTTCGCACGCGGTTCCCGAACGAGACGCTCGTCACCCTGCACAGCGGGCTGGCCGAAGGCGAGCGCGCCCGGCATTGGCTTGCGGCGCACCGCGGCGAAGCGCGCGTGGTGCTCGGCACACGGCTGGCGATTATGGCGTCACTGCCGCATCTGCGCCTGATCGTGATCGACGAAGAGCACGATCCGTCGTACAAGCAGCAGGAGGGCCTGCGCTATTCGGCGCGAGACCTCGCCATCTGGCGGGCAAACCGGTTGCGCATTCCGGTGGTGCTCGGCTCGGCCACGCCGTCGCTCGACAGCTGGCGACGCGCCGATCAGGGCCGGTACGTGCGACTCGCCATGCCCGAGCGCGCAACCCCGGACGCGGTGCTGCCGCGCGTGTCGCTCATCGACATGGAAATCGAGCGCAAGCGCCAGCGCGCCGTTCACGAAGGGTTGTCGCAACCGCTGCTCGCCGCTCTCCGCGCGCGTCTCGACGCCGGCGAGCAAAGCCTGCTGTTCCTGAATCGACGCGGGTACGCGCCCGTGCTCAATTGCGATGCCTGCGGCTGGATCAGCGACTGCCGCCGTTGCAGCGCGCACATGGTGCTGCACAAGCCGGAACACCGCCTGCGTTGTCATCATTGCGGCGCCGAAGCGCGCATCCCGCACGCCTGCCCCGACTGCGGCAACCTCGATCTCGCGCCGCTCGGTCGCGGCACCCAACGCATCGAGGAAGCGCTGACGGCCCATTTCCCCGACGCGCGGCTCGCCCGCATCGACGCCGACAGCACGCGCCGCAAGGGCAGCGCTCAGGCGCTCTTCGCGCAGGTCCACGCCGGCGAGGTCGACATCCTCATCGGCACGCAAATGGTCGCCAAGGGACACGACTTCCGCAATGTCACGCTCGTGGGCGTGGTCAACGCCGACAGCGCACTGTTCTCGCACGACTTTCGGGCCGCCGAACGACTCTTCGCACAACTCATGCAGGTGGCCGGTCGCGCCGGCCGGGCCGCCCGGGCCGACGGCCCCGGCGACGTGCTGATCCAGACGCGCTACGCGTCGCACCCGTTGTTCGCGGCGCTCATGCGTCACGACTACCCCGGCTTTGCCGCGCAGCAGCTCGAGGAGCGACGCGTCGCACTGCTGCCGCCGTTCACGCACCAGGCCCTGCTGCGCGCCGAGGCCCGCAAGCTCGACGACGCCATGGCTTTCCTTCGGCAAGCTCGTGAGATCGCCGCCACCCCGGCGCTGAACGACCCGCGCATCTCCCTGTGGGATCCGGTGCCGATGACGATGGTCCGGATCGCGGGCACGGAGCGTGCGCAACTCGTTGTGGAGAGCCCGCACCGGGGCGCGCTCCAGCGCTTTCTCACGCGATGGATGAGCGAACTGCGCACCCTCCGGGCCCCGGTGCGATGGCACCTCGAAGTGGATCCTCTCGAAATATAAATCGGTATACAGCGTTCCGGAAATTTGACAACGTCGCCAGAATCTCCGACGATGCGACCATAAGTCGAACGCCGCACGACGAACGGTTCACGTCATCTGCACGAAAAAGAAGTTCTACAGGAGACATCCGATGAAGTCGCACGACCGGAGCGCCCCCCCCACGGCGCCACATACCGCCGCATCCGCCGCATCTCCCATTCTCCCGCCCGAATACGCGTTTTCCGAAGCGCCGCCGGAGTCGGCCCTGGCCGAAGTCTCGCGCCGTCGCTTTCTGCGCCGCGCCGGGGCACTGAGCGTCGGGGCCACGCTGGCCGGGCGGGCGCTCGACGTATTCGCGGCGGCCACCGCGCCGACGATGGTCACGCTGCCGTTCGCCAACGGCGAGCGCGAACTCGTCGCGTATCCGCAAAAGCGTCCGTTGATCCGGCTCACGGCACGGCCACCGCAACTGGAAACGCCCTTCGAGGTGTTCAACGACGGGCTGATCACGCCCAACGACGCATTCTTTGTGCGCTACCACCTTGCGGGCATCCCGACCGACATCGATCCGGCAAAGCACCGCATTCGCGTGGGCGGCAGCGTGAGCAAACCGCTCGACATCTCGCTCGCCTCGCTGAAGAAGGACTTCGGCCAGCCCGTGGAAATCGTGGCCGTGCATCAGTGCTCGGGCAATAGCCGCGGCTTCTTCGAGCCGCGCGTGGCGGGCGGGCAGATCGCCAACGGCGCCATGGGCAACGCCCGCTGGCGCGGTATTCCACTCAAGCGGATTCTCGAGCGCGCAGGGGTGTCGCCCAATGCGAAGCAGGTCACCTTCGAGGGTCTGGATCGCCCGATCGTGCCCGCCACGCCGGAGTTCGTGAAGGCGCTCGACCTCGACCACGCGATGGACGGCGAAGTGATGATCGCGTTTGCCATGAACGGCAAGGACCTGCCGATGCTCAACGGCTTCCCCGTGCGACTGGTCGTGCCCGGGTACTACGGCACTTACTGGGTCAAGCATCTGGCCGACATCAACGTCATCGACAAGGTATTCGACGGTTTCTGGATGGCCACGGCCTATCGCATCCCGGATAACGACTGCAATTGCGTCGAACCCGGCAAGGCACCCGAGAAGACGAAGCCGATCGGCCGCTTCACCGTGCGTTCGTTCATTACCAGCCACGCCGACGGTCAGCAAGTCGCCGCCGGCAAGGCCATGCGCGTGCGAGGCATTGCATTCGACGGCGGCGAAGGCATTCGCGACGTGCAGTTCTCGACCGACGGCGGCCAGACATGGCACGCCGCGAAGCTGGGCCAGGAGTTGTCGAAATACTCGTTCCGCGAATGGACGGCGAATTTCACGCCGCCACAGGCCGGCGAGTACGTTCTGAAAGTGCGGGCGACGAATCGTGCAGGGGTGACGCAACCGCTGCAATCGTTGTGGAATCCGGCCGGCTATCTGCGCAACGGCGTGGAATCCGTGCGCGTAGTCGCGGCTTGAGACAGGGGACGATCATGAACGCAGTCAAATTGTCGAACGTCGCCGCCTTGCTGGCCGGGCTGAGCGGCGCCCTTCTCACCCTCGGCGCGTCTTCCGCGCACGCCCTGGAGATCAAGCTGCCGCAGGAGACCGCCCAGCTCAAGGCCTCCACACTTGCCGGTCATCAGGCCGCCAACGCCTGGTGTGTCATGTGTCACTCCGTGGACTACGTCAACACCCAGCCGCCAATGCCCGCCGCCTTCTGGCACGCGGAAGTCGCGAAGATGGTGAAGGTGTACGGCGCGCCGATTCCCGAAGATCAGGTCAAGCTAATCGCCGAGTATCTCGGCAAGACGTACGGCACCGACCAGAAGTGACGCTTCGGCCCCGGGGCGCCCCCGGGGCTTCACCGCCTCCCCCGCAAACCCGCTCGCCCCCATTCGGTGCAACCCGAATTTTGACTCTGGTTGCACCTCTTCGGAAAGCCGGTTACGATGCCGCCATTCACCCGCTATGGGTGTCACGTTTTTGCGTCATCAGGTAACCCTTCCATGGCAAACACCACGCTTGGCGTCAAGGTCGACGACGTCCTCCGCACGCGGCTCAAGACGGCCGCCCAGCAAATCGAGCGCACCCCGCACTGGCTCATCAAACAGGCCATCTTCGCCTATCTCGAGCGTATCGAGAGCGGCGCATTGCCGCCCGAACTCAGTGGTGCAACCCAATCCGGTACCGAGGTGATCGAGGGCCACGCCAGCGACGACGCCGTGCCGCATCCCTTCCTCGAATTCGCCCAGAACGTGCAACCGCAGTCGGTGCTGCGCGCCGCGATCACGGCGGCCTATCGCCGTCCCGAGCCGGAATGCGTGCCAGTGCTGGTCGGCCAGGCCAAGCTGGCGCCGTCGACCGCCACGCAAGCCTCCGACCTCGCCCGCAAGCTGGTCGTCGCGCTGCGCGGCAAGAGTACGGGCGGTGGCGTGGAGGGCCTGATCCACGAGTTCTCGCTGTCGAGCCAGGAAGGCGTGGCGCTGATGTGTCTTGCCGAAGCGCTGCTGCGCATTCCCGACAAGGCCACGCGCGATGCCCTCATTCGCGACAAGATCAGCAAGGGCGACTGGCACGCCCACATGGGCAATTCGCCCTCGATGTTCGTCAATGCCGCCACCTGGGGCCTGATGATCACCGGCAAGCTCGTGACGACGACCAGTGAAGCGGGCCTCACGAAGGCGCTCACTCGCCTGATCGGCCGCGGCGGCGAACCGCTCATCCGCAAGGGCGTGGACATCGCCATGCGCCTGATGGGCGAGCAGTTCGTGACGGGCGAAACCATCTCCGAAGCGCTTGCCAACAGCCGCAAGTACGAAGCCCAGGGCTTCCGCTACTCGTACGACATGCTCGGCGAGGCCGCGACGACCGAGGAAGACGCCCAGCGCTACTACGCCAGCTACGAGCAGGCAATCCATGCGATCGGGAAAGCCTCGGCGGGCCGCGGCATCTACGAAGGCCCCGGCATCTCGATCAAGCTCTCGGCATTGCACCCGCGCTACTCGCGCAGCCAGCACGAGCGTACCGTTGCCGAACTGTTGCCGCGCGTGCAGTCGCTTGCCAAGCTGGCCCGCTCGTATGACATCGGCCTGAACATCGACGCCGAAGAGGCCGACCGCCTCGAGATCTCGCTCGACCTGCTCGAGGCGCTCTGCTTCGACCCGGAACTCGCCGGCTGGAACGGCATCGGCTTCGTGGTGCAGGCGTATCAGAAGCGCTGCCCGTTCGTGATCGACTTCATTATCGATCTCGCCCGGCGCAGCCGGCATCGCATCATGGTGCGCCTGGTCAAAGGCGCCTATTGGGATACGGAAATCAAGCGCGCACAAGTCGACGGCCTGGAAGGCTATCCGGTGTACACGCGCAAGATCTACACGGACGTGTCGTACCTCGCCTGCGCGAAGAAGCTGCTCGCCGTGCCGGATGCGATCTACCCGCAGTTCGCCACGCACAACGCCTACACGCTCTCCGCCATCTATCACCTCGCGGGTAACAACTACTACCCCGGCCAGTACGAATTCCAGTGCCTGCACGGCATGGGCGAGCCGCTGTACGAGGAAGTCGTCGGCCCCATCGCGTCGGGCAAGCTCGCGCGGCCGTGCCGGGTGTATGCGCCGGTCGGCACGCATGAAACGCTGCTCGCCTACCTCGTGCGCCGTTTGCTGGAAAACGGCGCCAACACGTCGTTCGTGAACCGCATTGCCGACGAGACCGTCAGCGTCGACGAACTGATCGCCGATCCGGTGACGGAAGCCGAGAAGGTGCAACCGCTGGGGGCGCCGCACGCGAAGATTCCGCTGCCGCGCGACCTTTACGGTACGTCGCGCGCCAATTCGTCGGGCTTCGATCTGTCCAACGAACATCGTCTCGCCTCGCTGTCGTCGGCGCTGCTCGCGAGCGCCGGCACGCCGTGGCGCGCCGCCCCGATGCTCGCCGACGGCGAACGCACGACCGGCACCCCGCGTCCGGTACGCAACCCGGCCGATCTGCGCGACACCGTCGGCCAGGTGATCGAGGCGACCTCGGAGGACGTGCAAGCCGCATTGGCCCACGCCGTGGCCGCCGCGCCGATCTGGCAGGCCACGCCGGTCGAGGAACGCGCCGACTGCCTGATGCGCTCCGCCGACCTGCTCGAAGCCCATATGCCCACGCTCATGGGACTGTGCGTGCGCGAAGCCGGCAAGTCGCTGCCGAACGCCGTGGCCGAAGTGCGCGAAGCGGTCGACTTCCTGCGTTACTACGCGGCGCAGATCCGTCAGGGCTTCTCGAATGACACGCACCGCCCGCTGGGCCCGGTGCTGTGTATCAGCCCGTGGAACTTCCCGCTCGCGATTTTCGTCGGTCAGGTCGCCGCGGCGCTGGCCGCCGGCAACCCGGTCATCGCCAAGCCTGCCGAGCAAACGCCGCTCATCGCGGCCGAGGCCGTGCGCCTGATGCAGGCCGCCGGCGTGCCGGCCGGCGCGCTCCAACTGCTGCCCGGCACGGGTGAGACCGTCGGCGCAGCACTGGTGGCCGACGCCCGGACCAAGGCCGTCATGTTTACCGGCTCGACCGAAGTCGCACGCATCATCGCGCGCACGCTGGCCGAGCGGCTCGACGCCAACGGCCGTCCGATCCCGCTGATCGCCGAGACCGGCGGGCAAAACGCCATGATCGTCGACTCGTCGGCCTTGCCTGAACAGGTCGTGTACGACGTGCTCGCATCGGCCTTCGATTCGGCCGGCCAGCGCTGCTCGGCGCTGCGCGTGCTGTGCCTGCAGGACGATATCGCCGACAAGACGCTGCACATGCTCAAGGGCGCCATGCAGGAACTGGCGATCGGCAACCCGGATCGCCTCTCCATCGATGTCGGCCCCGTGATCGACGCCGAAGCGCAGGGCGGCATCAACCGTCATATCGAGCAGATGCGCGCCAAGGGCTTCCCGGTCGAACAGTTGCCGTTGCCCGAAGCCGCACGACACGGCACGTTCGTACCGCCCACGCTCATCGAGCTCACGGATCTGAAGGCACTGCAACGCGAAGTGTTCGGTCCGGTGCTGCACGTGATCCGGTTCAAGCGCGCCCAGCTCGACAAGCTGCTCGACCAGATCAACGGCACGGGCTACGGCCTGACGTTCGGCGTGCACACGCGCATCGACGAAACCATCGCCTACGTGACCGAGCGTGCACACGTCGGCAACGTCTACGTGAACCGCAACGTGATCGGCGCCGTGGTCGGCGTGCAGCCCTTCGGCGGCGAAGGCCTGTCTGGGACAGGTCCGAAAGCGGGTGGTCCGATGTATCTGCCGCGCCTGCTCGCCACGCGCCCGGCCGCGCTCGCTCCCGAGCTCAATCGCAACGACGCCGCCCTCTCGCCGCTGGTGAGCTATCGCGACTGGCTGCATCGTCAGTCGGACAGCGCCGCCGCGATCGATCGCGTGGATCGCTATCTGGCCACCTCGGCGCTCGACGCCACGGCCGTGCTGCCGGGGCCGACCGGCGAGCGCAACACGTACGGACTGGCGCCGCGCGGTCCGGTGCTGTGCGTGGCCGCCACGCCGCTGGGCGCCCGCACGCAACTGGCTGCCGTGCTGGCAACGGGCAACACGGCGGTCTTCGCGGACAGCCCCGCCGCGCGTGAGCTGGTGAGTGCGCTGCCCGACACGCTCAAGGCGCGCGCCTCGGTGCTGGCCGCCGGGACCGACGCGGCTGGCGAACCATCGCTCGCCGCCGTGCTGTTCGAAGGCGACAGCGACGAATTGCTCGCGCTGAACCGCCGCATCGCCACGCGCAACGGCCCGATTCTCTCGACGCAAGGCCTCTCGCCCGAAGCCCTCGCGGCGGGCGACGACTACTCGCTGGAGCGTCTGCTGTGCGAACGCTCGGTGTCGGTGAACACGGCGGCCGCGGGTGGCAACGCCAACCTCATGACCATCGGCTGAGCCAGCGCCGCGGGTCGGTGGCCCGGCGCGCGCGACATCGGATTCGCGTACGAATCTCGCCAGATTCGTCCTAAATCCGGCAGCGCGCGCCCAACGACCGATCGCGTCTGCGGCGCGCGCAATACGCGCCTGGCGGCCGCGCAGGCTCGATGTTGACGAGCATGCGCGGCCGTTTCACATGAGACGCGGTCATACGCCGTCGCTGATCACGTCCCACGACCCGTCACCGCGGTGTGACGCCACTCGGCCGCCAGGGCCACACCTCGTCCTGCTTCGTCTTGCTTCGTCCTGCCTCGGCTTACCTCACACCAACGCTTCCCGGCCCCATCGCCGGTCCGCTCGATATCTGACGGGTCGCCGCACCTTCCCCGCGTTTCACGTTGGACCGCATTTACCGTAGCCCCGCACGCTGAGCGCTTTCACGGTATCGTCGCGCCCGCCCCCGACATATAAACGCGTCTCACCGCCTTCGCGCGGTCAACCCGTGCCGGCGACACGTATCGCCGGCCACCGCGGTCGTCGTTGCGCGTTGTCGCCCCTTTCGTCATGCCGGGAGATCGGCGTCCGACGCGCACCGCACCGCCGCTCAAGGAGGCTACATGTCCCTGTGGAATCCCACTGCGGTGTCATTCACCGTCTATTTGCTGCTCATGCTGGTGATCGGGTGGCTCGGTTACCGGTCCACCAACAATCTCTCCGACTACATCCTCGGTGGGCGCCGCCTCGGCAGCTTCGTCACCGCGCTCTCCGCAGGGGCGTCCGACATGAGCGGCTGGCTGCTGCTTGGGCTGCCGGGCGCCATCTACGTCGGTGGCCTGTCGGGCGTCTGGATCGCTGTCGGCCTCGCCGTGGGCGCATGGGCGAACTGGCATCTGGTCGCCGCGCGGCTGCGCGTGCACACCGAGGTTTGCGGCAACGCCCTGACATTGCCCGAATACCTGACGCAGCGCTTTGGCGACAGCAGCCATGTGCTGCGCATTGTCACGGCGCTCGTGATCCTCATCTTCTTCACGATTTACTGCGCCTCCGGCGTGGTGGCCGGAGCGCGGCTGTTCGAGACGATGTTCGGACTCGACTACCGCACAGCGCTGTGGATCGGCGCCGTGGCGACCATCGCGTACGTGTTCATCGGCGGCTTTCTCGCGGTGAGCTGGACCGACACCGTGCAGGCCTCGTTGATGTTCGCCGCGCTGGTGGTCACGCCGATTGCCGTGATCACCATCGACGGCGGCCCGGCCGCGGCGATCTCCGCCGTGACGGCGGTCCACCCCGCGCACACCGACTGGTTCGGGGAGCTCGCCCCCGTCGGCGTGATCTCGATGCTCGCGTGGGGCCTCGGCTATTTCGGCCAGCCGCATATTCTCGTGCGCTTCATGGCGGCACGCTCGGCCGCCGCAATCCCGCAGGCACGACGCATCTGCATGACCTGGATGACGCTGTGCCTGGCCGGCGCGGTGGCGGTGGGCTTCTTCGGCCTGGCGTTCTATAGCGCACGTCCGCTGATCGGCGACGGGGTGGCCGCCAATCCGGAAACGATCTTCATGGCATTGACCACCCAGTTGTTCACGCCGTGGCTCGCCGGCATTCTGCTCGCCGCGATTCTGGCGGCGGTGATGAGCACGCTGTCGTGCCAGTTGCTCGTCTGCGCGAGCGCGCTGACGGAGGACCTTTACAAGACGTTTGCGCGCGGGCCGGTCAGCCAACGCCGTCTCGTGTGGATCGGGCGCGCGATGGTGCTGGCCGTGGCGGTCGTCGCGGTATTGCTGGCGCTCGACCCGAACAGCCGGGTGCTGGGCATGGTGAGCTACGCCTGGGCCGGCTTCGGCGCGGCGTTCGGTCCGCTGGTGCTGGCCACCCTGCTCTGGCCCCGCGTCACACGCAACGGCGCGCTGGCGGGCATCGTGGTGGGTGCCGCCACGGTGCTCATCTGGAAACAGTTCGCCTGGTTCGACCTGTACGAAATCGTGCCCGGCTTCGCCCTCGGCGGTCTGGCGCTCGTGGTCGTGAGTCGTCTCGGCCGGGCGCCGTCCGCCGACGTTCTCGCCCGTTTCGAAGCGGCCGAAGCCGCCCTGCGCCAGATCCGCGACGGCGCCCCCGCCACGCCGGGTAGCACCGATGCGCCCGCGGCGCAACCCACGCCATAACCCGGTAGCACCTTCTATCGGCAAATGTCCCTCTTGACCGGCGCGCGCAGCCATCCAATACTGCCGCGTCGGACGCATTATGCGTTTGATTGCGATGCATGCCGTCCAGGATCGACCGGTCCTGTGCCGATGGCATTCCAAGAAAGGTGCGCCGCGGCGATCCCGCAGGCGCGCCACTCAACGACATACACATGCAAGGAGAGGGTTGATGCAATCGAAGCTTACGCTCAGCGCAGTCGCAGTGGCGGGACTGCTCGCGTTCGGTACCGCCGGCGCACAACAGGCGCAGGAAGTGAAGCTGGGTTTTGCCGCACCGCTCACGGGCGCCCAGGCGCACTACGGCAAGGACATGCAGAACGGCATCCAGATGGCCGTTGACGAGTACAACGCCACCAAGCCGACCATCGAAGGCAAGCCGGTGAAGTTCGTGTTGCAGTCCGAGGACGATCAGGCGGATCCGCGTCAGGGTTCGCTGGTTGCGCAGAAACTGGTCGACTCGGGCATCAAGGGCATGCTCGGCCATTTCAACTCGGGCACCACGATCCCGGCATCGCGCATCTACGCCGGCGCCGGTATCCCGGAAATCGCCATGGCGACCGCGCCGGAATACACGAAGCAGGGTTTCAAGACGACCTTCCGCATGATGACCTCGGACATCCAGCAGGGGTCGGTGGTGGGCACGTTCGCGGTCAAGAAGCTGGGCTTCAAGAACATCGCGATCGTCGACGATCGCACCGCCTACGGCCAGGGCCTGGCCGACGAGTTCGAGAAAGCGGCGAAGGCAGCCGGTGGCAAGATCGTGCGGCGCGAGTACGCCAACGACAAGGCCGTGGATTTCCGCGCGATCCTGACCAACCTCAAGCGCGCCAACCCGGACATGGTCTTCTACGGCGGCGCCGACGCCCAGGCTGGCCCGCTCGCCAAGCAGATGCGCGAGCTGGGCATGAAGAGCACGCTGATGGCCGGCGAGATGGTCAAGTCGGATGCGTTCCTGAAGATTGCCGGCGACGCCGCCAACGGCTCGGTTGTCTCGCTCGCCGGCCTGCCGCTCGACAAGATGCCCGGCGGCACCGCTTACGAACAGCGCTACAAGGCGAAGTTCGGCTCGGCCCCGGAAACCTACTCGCCCTACGCCTATGACGGTGCCATGGCCATGATGTCCGCCATGAAGAAGGCCAACTCGACCGACCCGGCGAAGTACCTGCCGGCGCTGGCCAAGACGAGCATGCCCGGCGTGACCACGCGTGAGCTGGCTTACGACAAGGTGGGCGATCTGAAGTACGGCTCGATCACGCTCTACAAGGTGGTCGACGGCAAGTGGACCGTACTCGAGACGGTCGGCGGCAAGTGACCGTTTGACGACGGCTCATTAGTCGCAAACGCCAAGGGCCGGTGAGTCGTCTCACCGGCCCTTGCTTTTGAATTCCGCGTTTGCCGGATTCCCGCTTTCCGGGCGACGTCATCGCGGCATCGCGCGGCGCACGTTACCAGACGTCCTTCGGCAGGCGTTCGCGCAACTCGGGTGGCAGCACGTCGCGCGTGAATACCGGTTCGGCGACACCGGCTTTGCGCTGTTTCCGATAGTCATGCCATGCGAGCACCGCGTATCGGGTCAGCAAGGCAATGGCGATCAGGTTGATGAACGCCATCAACGCCGTACCGACGTCGGCGAAACTCCACACCAGCGGCAGGCTCGCGATGGAACCGAGCATCACCGCCGCCAGTACCAGCGCGCGAAAGACATGCAGGCACCAGCGTCGCTGCGTCATGTAGTCCATGTTCACTTCCGCGTACGCGTAGTTGCCGAGCACGCTGGAATACGCCAGGAAGAATACCGTCAGGCCGGTGAAGGTCACCGCCCAGTCGCCGAAGTGCGCGGCCAGCGCGCGCTGTGTGAGCACCGCGCCTTCCGGCGCCGCGCCGGGCATGAACTCTCCCGAGAGCAGGATCATGAATGCCGTCGCCGAGCAAACGACGATGGTGTCGAAGCACACGCCGAGCATCTGCATGAGCCCTTGCTGAACCGGATGCCGCGTGGTGGCGACCGCCGCCGCGTTTGGCGCACTGCCCATGCCGGCCTCGTTGGAGAAGAGCCCCCGCTTCACCCCCATCAGCACCGCCTGACCGACGGCATACCCGGCGATACCACCCGCCGCGGGCTCCAGCCCGAAGGCATGGCGCCAGATCAACGCGATCATGCCGGGAAGCTCGTGCAGATTCGCGAGGCAAACGAACACCGCAAGCCCGAGATACGCTACCGCCATGACCGGAACGATCCATTGGGCCACGCGCGCCACACGCCGCACACCCCCATAGATGATCGGCGCGGTCAGCAGGACCAACGCGATGCCGATCCACTGCCGCTCCCAGCCGAACGACGCTTCGAGCGCCTCCGCGATGGAGTGCGATTGCACCGAGTTGAGGGCGAAGCCAAACGTGAACAACAGCGCGACGGCGAAAACGACGCCGAACTTGCGTGAGCCGAGACCGAGCTGAATGTAGTAGGCGGGGCCACCACGGAACGTGTTGTCCCGATGCGCAACCTTGAAGATCTGCGCAAGCGTCGATTCGACAAAGGCCGACGCCATGCCAAGCAATGCCGTCATCCACATCCAGAAGATGGCGCCCGGACCGCCGATGGTCAGCGCCACGGCCACGCCCGCGATATTGCCGGTGCCGACGCGGCTGGCCAGCCCCGTGGCGAATGCCTGAAACGGCGATATGCCGGAAATGTCACCCGAGGTTCGCAACAGGCGAACGCTATGCGCGAACGCCCGGATCTGTATGCCGCCGAACCGCACGGTGAAGTAAAGGCCCGCGCCGAGCAAGGCGATCACCAGGGGGTAGCCCGACAGCACCCCGCCGACGGCATCCACCATCGATTTAACCCAGCTTTCCATGTCAGTCGTCTCCTGTCGCAATCGTGCATCACCCCTCTGAAATGAGAGGCGAGGGACGGAGAATCTCAAGGATTGGGCCATTGCGACAGTTTGCCGCTGCACTTTGCGTCGATTCCTATGCAGGTTCGGACGCGCGCCAATAAAAAAAGCCGCTCGGCGATCGCCGGGCGGCTCAAAGACAAGGCAAGGAGACATCGCCGCAGAGCATATCGCCCGGATGTGACGGTGGCGTGACGCGTCGCAAAGCCGCGATGTTCCGGGCTCGGAAGTTTGCGGAGGACGTGTGAGGGCGTGTGAGGGCGTGGATCGGCGGGGGTGCACGCATACCGGTGCAAGGCGAGCGCCGCCATCAGGGAAGCGGACAGGTGCCTGGACTGCACGGCGTGAAAGAACTGTTGTGAAGATCGCTGGCGCGCGAGAAGGCACATTGCACGTCGACCGCGAGCGTTCTGCCCGGACCTGCGGTGTGCGCCGCGCGTGTGCCGACCCGGATCGTATCGCTCGAATGATCGAGAAAGGCGCCCGCGAAGTCCGACCTGATCTTGCAGGACACCGGGCCATTCGGATTCTTGACGAGCACCGCGGACGTTCCACCGAGGTGTCGGGTCGTATAGCGGTAAAAGCCCATGCCACCCTGCGCGATCGGCGCATTGAGATCGCCGGCGGATGCCCACGTACCGAACGTGTCGAACAACTGCTTCAACTCGCGGGCAAACCCCGTGTCGGTGTCCTTCAGGATCTTGTCCGGCTTTCGAACGTCGCGATGAATCGATGGCAGTTTGGAAACGAAATCGCGCACGGACCAGAAGCCGCTCTTCACGACGCTACCGTGAACATCGATCGTCGGCCACCCGCGCCAGAACCAGGCGTTCTCGCGCACGTACGGCGTTCCCGCCCCTTTCGACAGGCACACCAGTTGCTCGGTGCCGCGTGGCGACTGCGTCACGATGTACTCGCCCTGACTGGCGCCGGGCCGGATCGACGCGCCACCGCGCCCCACATTGGTGACCGCGCATGCGAGCAGCGTGGCGTCGGATTGGGACGCCACGTAGAAGTAGAGCGCCGATCCCAACCTCAGCCCCGCACGCGACGGCGTCAGCGAATAGCGCGTGACTTTCCAGTGGTCGTCGACCCGGACGAGTTTTTCGATCTCCTTGACGATGTAGGTCGGCACATCCGTCACGCTGCCGGGGGTGCTCGCCAGTTTCCAATGCCACGTGTTGCTGCCCGGCCGACTGCGCTGGCACGAAAGCAGCCGGCCGTCGGCGTCGCGCGTCAATCCCCAGACGTGGCACTCCTCGCCCTGCTGCTTGGCGCCGTTGAGCTCGACCACGCCCTTCGCCGAGCGGAACAGGTCGGCCTCGACCTTGTCGGCCTTGACGATGTCATTGCCCGACATTTCGAGCTTCCCGTCGAGCTTCGCGCCGTTCTTCGCGCTCAGCTTCCCTTCCAGCACGGTATCCCCCGCCACGCTCAGCCGCGCGCCGACGTTCGCAGGTCCTCCCACGACCAGGCTTTGCGCGCCCGCCGGGCCGGTGAGTTCCATGGCGCCCATACGTAACGTGCCGGTGCCACTGATATCCTGCGCGCCCACGATGCTATGGTTCGCTCCATTGCCCCCCATGTCGAGCTGGCCCTGAAGCGTCGCCGAGTTCGCGACGAGCGGGCCACTGACGGTCGCCGCGCTGGCAGTCAACGATGTGCCACTGAGTCGCTCCGCGTCGAGTTTGCCCACGCCGACAATGTCGTGCCGCTTGACCCTCCCGCCCTGCGCGTCCCTCTCTTCGAAATCGAGCGGTCCCCGCATCGTCGAGCCATCGCGCCGGACGTAAACGTCCATCGCACTGGTCGAATAGCCCCCGCGCACCGCGATGAGTCCCGGCTTTCCGAGCGGGCTTGCGACGGTCCCGGTTTGACCGGACGAATCGAGGAACCGGAACACCTGACCTCCGTCGTGCTGAATGCCGCCCAGTGCGCCGATCTTGCGCACGGCGACCGCCGCGGCGTCCCAGTCGGGAGCGGCGCCGTAGGTCTTGTAGATCGGTGTGTCGATGTAGGTGAGCGTTTCGATGTTGCACACATTTGTGGTCTTGTCGCATTCGAGATACACGTGAATGCCGTATTCGCCTCGGCTTCCCGGCGGGCGCGTGCCCATGCCGGTGGCGTTGGTGGCCGTGAGCAGCCTGCTCGCCGTCAGATTGTCGATGCTGGGCCGGCCGAGCCAATCCTGGCGCCTTTCAAAGGTAACGCCCCGGACCGTGAACGGCTTTGCCGATGGGCCCAGCAATGCCACGATGGCGTTGTGATGCTCCACCACGAAGCTCTGCACCTTGTCGCCCATGAGCTTCAGCGCTTCGCCCATGCGCTCGGCCTTTTCGGTACGCATCTGCCTTGCCTGATGCACGCCCCAGAAGGAAATCATCACCCCCAGCACGGCGACGGCAATCGCCGCCGAGATCAGGAAGATCCCGGATTGTTGCTTTCGCATGGTCGAACTCCTTTCGTCTGAGCGCCTCGCGCCGCATCGGGCGTGACAGCAAAGTCGTCAAAACTTGCCATTCTCGATGACGTCTCGACACCGGGGATTAGGAAACGCCCGGAACTTTCGAAGGGTTCGCGCGAAATCAGAAATCACTCGCCCAAAGACGAAAAAAGGCCCCACGGGATTCCCGTGAGGCGTGTTCGATTGACCGGCAGGACCGGCAACGGCGCGACAGCTGAAACGTCTTTTACGGCGCGCGCATGCGGCCCGTGCGTCGCACGCGCATCGTTCACCGACACGTGCGCGACGTGGCGCCGTGTCAGCACTCGACGATATTCACCGCCAATCCGCCGCGCGCCGTCTCCTTGTACTTGGTCTTCATGTCGGCGCCCGTCTCGCGCATCGTCTTGATGACGGAGTCGAGCGACACATAGTGAGCGCCATCGCCGCGCAGCGCCATCCGTGCGGCGTTCACGGCCTTGATCGACGCCATGGCGTTGCGTTCGATGCATGGAATCTGCACCAATCCGCCCACCGGATCGCACGTCAGGCCGAGGTTGTGCTCCATGCCGATTTCGGCCGCATTCTCGACCTGCTCGACCGTGCCGCCCAGCACGGCCGCAAGCGCGCCTGCCGCCATCGAACAGGCCACGCCGACCTCGCCCTGGCAGCCGACCTCCGCGCCCGAAATCGACGCGTTGAGCTTGTAGAGAATGCCGATGGCACCCGCCGTGAGCAGGAAATCGATCACGCCCTGCTCGTTCGCGCCGTGCACGAAGCGGTCGTAGTAGTGAAGCACCGACGGGATGATGCCGGCCGCGCCGTTCGTCGGCGCCGTCACGACGCGCCCGCCCGCCGCGTTCTCTTCGTTGACGGCGATCGCGTACAGGTTCACCCAGTCCATCACCGACAACGGGTCGGACAGCGTGCGTTCCGCGCGCTGCGTGAGCTGGCGGTACAACTCCGGCGCGCGACGCCGCACATGGAGCGGCCCGGGCAGTTCGCCGTCGGCCTCGTCGTTGCCGATGCCGCAACCGCGCGTCACGCACGACTGCATCACATGCCAGATATTGAGCAACCCACGACGGATGTCCGCTTCCGCCGTATCGCCCTGGTGCCAGACCTTCTCGTTCTCCCACATCAACTGGGCGATGGTCTTGCCGCTGGCGCGGCACATCTCGAGCAGTTCCTTGCCCGTGCGGAACGGGTACGGCAGCTGATCGTGCGCCGAGAGCACCTGCGCGTTCGACGCGCCCGCCGTCACGACGAAGCCACCGCCGACCGACAGATAGCGTCCTTCGCGCAAGGTGTTGCCCGCACCGTCGAAGGCATGGAATTTCATGCCGTTCGGGTGCTCGGCCATCGCTTCGCGACGATAGAACACCATGTGTTCCTTTTCGACGAACGGCACATCGTGGCGACCGAGAATCGACAGCACCTTCGACTTGCGCAGCGTGGCCAGCCGCGCGGCAATCGTCGACGGATCGACCGTATCGGGCGCTTCGCCCATGAAGCCGAGCAGCACGCCCTTGTCGGTGCCGTGTCCCTTGCCGGTCGCGCCCAGCGAGCCATACAACTCGGCGCGAACCGACGCCACCTGGGGCAACAGGCCGTCGCGCTCCAGTCCCTGAACGAACATCAGCGCGGCGCGCATGGGCCCGACGGTATGCGAACTCGACGGTCCGATACCGATCTTGAACAAATCGAAAACTGAAACGGCCATGAGGCTTTCCTGAAGATCTGAAACGTGAAGATGACTCGTCGGCCGCGGCAGGTCCGCCACGACCGCGTGACGTCCGAAGCCGCATCCGGAGAGACAAAAAGGGGCCGGCAATGTTGCTGCCGGCCCCCGTGTGTCCGAACTACGCGACGATCACTCGTAGTCGCTCATCGGCACGCAGGCGCAGAACAGGTTCCGGTCGCCATACACGTTGTCGGCGCGTCCGACCGGAGGCCAGTATTTGCGCTCGCGCAGCGCCTTGACCGGATACGCTGCCTGGCTGCGCGCGTAGGCGTGCGTCCATTCGTCGGCGGTCACCACGTCGGCCGTGTGCGGCGCGTGCTTGAGCGGATTGTCCTCGCGGTCCGCGCGTCCCTCTTCCACCGCGCGGATTTCCTCGCGGATCGTGACCATCGCCTCGATGAAGCGGTCGAGTTCGTGCTTCGACTCCGATTCCGTCGGCTCGACCATCAGCGTGCCCGGCACCGGGAAGCTCATCGTCGGCGCATGGAAGCCGAAATCCATCAGTCGCTTGGCCACGTCGTCGACGGTGATGCCGCTGGTGTCCTTGAGCGGACGCAGGTCGAGAATGCACTCGTGCGCCACCAGCCCGCCCGGCCCGGTGTACAGCACCGGGTAGTGCGGCGCGAGCTTCTTCGCGAGGTAGTTGGCGTTGAGAATGGCGGTTTCGGTGGCGGCCGTCAGGCCCTTCGCACCCATCATCGCCACATACATCCACGAGATCGGCAGGATCGAGGCCGAACCGTACGGAGCGCCCGACACGGCGCCGATACCTTCGGCATCGCGCGAATACCCGGTCGAACGCTGGTTCGGCAGGAACTTCGCCAGATGGGCGCCGACAGCGACCGGCCCCACGCCGGGGCCGCCGCCGCCGTGCGGAATGCAGAACGTCTTGTGCAGGTTCAGGTGCGACACGTCGCCACCGAATTCGCCGGGTGCGCACAGGCCGACCATCGCGTTCATGTTGGCGCCGTCGACATACACCTGGCCGCCGTTCGCATGCACGATTTCGCAGATCTGGCGCGCGCCCGCCTCGAACACGCCGTGCGTGGACGGGTACGTCATCATGATCGCGGCCAGGCGGTCGCGATGCTGCTCGGCCTTCGCCTGCAGGTCGGCCAGATCGACGTTGCCATTGGCATCGCACGCGACCACCACGACCTGCATGCCCGCCATCTGGGCCGATGCCGGGTTGGTACCGTGCGCCGACGCCGGGATCAGGCAGATGTCGCGATGCGCTTCGCCGCGCGAGGCGTGATACGCCTGAATGATCAGCAGGCCTGCGTACTCGCCCTGCGAGCCGGCGTTCGGCTGCAACGACACCGCCGCATAGCCGGTCGCGGCCACGAGCATGCGCTCGAGCTGGTCGATCATGGTGCGGTAGCCCACCGTCTGGTCGGCCGGGGCGAACGGGTGAATCTGGCCGAATTCCGGCCACGTCACCGGCAGCATCTCCGAGGTGGCGTTGAGCTTCATCGTGCACGAGCCGAGCGGGATCATCGTGCGATCGAGCGCCAGATCCTTGTCCGAGAGACTGCGCAGGTAACGCAGCATTTCGTGCTCGGAGTGATAGCGATTGAACACCGGATGCGTGAGATACGCGCTCTGGCGCGCGAGCGCCGCCGGATAACCGTTCGAGACGGTGGCTTCGATGGCGTCGAAGTCCAGCGAGACGGCTTGCTTGCCGAGCCCCTCTGCGACCACTTCCCACAACGCGATCACGTCGTCGCGCGTGCTGGTCTCGTCGAGCGAGATGCCGACCGTATCGGCGTCCTCGCGACGCAGGTTGAAACGGCGGGCGGCGGCCACGGTGTGAATGCTGTCGGCGCGGCCGGCCACCGGCACGGTCAGCGTGTCGAAGAACGTGGCGTTTCGCGGCGCGGCGCCCAGGGCGGCAAGACCGGCGGCCAGCACGGCCGTCAGACGGTGCACGCGCTCGGCGATTACACGCAGGCCCTGCGGGCCGTGATACGCGGCGTACATGCTGGCCATGATGGCGAGCAGCGCCTGCGCGGTACAGATGTTCGAGGTGGCCTTCTCGCGGCGGATGTGCTGCTCGCGCGTTTGCAGCGCCAATCGCAGCGCCGGCTTGCCCTGCGAGTCGACCGACACGCCGACCAGACGACCGGGCATCGAGCGCTTGAGTTCGTCGCGCGTGGCCAGGTAGGCGGCGTGCGGGCCGCCGAAGCCCATCGGCACGCCGAAGCGCTGGCTGTTGCCGACGGCAACGTCGGCGCCCCACTCGCCCGGCGGCGTGAGCAACGCGAGCGAGAGCAGGTCCGCGGCGGCGACCAGCATGCCGCCCTTCGCATGGATCGTGTCGGCCAGCGCGCGGAAATCGCGCACGTCGCCGCCCACGCCCGGGTATTGCACCAGCACGCCGAACGCCTCGACTTCGGCGGCGGCGGCCACGGGACCGACCTGGACTTCGATGCCGAGCGGTTTGGCGCGCGTTTGCACCACTTCGATGGTTTGCGGCAGCACATCGTCCGCCACGAAGAACGTGTTGGACTTCGACTTGCCGGTGCGCTTGACCAGCGTCATCGCTTCGGCGGCGGCGGTCGCCTCGTCGAGCATCGACGCGTTGGCGATCGCCAGCCCCGTCATGTCGATGATCATCTGCTGGTAATTGAGCAGCGCTTCGAGGCGGCCCTGCGAGATTTCCGGCTGATACGGGGTGTAAGCCGTGTACCAGGCCGGGTTCTCCAGCACGTTGCGCAGGATCACGCCCGGCGTGAAGGTGTTGTAGTAGCCCTGACCGATGAACGACTTGAAGACCTGGTTCTGGTCGGCCAGCGCGCGCAATTGCGCAAGTGCCTGCGACTCGGTCTTCGCGGCGGCGAACTGGCCGAGCGATGCGGCGAAGCGCTCGCCGTCGCGGCGGATCGAGGCCGGCACGACCGCGTCGATCAACGCGGCGCGCGAGGCATAGCCCAGCTCGGTGAGCATGGCTTGTTGTTCGGGGGTGTCCGGGCCGATGTGGCGCGCGGAGAAGTTCTCGCGCTGCTCGAGCTCGGTGAGCGAGCGGCGCGGCGCTTGCAGGTCAGTCAAGGCGTTCATGGGTCAGTTCTCTCGTTCGATCACGGCAAGTGACGGCGGGATATCTCAGTTGCTCGGTTGCGCGGGTACGCGTGGTGCGCGTGGTGCGCGAAGGGCAGGTAACGGTGCCGGGCTGGCGACGCCTCGCGAGCCGGAGCCCGCGGGGCGTCGTTCGGCAACGTCAGGCGCCGATCTTCTTCGCGTAGGCTTCCGGGCTCAGCAGTTTTTCGAGCTCGGCCGGATTCGAGGGCTTCACGCGGAACAGCCAGTTGCCGTAAGCGTCGGCGTTGACGATGTCGGGCGAGCCCGGCACTTCGGCGTTCGTCTCGATGATCTCGCCGCTGATCGGCGCGTGCACGTCGGCGGCGGCCTTGACCGACTCGATCACGCACGATGCCTCGTCCCGGGCGACGGTGCGGCCGGTGTCCGGCAGCTCCACGAACACGATGTCGCCCAGCGATTCCTGCGCGAAATCGGTGATGCCCACGGTCACGGTGCCGTCGGCTTCGAGACGGGCCCACTCGTCGGATTCGGTGTACTTCAGGTTGTCGGGGATATTCGCCATGTTGACGCTCCGGAATTCAGTGATTGGGGTATTCGGTTATCGGAAAATCGTGTCGCCGTGCCGTGGTGCCGGTGTGTTGCTCAGGCCACCACGGCCTTGCCGTGACGCACGAACGGTAATTTGACCACACGTGCGGGTAATTGCTTGTCACGAATTTGCACCTGCACGATGGCGCCGTCGGGAACGCCCTTCGGCAGCCGAGCAAAGGCGATCGATTGCTGCAGGCTCGGGCTGAAGGTGCCGCTGGTGATTTCGCCGTTGCCGGCGTCGGTCACCACGACCTGATGGGCGCGCAGCACGCCGCCCTTGCCGTCGAGCACGAGGCCCGCGAAGCGCCACGTCTGGCCGCGCGAGATCAGCGAGTCCTTGCCGACGAACGTGCGCTCGCTCTCTTTCTCCACGGTCCAGCCCAGGCCGGCGTCGAGCGGCGAGACGTCGTCGTCCATGTCCTGTCCGTACAGATTCATGCCGGCTTCCAGACGCAGCGTGTCGCGCGCGCCGAGGCCGGCCGGACGCACGCCTTGCGCGACCAGCGCCTTCCACAGGGCCACCACGTGATCGGCATTCACGATCACCTCGAAGCCGTCTTCGCCGGTGTAGCCCGTGCGGGCGATCATCAGCTCGCCGAAGGCGGTGTCCTTGGCGAACGCGGCGTTGAACGGCTTGAGCGCTTCGCTCGCCGCCTGGCTGCCCGGCACGGCCTGCCAGACCTTGGCGCGCGCGTTCGGCCCCTGCACCGCCACGATCGACAGGTCGCGGCGCGGAATGAGGGTGAGGTTGTAGTCGCCGTGGGCGTTGAGCTGGCCGAGCCAGGCGAGGTCCTTGTCGGCCGTGCCGGCGTTCACGACGATGCGGAACCAGTCTTCGGCGATGAAATAGACGATGAGATCGTCGATCACGCCGCCGCCCGGATTGAGCATGCACGTGTAGAGGGCCTTGCCCGGGGTTTGCAGCTTGTCGACGTTGTTGGCCACGGCATACCGCAGGAATTCGCGGCAGCCCGAGCCGTGCAGGTCGACCACGCACATGTGCGAGACGTCGAACATGCCGGCGTCGGTGCGCACGGCGTTGTGTTCTTCGATCTGGGAGCCGTAGTTCACGGGCATGTCCCAGCCGCCGAAGTCAACCATGCGAGCGCCGGCGGCGCGGTGCGTGTCGTTGAGCGGGGTACGTTTGAGATCGGTCATCGGGGCGTCGGGCCGTCAGGTGTCGAGGTTCGGGATCTTCGGAGACCAGCGTCCGAAAATGCAAAAGGGGTCATCTCGACGACCGGCACTTACCGCGTGGGGCGCGTGTCCGTACACGTGCCCAACGCAATGCCAGTTGGCGAGATGACCCCTCTGTCCTTGGTACCTGAGAGATTGCCCGGCGGATCGGTGTGCCTCGCGCACGCCATGTCGATCCCGCCAGCCCCTTCGGTGGATCGCCCGCGTGCCCTGCACGCCGCGACCGCTCTCCAGAGATCGAAGGCAAAGCCTTCGGCGTGGACGGTCCTTGATGCCTGAGAGTTTGTGGGTATTACCCCTTCGGCGGCCCCGGCATGTGCTTCCCGGTGCGCTCTCCCGACCACGCTCGCGCACTTTACGGGGAAAGCCGGGGACTGTCAATTTGGCACAAATACCGTCAGTGCGATTCCCCCGGATTGGCGCCCGCCGGACATCCGTCGCGGCCCCACCTGCCATTGCAGATGGCCCAGATGCAGCGTTGCTTCGGTATCACTTCGTACCAGCGATAGCGCTCGCATCGCGCAAGCGCGGCGGCGATCGTGCTCGCGGCCGATGGCGCGGAGGCGGCCAGCGGCGCCGAGGCGCTCGCCGGCGGCGTATTCTGCGCGGCAATCGCGCCGATGTCGTTCGCATCGTAATGCGCCGGCAGATCCGACGGGGCGGTCGGCGGCTGAGATGACTTGCCGCCCGCGACGCGTCGACTCAACAATTGCATCATCTCGTCTGGGGCGTTGGCGGACTGGGTGGCGGACGGCGCGGGAGGCGTCACCTGGGTCGCCGCGGCGGTCAATGCCGCCGTGGCGGCCGACGCCGTCAGCGGCGCCGCGCTCTGACTCGCGGCCGCGACATCGGCGGCGGCGCCGGACGCTGCGGCATCGATCGCCGCGAGCGCCTGCGCCCTGGCCTGCGCGGCCGACGCCTCGTTCGGCGCGCCTGCGCCTGTATCGCCCGGCGCGGCGGCCGACGGCGCGTCGTTGCCATTGTTGAACGGCGCGACCGCAATGCCCTCGGGCGCCTTGGGTGCGGGGTCGACATAGGGCGCGCGCAGATTCCACCAGATGCCAAGCAGCGCGATGGCGGCGAACACCGCGGTACCGAAAACGAGTGCGCCGTTGAGCCAGCCCGGCTCCTCATCCTTCCGATCGCGCCGGTCGCGAGCCCGCTTCGGGGGCGTCGCCGACGCGGCACCGGCGGCACCCGTGGCCTTTGCCGAATCGCTCAGGCGGCTGTCGGCAGCGTCGGCCGTCGCGCCGGCCACGGCGCCCGCCGCGAGACCCTCGCCCCGGAAACCCGGCTCGGCATCCGCGAGTCTGGCGCCGCACTTCTCACAGTGCAGCGCGCGCGGCGCGTTGTTCGTCCCACAAGTTGGACATTGCACGGCGACCTCACCACGATGGCAACGTTTTGCATTATAGGCACCCGGTCTATGTCGACGCCAGCGCGCGGCACCGGCCGCGCCACCCGGCGTCGCGCGCGCCCCACAGTCGGCGGGCCCCGACGGGAAGCGCGTTCGCGGGGTGAAACCGGCGCGACTGAAGCGTCGCGCTCACGTGCCGGACGGGGGCGCCGCGCGTGATAGACTTGCCCACCACCGCGCACGCCAGCACATGGCCGGCACCGCCCGCGTCTTGCCGCGCTCACCCCATCCGCTTCACACCATGTCGTCCTTTCCGCTCAATCCCGCCCAGAACGAAGCCACGCACTACTTCGACGGCCCGTGCCTCGTGCTGGCCGGGGCGGGCAGCGGCAAGACCCGCGTCATCACGCAAAAGATCGCGTGGCTCATCGAAGCGAAGGGATTTGAGCCGAAGCACATCGCCGCCGTCACGTTCACGAACAAGGCCGCCGCCGAAATGCGCGAACGCGTGGCCAAGCAGCTCGAAGGCAAGACACTCACCACGCCCGGCAAGGAGGGGCGCAAGGTGCCCGTCAATCAGCTCACGATCTGCACGTTCCACTCGCTGGGCGTGCAGATTTTGCGCCGCGAGGCGGAACACGTCGGTCTGAAGCCGCAGTTCTCGATTCTCGATGCCGACGACTGCTTCGGCCTGATCCAGGAGCAATTGGGCACGACCGACAAGGCGATGATCCGCGGCGTGCAGACCGCCATCTCCCTGTGGAAAAACGGCATGGTCACGCCCGACGTGGCGCTGGCCGCGGCCGAGACCGCCGACGAGCATCAGGCAGCCCTGGTCTATCGCAATTACATGGCGACGTTGCAGGCCTACCAGGCCGTCGATTTCGACGATCTGATCCGGCTGCCCGCGCAGCTCTTCGAGCGCGACGAGGAAGTGCGTGATCGCTGGCAGAACAAGCTGCGCTATCTGCTCATCGACGAATACCAGGACACCAACACCTGCCAGTATCTGCTGCTCAAGCTGCTCGCGGGCAAGCGCGCGGCATTCACCGCCGTGGGCGACGACGACCAGGCAATCTACGGCTGGCGCGGCGCCACGCTCGAGAACCTCAAGCAGTTGCAGGTCGACTTCCCCACGCTCAAGGTCATCAAGCTCGAGCAGAACTATCGCTCGACGTCGCGCATTCTCACGGCGGCGAACAACGTCATTGCGAAGAATCCGAAAATCTTCGAGAAGAAGTTGTGGAGCGAGCACGGCCTGGGCGATCCGATCACCGTGACCGCGATGAACGACGAAGAACACGAAGCCGAGTCGGTCGTGTTCCGGCTCTCGGCGCACAAGTTCGAGCGGCGCGCGGAGTTTCGCGATTACGCGATCCTGTACCGCGGCAACCACCAGGCGCGCATCTTCGAACAGGTGCTGCGGCGCGAACGCATTCCGTACGTTCTCTCGGGCGGACAGTCGTTCTTCGACAAGGCCGAAATCAAGGATCTGTGCGCGTACCTGCGCCTGCTCGCCAATCCCGACGACGACCCCGCATTCATTCGCGCCGTCACCACCCCGCGTCGCGGCGTGGGCAGCACCACGCTGGAAGTGCTGGGCGGCTTCGCGGGGCAGGCCAAGGTCTCGCTGTTCGAGGCGGTCTACATGGGCGCCGTGGAAGCGCGGCTGCAACCGCGTCAGCTCGAACCGCTGCGCGCGTTCTGCGACTTCATTCAGCGCATTGCGGCGCGCGCGGCGCGCGATCCGGCCAACGAGGTCATCGACGATCTCATGGAAGGCGTTCACTACGAGGCCTACCTCTACGATACGTTCGACGAACGCCAGGCCCAGTCGCGCTGGACGACCGTGCTCGAATTCCTTGAATGGATGAAGCGCAAGGGCACGCGCGGCGACGAAGCGCAGACGACCGGCTTCGACACCGCCGACGGGCTCGACGACGACGGCAAGAGCCTGATGGAACTCACGCAGACCATCGCGCTGATGTCGATGCTCGAAGGGCGCGACGGCGACGACCCGGACGCCGTGCGCCTGTCGACGCTGCACGCCTCCAAGGGCCTCGAGTATCCGCATGTCTTCCTCGTGGGCGTGGAGGAAGGCATCCTGCCGCACATTCGCGATGACGAAGAGGTCACCGCCGAGAAGATCGAGGAAGAGCGCCGCCTGATGTACGTTGGCATCACCCGCGCGCAACGCTCGCTTCAGTTGTCGTGGTGCAAGAAGCGCAAGCGGGCGCGCGAGACCTATTCGTGCGAAATCTCGCGCTTCGTGCCCGAGATGCAACTCGACGAAGCGCCGCCTCCGCCGCCCGAAGACGCCCCGATGTCGCCCAAGGACCGGCTCGCCAGCCTGAAGGCGATGCTCGCCGGTGGCGCCAACAAAACGCCGTCGTCGACCGGTGCCTGACATGAATAAGCCCCCGCGTGCGGGGGCTGGCCTGAGGAACGGCGGTGTCCATGCCGGGGCTGTCGGCGGCGGCAGGCACGCCGTGAAGTCAATGCTTGCTGCTATTTGCCACCACTCGAAGACGTTGGGTCACACGCGGCCGCCGGGCTCGACGCCACGACCATCCCCGTCAGACCGGTCAAACAAAGCAGGACAGCAACCAACAGTTTTCGCATAGGCTCGTCTCCACTCGTCAGGTGAAGTTTCACTATAGGAGGGCAGCCTTTCGAAGCCAAAGACATCTTGACCATCGGCGCGGCGCGGGCGATAGTCGGTAAAAAACGGGCGAAACGTCACGCGGTTTGCGTCGATTTCGATCCAATGCCCACACCTGCGGCGCACCGCTGGCAATGCGTCCGGCACACACCGTTGCGACGCGCGTGTGCGGCACCCATCCCCGAGTTTTTGTGGAGCGTGGTGCGTGAGACTGCATATCCTGTCAGACCTGCATTTGTCCGTGGCGCCGTTGGCCATTCCCGACGTCGATGCCGACGTCACGATCCTCGCCGGCGACATCAGCCGTCCGGCGCAAGCCATCGAGTGGGCGAAGCAACTTTCGCGCCCCGTCATCTACGTAGCTGGCAACCATGAGTTCTACGGCGCCACGCTCGCGGGCACGCTTGCCGAGCTGCGGCGCCTGACGGCGGGCACCCAGGTGCATTTGCTCGAACGGGGGGCCGTGGTGATTGATGGCGTACGTTTCATCGGCACCACCCTCTGGACCGATTTCGCGCTGTACGACGCCGAGGGCAAGCACGACATGGTCATCGAGGAATCGAAGAAGTTCGTGCGCGACTTCACGCGCATCCGGGTGGGCGACCCCGCGGCGCCGTGGTCCGATCTGCCGTTTTTCTCGCCGGACGACTCGGCCGCGCTATGTCGCGAGAATGTCGCCTGGCTCTCGCGCGCACTCGCCACGCCCCATGAGGGGCCGACGGTGATCGTGACGCACCATGCCCCCACGCCACAGAGTATTCATCCACGCTTTGCCGGGTCCCCCGTGAACCCGGCGTTCATTTCGGATTTGACGTCGTTCGTCGATCAGTCGGACGCCGCATTGTGGGTCCATGGCCATACGCACGATTCGTTCGATTACCGGGTCGGCCGCACGCGCGTGCTGTGCAATCCGCGTGGTTACTGCTTTGAGGGACGCATCGAGAACACGGCATTCGATCCGCAGTTGGTCGTGCGCGTTTAGGGCGTGTCGGGCCTGTCGCCGGGCCATCGGCCGCATGGACCGTTGCGTCGGCAGCGGCAGCAAAAAGCAAATCCCCGCCGAAGCGGGGATTTTTCATCACACTGGCGTCCGGCCGGTTACTTCGCCGCGCTCACCATGTAATCCACGGCGGCCTTGACGTCGTCGTCCGACGCATTGGTGGCGCCGCCCTTCGCCGGCATGGCGTTCAGGCCCTTGAGGGCCGCGTTGTGCAGCGTTTCGATGCCGGTGGCGATGCGTGGTGCCCACGCGGCCTTGTCGCCGAACTTCGGGGCGTTCATCACGCCGGCGGCGTGACAGGCCATGCAAACCGTGTCGTAAAGCTTCTTGCCGGCCTCGAGATTGCTGCCCGCGCTGGCCGCAGCCGGGGCGGGCGTCTTGAGCGCGGCCATGGCCGCGGCGGCGGTCGCGGCTGCGCCGGCGTCGGCGGCCGGAGCCCCCGATGCCGGGGCGGCAGCGCTGGCACCGGAGGCGGCCGGCGCCGGTTGGGCCGGCGCCGCCGGCTCTTGCAGCTTGCCACCGGAGGCGTTCGCCATATAGACGATGGCGCGGCCGATCTCGTAGTCGGTCACATCGTCGGGGCTGGTGCCGCCGCGCGGCGGCATGGCGCCCTTGCCGGCCAGCGCGATCTTGAGCATTTCGTCGTAGCCCTGCTTGATGCGCGGTGCCCATTCGTCGGTGCCGACCTTCGGGGCACCGGCCGCGCCCGACGCGTGGCAGGCAGCGCAAACGGCCTTGTAGAGTTGCTCGCCCGTCTGATAAACGCGTGGCGCGTTGGCGTCCTTGACTTCGACCTTGGCCACGGGCGCGATGCGCTCGGCGATGGCCTTTTCGGTCATGGCGGAACTGCCTGCGGCGGGAAGGGTGCTGTTGCCTACGTAATTGACCAGCAGGACGATGATGACGATCGGAACCAGAAAACCTGCAACGACGGCGGCGATGAGCTGCTTGGGTGTTTTGATCGGAGACTCGTGCTCGTTATGTGCTTCACTCATGCGGGATCTCTCAATAGTTTTTGTGGAAACCGAGTGCATCACACCGGACGGCCGACAGGCCTTTGCGCCATCCAGTCAAAATAACGAACCATTGTAGCAACAATCCCTCGGCGGATGACACGCCAAGGCGGTGCGCGGACGCCGCAAAAGTCCCGTATTTTCCCTAACTTACGCGAAAGGCAAAGCGGTGTTCCGCGTGCTTCGTGCGCAAATTGCGGCCCTGACGCAACCACAGGAAATCCGCGCCGGAGCGGCTTGCGGCAACGAAATGCCGCATTGTTGGGCAGGACGATGCACGGGGCATGGACGGCGCGCCGCAAAACCGCTATGCTTCTACCTCTTTGCCTGCCGGTAGCGCGTTCGCGCACTCCTCACCGGTGGTCTGCATAGCGCCCGTAGCTCAGGGGATAGAGTATCGGCCTCCGAAGCCGAGGGTCACTGGTTCGATTCCAGTCGGGCGCGCCAATTCACCAAGCGTAGTCAGTCTTTTCAATGCGTTGCACCCGTGCCGTCACTCGATCGTAACGGCGCCGACAACGTCAGCCGACCGTACCTATTTATCGGGCGCGCGACACCGTGTCGCGGCTATCGACAATCCGACCGGGGCGATGCCAGAATAGGTCACCCGCGCAACGGCGGGGTCCATTGAGGAGATCGACGATGCCACGCCGCACCGCCACGCTGTCCCCGATGTGCTTGTCCTGCGCTCGCCCCGCCCTCGCGCCGGTACCGCCCGACGCAAGTGCAAGGACTCCGAAACGTCTGTCCCGGCACTGGTGGCAAACCGCCGCCGCCGCGATACTGTTCGGTGCGAGCGGCATCGCATTCGCGCAGACGCCAGTGTGCTTCGACAGCCTCGGTCGTTCACTTCCTCCCGAGCAATGCTCGCAAGCCGCACGCGATCAGGCCGCCGCCCAGGCCAGCGCGGCGGGCGCCGCCTCCCCCTCGCTTCGCGACGAATGCCGCGCCCTCGCCGACAAGATCGCCAACACGCCGGACAAGCCGGTGTACACGCGCAAGAAGCGCGTCGATTCGCCCGAGGGCAATCGCGTCGACATTCCTACACGCACAAACCCGCGCAAGGCGCTCAAGGAAGAATACATGCGCAAGTGCACGTAGGCGGACTCCTACAAGTTAGCCGACGTTAGCAACAAGTTAGCGGAACTTAATGCGTGCTTTTCTTGACAATACCGACAGAGACCGCATAATCGTCGTCATGCCGATGCGCCGCGCCCGGATCTCGTAACCGTGCAATATCGCGAGATACCGGCGCGACGGGCCGCACGCAGTACGTGCCTGAATGCGAAGCCGTAAACGTCGTCGCAGTCACATCGGATGCCGAAACATTGCCCTTATCATCCGCTTCACTGCCGCGACGCGGGGCCCTGTGGGGCCGCCCGACGGCATGACGTTTTATCCGCATCCAAGCCGCCCCGCCCCCGCGAGGCGGTACACGCTACCTGGAGGGAGAAAATGCAAAAACGCGAATTCCTGATGAAAACTTCCGTCGCTGTCGCCGCCGCCGCTTTCGCATTGGCCGGCTGTACCACGACCACGCCGTCGCAAGCTGACAAGGGCGACAGCGCGCCCGGCGCCAACGCGAACAAGCGCCGTGAAATCGACGCCGCCGTCAACGGCGCGCTCGACAAGATGTATGCGTCGGTGAAGGGCTCGCGCGAGCTCGTGAACAAGGCCCGCGGCGTGCTGGTGTTCCCGTCGGTGTTGCAAGCGGGCTTCGTCGTGGGCGGCGAATATGGCGAAGGCGCGCTGCGTGTGGGCGGTGCGACCAGGGGTTACTACAACACCGTGACGGCGTCGTTCGGCCTGCAGATCGGCGCGCAGTCGAAGGCCGTGATCTTCCTGTTCATGACGCAGGACGCCCTCGATAAATTCCAGCGCACCGACGGCTGGACGGCCGGCGCCGACGCCTCGGTCGCGCTGGTCAAGGTCGGCGCGAACGGCGCCGTCGATCTGAATACGGCGACGTCGCCGGTGGAAGTGATCGTGATGACCAATGCCGGCCTGATGGCCAACCTGAACGTGGAAGGCACGAAGGTCACGAAGCTCAACATCTGACCGACACGCGCCGGACGATGCGCCGGCGCGTCTCCAAAGGAAAAGCGGCGCCACCTGCGAAGGTGGCGCCGCGTTGCTTTGTCTTGCCACATCGGGCAAGGTCGCGCTTACTCGGTCGTGAACGCGGCCGGCCGCCACTTCAGCAAACGGCGCTCGAGCGATGTAAGCAGATAGTCCGCGCCCAGCGCCACCACCGCGAGCACGATCATCGCCGCGAATACGCCGCTGGCATTGAAAGCCCCCTGCGCGGTCGAGATGAGCAGCCCGATGCCCTGCTTCGAGCCGAGGAATTCACCGACGACGGCACCCACCAGTGCGAAGCCGAAGCTCACATGCAAGCTCGCGAGAATCCACGACAGGGCCGACGGAATCACCACCGACATCGTGACCTGACGACGCGACGCGCCAAGAATCTGCGCATTCGCGATCATGTAACGGTCCGCTTCGCGCACGCCCTGGAAGGCGTTGGCAAACACCACGAAGAACACCATCACCACGGCCAGCGCGACCTTCGAGGCCATGCCCAGGCCGAAGGCAATCACGAAGATCGAACCGAGCACCACGCGCGGGATCGAGTTCGCGATCTGGATGTAGAGGCTGAACACGTCCGAGAGCAGCTTGTTGCGTCCGAGCACGATGCCGCAAATGACCCCGGCAATCCCCCCGATAAAGAAGCCGAGCACCGTCTCCTCGAGCGTGACGAGCACCTGCGTCCAGAGCGGTCCCTGCGAAGTGCCTTCCACGCACCAGTCATAGATCTGCTGCACGATCAGCGTCGGCTGCGAGAAGAAAAACGGATCGATCCAGCCCACGCGCGCGGCCAGTTCCCAGCCGCCGAGCCCGATCACCAGAATCGCCACGCGCAGGAAAATCACCAGCGCGCGACGTTGTTTGATGCGACGTTGCGCCGCGGCTTCCTCGCGTGCGAGATCGGCGTCGCCCAATCCTGCCAGCACGGCCTGTTCACTCATGTTCATGCCCTCCTCCTGACGGCAAAGGCACGCGCTGCAACTCCCGGCAACGCGGCCCGCCGATTCACTGATGCGACCCCGTGGGCCGCGAAAACTCGTTCATCCGGTCTCGTTCAACCGATCTTCACTTCTTCACGCAGGTCGGCCCAGATCTCGCGCGAAATCTCGATGAAGCGCTGCTCGTAGCGAATCTCGGACATCACGCGCGGGCGCGGCAAGTCGATCGTGTAGACGTTCTTCAAGGTGGCCGGACGCGCCGTGAGCACAAACACGCGATCGGCCAGCGCAATGGCTTCCTCCAGATCGTGCGTCACGAACACCACCGAACCCGAGGTCGACGACCACAGTTGCAGCAGCTCGTCATGCATGAGCGTGCGCGTCTGCATGTCGAGCGCGGAGAACGGTTCGTCCATCAACAGAATCTCGGGGTTGTTGATGAACGTCTGCGCCAGCGCGACACGTTTGCGCATGCCGCCCGAGAGCTGATGCGGATAGTGGCTGCCGAACTTGTCGAGCCCCACGCGCTTGATCCATTCGTCGGCCTGGGCGTAGGCGGCATCCTTGGACTGGCCGCGAAAGAGCGGGCCCGCCGCCACGTTCTCACGCACGCTGCGCCACGGGAAGACGGCATCGTTCTGGAACACGAAGCCGATGCGCGGATCGATGCCGTTGACCGGCTGTCCCATCACCCGCACGCTGCCCGCGGTCGGGCGCAGCAGGCCGGTGATCATCGACAGCGTGGTCGACTTGCCGCAGCCGGTCGGACCGACGATCGCGACGAATTCACCGCGCGCGACCGACATGCTGAAGTTGCGCAGCGCGACGGTGGCCTTGCCGTCGGGCGAGATGAAGCGGCACGACACGTTGTCGAACTCGATGGCGGGCGTGTCGCGCGAGACGGCGCTCGCTGCGCGAGACGGCGCCGTGGGGGTAATGGTCTGGGTCATGCCCGGCTCCTCAGTTACGTCGAAGGGCAAACGGTGTCGTTGCGGTTTTCTCGGGGTGAGCTCGCCCGCACACCGGACAGTCGTCGGGTGCGGGCGGCTCGTTTGGCGCGGCGGCCGAGGGGACCGCGTGCGCCGGTACTACGAGGTCAAAAGGTGACGCGTGGCGGCGGGCGCCTTACTTCGCCTGGTCGACGAACGCGTTGGTGTAAGTCTTCGACAGGTCGATGTGCTTGCCCTTGACGTTCGGATTGAACGCGGAGAGCACCTTGAGCACGGTCTCCGGACCGCCCTTCGGCATGCGCCCGTCAGGCGAGTACATCGGCAGCGAGTTCTGCAGGGCCTGCAGATACAGGTCCTTGTTCTTGCCGTAGTAGTCCTTGGGCATCTTCTCGGCGATCTCGGCCGCCGAGTGAGTCTGGATGAACTTGAGCGTCTTCACGAATGCCCGGGCGAGCTTCGCGGCCTCGGCCTTGTGCGTGTCGGCCCATGCGCGCTGCACATACAGGCTCGATGCGGGGTAAGCGCCGCCCAGGGCGGCGACCGTGCCTTCCATCGTGCGCATGTCCACGAGCACGGAGGCATCGCCCGTCTTGATCAGTTGCGACGCGGTCGGCTCGGTGGTCATGCCCGCGTCGATCCGGTTCTGCTTCATCGCGGCGATGAACGTGTTGTCCGCGCCCACCGGCAGCACCGAGTACTGCGCCGACGTGATGCCGTGCTTGGCGGCGAGGTACTGCGTGAGGAAGTTCGTCGACGAACCGAGGCCGGTCACGCCCAGGGTCTTGCCCTTCACGTCGGCCATGCTCTTGATGGTGTCGCGGCTCTTCGCGTTGACCAGCTCGACTTCACCCGGCACCTGACCGAAAACGACGATGGCCTCGATTTCCTTGCCCTTGCTCTGCAAGTCGATGGAGTGATCGTAGAAGCCGACCACCGCCTGCACGGCGCCGGCGAGCAGTTCGTTCTCGGCGTCAACCCCGGCCGGCTGCGAGAGCAGCTCGACGTTCAGGCCTTCGTCCTTGAAGTAGCCCAGTTGCTCGGCAAGCTTGGCCGGCAGATAGATCATCTTGGTAATGCCGCCCACCATGATCGTGATCTTGCCGTTGTCGGCGGCGAAGCCCGGCGCGGCGGCCAGCGCCAGCGATGCGCCGACCATGGCGGCCAGAAGGGGTTTCACAAAGGCTTTCGGCGCACGCACGCCAAGGCTTGCTCGCATTGTGGTGTCTCCATCGTTTTAGGGATAATGGCTCGGGCGACGATGTCGGCGCCGGCCGGCCTCGCGTCGTTCGGTTGCGGGCCAGGGCAGCGGCTCTCCATATCGATTCCTCTACCCTGGAGCCGATTGTAGAAAACGGAAGCTTTCATCAAGCTTTCGTCCCATGCAGGTTTTCCGGCGAGATGGATGGGTGTTTACCCGCTGTTGGCTTGCGCCGGCTGCACGGGCACACTCGCCGTCGCGTCGTGCTGCCCCGGGTTGGCCATGCCCTGTACGCGCGTTGTAGGTACCACGCCCTTGCCGTCATGAAACTGCTGCTGATCGAAGACAACGACACCCTCGCCCACTGGCTGGCCCGCATGTTGCGCGACGACAACTTCACCGTCGACGCCGCGCGCGATGGCGACGCGGCCGATCGCCTGTTGCAGACCGAGACATACGACGTGGTGCTGCTCGATCTCATGCTGCCCAAGCTCGGCGGCAAGCACGTATTGCGGCGGCTGCGCGAACGCCGCAACAACGTGCCGGTCATCATTCTGACGGCCAGCGGCTCCGTCGACGAGAAAGTCGACTGCCTGGGCGCGGGCGCCGACGACTACCTCGTCAAGCCCTTCGAGGTGCGCGAACTGATTGCCCGCGTGAAGGCGCTCGCGCGGCGGCACGCCCCCGAGCAGAGTGCCGACCTCGTGTGCGCCGACCTCGCCTATCACTCGGGCACGCGCCAGTTCACGATCGCGGGCACGCCGCTCGCGCTGCCTTCGCGCGAACATGCGGTGCTCGAGATTCTCATGCGCAAGCAGGGCAAGACGGTCGCGAAGAGCGCGCTGGTCGACGGCGTGTTCGGTCTGGACGACGAACCGAGCGCCGACGCCATCGAGATCTACATCCACCGGCTGCGCAAGAAGCTCGAGACGAGCCGCGCGGCCATCATGACCCTGCGCGGACTGGGTTATCTGTTGCGCGAAAAAGATGCTTAGCCTGCGCGTGCGGCTGCTGATGTGGCTGATGCTGCCACTGTCGCTGTATATCGGCGCGAGCGCGTGGCTGGCCTATCGAAGCGCGCGCGATACCGCCGAGCTGGTGCAGGATCGCGCGCTGCTGACGTCGGCGCAGGTCATCGCGGGCGAGCTCACGTGGGTGGACGGCGCGCTTCGCGCCACCGTGCCGCCCTCGGCACTGGAGTTGTTCGCGTCGCCCGCGCGCGACCGGGTGTTCTACCAGGTGATCACGGAGACCGGCCAACTGCTCGCCGGACCGCCCGGTTTCCCGCATCCGCCGCTCTTTCCGCAAACGGGGCCCGCCTATTCGAACATCACGGTCGATGGCGAGACGCTGCGCGCCATCAGCTTCGTGCGCACGATGTACGACTCCGGCAAACCTCACCGCGTTGCGGTCGTGGTCGCCGAGACGATGCGTGCCCACGACGAAATGCTCGCGCAGTTGTGGGAGCCGTCGCTGCACCGCCAGATCGCGATGGCGGCACTCGCCGCCCTGTTGGTGCTCATCGGACTCACGGTCGAGCTGCACCCGCTGATCCGCCTGAAGGACGAAGTCGCCGGGCGCGCGCCGCAGGAGCTGGTGCCGATTCGTGCGGGTCAGTTGCAGACCGAGTTACGCCCCATCGTCGACGCCATCAATCTGTGCATCCAGCGACTCTCGGCCCAGGCGCAGCAACAGCGTCGCTTCGTGGCCGACGCCGCACACCAGCTGCGCACGCCGCTCACCCTGCTCGACACGCAACTGCAATTCGCCGCGCAGCTCGACGACCGCGCGGCACTGGCCGACGTGCTCGCCGCCATGCAGGCGAGCAGCCGCGGACTGAATGACCTGACGAACAAGTTGTTGCTGCTGTCCCAGGCCGAGGCGGCCGACACGCCGGCATTCTCCCGTTCGCGGATCGATCTCGTCGGCATAGCGGCCGGCGTGCTCGAGGAACTGGTGGCGCTCGCCCAGCGGCGCGACATCGATCTGGGACTGGAAACGTCGGAGACCCACGTCTGGGTCACAGGCAACGGCGAGCTGTTTCATGCGATGGTCATGAATCTTGTCGACAATGCGATCCGCTATATCCACGAGGGCGGGCGCGTGACCGTCGCCATCGACCGTCAGGATGGCGCGGCACGGCTGCGCGTAATCGACGACGGACCGGGCATCCAGGCCGAGGCGCGCCAGCGCGTATTCGAGCGCTTCTATCGCAACGCGCCTCCCGGGCAGCCCGGCACCGGACTCGGACTGGCGATCGTCAAGGAGATCGTGGCCGCCAGTCACGGTACGGTGACGCTCGCGCCTGGCGACGACGGGACGGGACTGGTCGTGAGCGTAACGCTTCCCGTGGATTCGGACACCGAAAGCAACGCTCCGTAGGCTACGTCACGCGAAGTCCCTGACCGATGGCGCGCGTGGTATACCCGCGTGCGTGCCTGAAAGAAAATCACAATCGTATGAAGTTGGGATAAAAATTAAGGCGTTACAATCATTTAGCCGTGAGATGTCGTTTGAAACATACGATCGACTGGATGCGCTAGGACAAACCCTGATATATTTGGGGCCTTCGCGAAATCCTCCTCACGCAAGCAAAAACTTCTTGATCCAAATCAAATAGTTAGGCTTCGCTGTCAACCATGCGGTTGCCCACCGCGTGTATTTGTGACGAAATGTAAAGTTTGTTAAATTGAAATGGGTCTCGCCACGTGGGTTGTGGCACGGGACTTTTTCTCTCAGGGATTTGCCTTCATGTCGTATCTCGTCGATCCTGCCGCTCAGGCTGCGAGACGTCGCGCGTCGTCACCGGACGACGCGATGCACGCGCGCGCCGCCGCCCCGGCTTCGGATCAGCCCGCCGCCTGTGACTCGGCGCTGCCGGCGGAGACCGCCTCGCGTGCTGCGCGGGCGGTGGCGGCGCGACCGATGTCGCAAGCCGTTGCGCGCAAGATCGATGCCGCTCGCGAAGCCGAGCGCGCACGTCTGGCGCAGGAGATGCACGACGGGCTCGGCGCCCATCTCACGGCACTGCAGCTGGCGGTTTCGCGTCTCGCGATGCGCCCGCCGGCCGACGCCGCCGAGTGGCAGTCGCTCTGTACCCAGATTCAAACGGCGGCGAGCGCCGCGCAGGACGCCGCGGACGAGCTCGTTGGCCACCACCGCCCGCCCGCGCTGGAAGCTGGCCTCGTGATGGCGCTGCGCGCATGGGTGCGCGGCTTCGGCGAGCAAAGCGGTCTTGCCTGCATCTGGCGTTGCGACGACGTGACGCGCGAGCGCGTGGCACATCTCAATGCCGACGCGATGCTGGCCCTGTACCGTATTGCGCAGGAAGCGCTGACCAACGTCGCCCGACATGCACGCGCGTCGCGCGTGGTCGTGGCGCTCGACGGCAGCCATCGCTCACTCAAACTCACGATTTCCGACGACGGTTGCGGCCTGGCCCGCGGCGCGCGTCGCAAGCAGGGACATTTTGGACTTGTTGGCATGCGCGAGCGCTGCACGGCGCTCGGCGGCACACTTCGTATCGGTCATGGCAATGGCAGTGCTCAAGGATCGGGGACGCTCGTCTGTGCGCGGCTTCCCTGGCACCGGATTCTGTCGTCCCCGGCGGCCGCACTCGCCGCCGGCCATCAAGCCCCGGAATCGCTTGCTCTTCACGGATACGCATCATGACGCTTAGAGTGCTCATCGTCGACGACCACGCCATCGTGCGTCAGGGCGTGCGGCAATTGCTCACCGATAGCGGGAGCATCGCCGTGATCGGCGAAGCCGATTGCGGCGCGGAAGCGCTGGAGATGACCGACGCGGCGCAGTGGGACATCGTCCTGCTCGACATTTCGCTGCCCGACACCAACGGTCTCGAGATTCTCAAGACGCTTCGTCGCAAGCATCCCCGTCTGCCGATCATGATCTTCAGCATGTACGGCGAGGGCCAGTTCGCGCTGCGCGCCCTGAAGGCCGGCGCCGCCGGCTACCTGAGCAAGCGATCGAACGCCCAGCAACTGGTCTCGGCCGTGCGCCAGGTCGCGTCGGGCCGCAAGTACGTGAGTCCGATGGTTGCCGAAACGCTCGCCGACTACCTCGGTCCCGACGCCGACCAGCCGCCGCACGAACGCCTGTCGGACCGCGAATACCAGACGCTGTGCATGATCGGCTCGGGCAAGCGCCTCACGGACATTGCCAACGCGCTCTCGCTGTCGGTGAAGACGGTGAGCGTCTATCGCACCCGCCTGCTCGAGAAAATGCGTCTGAACAACAACGCCGAACTCACGTATTACGTGATGCAACACGGTCTGGTCAGCGCCGAAATGGGCCCGGTCGGCGTGTGATTATCATCGGCCGGTAGCCAACCCGATACCCGATACCCGATACCCGATACCCATCGGAATAAGTACTCACTCCGTGGCCCGCGACAGCGGGCCACGGTCTTTTGGTGCGTCCGATCGCCCCACTGGGAATGTTTTTTCACGGCGCCTGAAAAAATATTTCGTTCACCGCCGAATCTTGCGCCTGACGGCGAAACCGGCGCCGCACGCCGCCCTGATTTTGCCACCCCCGAACCTGTCAGCGCCTTACCGGGCATGAATAGGCGGCAGATTCCCCCTTTCCTTGGCGGATCGATCGTGGCGGAAATTTGTAGACTGATGCATTAGTGTTTTTCCGACATCGACGGGGTCAGTCGATGCGGGTCGGTGAAGCATTTTGCAAAACCACCCTAAATTTTCCCAATGGGCGTCCGATATCCCCTACAACGGCGGCTTTCGGCGATTGGCTGGTGAGCCAAAGTTACGGCGCTTAAGCCGGAGCCAAAAAATCTTTGGGAAAGGAGTTGCTAAATGGCATCCGTCATCAATACCAATATCTTCTCGCTGGTTGCACAACGCAACCTCAGCACCTCGCAGGGCAGCCTGCAAACCTCGATCACGCGTCTGTCGTCGGGCCTGCGCATCAACAGCGCCGCCGACGATGCCGCCGGTCTGGCCATTACCGACCGCATGACCGCTCAGGTCAACGGTCTGACGCAAGCCCAGCGCAACGCCAACGACGGCATCTCGCTGGTGCAGACGGCTGCCGGCGCCCTGTCGTCGATCACCGACAACCTGCAACGCATCCGCACGCTGGCCGTTCAGGCCACCAACGCCACGAACTCGGATTCGGACCGCGCCGCCCTGGACCAGGAAGTCCAGCAGCGTCTGGCTGAAATCAACCGCACGGCGTCGCAAACCCAGTTCAACGGTCTGTCGGTGCTCAACGGCACGATGGGCGTGGCGAACTTCCAGGTTGGCGCCAACGCCGGCCAGACCATCTCGGTCAACCTGACGCAAAGCATGACGACGTCGAGCATCGGCGCCGTGGCAACCGCCAACTCGACGACGAACCCGCTGTCGTTCACGGTCGCCGCCGGCGCCCTGACGATTCAGGACGGCGCCGGCACGGCACAGAACGTTGCCGCCGGCACGTACAACAACGCCAACGATCTGGCCGCCGCCATCAACACGGCAGGTGCGAAGGCTGGCTTCACCGCCAACATCGCTTCGGTCAACTCGTCGGGCCAACTGGTGATCGCCAACACCGACCCGGCTGCCGCACTGACCGTCGGCGGCGCCGACCAGGCCACCCTGGGTCTGCCGGCCACCATCGCCGCAGGCGGCGCAGCCGTCACGTCGACCGGCGTGGCCTCGCAGTTCCAGACCACCCTGTCGACCGGCGACCTGACCTTCACGGTCAACGGCGTTGCCCACGACATCACCGGCACGTTCAAGAACTCGTCGGATCTGGCCACGGCCATCAACTCGGCGAACATCGGCATCAACGCGTTCATCGACTCGACCGGCGCGATGCATATCAGCTCGGGCCAGGCGTTCGCGATCTCGTCGACCAACGCCGGCACGCCGTCGACCCTGACGCAGCTCGGCCTGACCGCCGGCACGTACACGACGTCGGGCAGCCTGGCCACGGCCGACGTGCTGAGCGTGAACAACGCCACGAAGATGCTCTCGCAGATCGACGCGGCCATCACGACGGTTGACTCGTTCAACGCAACGCTGGGTGCAACGCAAAACCGCTTCCAGTCGACCATCTCGAGCCTGTCGACCACGACGCAAAACCTGACGCAAGCGCGTTCGGGCGTGCAAGACACGGACTACGCAGCGGAAACGGCCAACCTGACCCGCTCGCAGATCCTGCAACAAGCCGGTATCTCGATGCTGTCGCAAGCCAACCAGCTGCCGCAGCAAGTGCTCAAGCTCCTCCAGTAATACCGGAGAGCGGCACTGAAGTGAAACCGCACGCGCGAGCGTGCGGTCCGCCGGCGGCGTCACTGCAATACGCGGTGCCGCCGCCTTAAGCTTTACAGACCGGCCTGTTGCGGCACGTCGGCAAGGAAGCCCGAGTTCAACAAAGCGAGAGCAGAAAACATGGCAACTTCAACGTCTTCGACTGGCAGCATCTCCTCCCCCGGTATCGGCTCGGGGCTGGACGTCAACGCCCTTGTCACGAGCTTGATGCAGCCGGCGAACAACAAGCTCACGCTGCTGAAGAACCAGGAGTCCAGCTACCAGACCAAGCTCTCCGCGCTCGGTCAGCTTCAATCCTCGCTGTCCGCGTTCCAGGCGTCGTTGCTGACCCTGTCGAGCGCCTCGCAGTATCTGCAAATGTCGGCCAACGTCGCCGACAACACGATTCTCACCGCGTCGAGTTCCACCGGCGCGGCGGCCGGCGCCTACAGCGTCAATGTCTCGCAACTGGCGCAGGCGCAAAGCCTGTCGACGAGCGGGGTGGCCAACCAGACGAGCGCCATCGGTTCGGGCACCGCAACCAAACTGACGTTCTCGTTCGGTACGATCACGGGCGGCACGCTCACCAACGGTACTTATTCGGGCGCGGGATTCACCGCCAACGCCTCGCAAACGCCGGTCACCATCACCATCGACAGCAGCAACAACTCGCTGCAGGGCATCCGCGACGCGATCAACGCGTCGGGCGCGCCGGTCAATGCGACGATCGTCAACGACGGTAGCGGCACCCCGTACCGCCTCGTGCTGACGTCCAAGACCACGGGCGAGAACATGAGCATGAACATCTCCGCGGCCGCCGGTGGCGACGCGACGATCACGAACATGCTCACCTACGACGCAACGGGCACGCAGAACCTCACGCAAACGGCGGCGGCTCAGAACGCCAAGCTCACCGTCAACGGCCTGGCCATCACCAGCGCCACGAACAGCGTGCAGAATTCGGTGCAGGGCCTGTCGCTGTCGCTCATCAAGACAGGCACCACCACGGTCACCCTGTCCAACAATTCCAGCGCGGTCACCAGCGCGGTCCAGAGCTTCGTCACGGCGTACAACACGCTGCAAAGCACCATGACCACGCTCACCAAGTACGACCCGACGGGTCAGGCCACGGGGGCGCTGATCGGCGACTCCACGGTGACCCTGGTGCAAACGCAGTTGCAGAACATCCTGAACGGCCGCCTCCCGGGCGTGCAAAGCACGGGCCTCTCGTCGCTCGCGCAGATCGGCGTGAACTTCCAGACCGACGGCACGCTCGCACTCGATACCTCGGCGCTGAACAAGGCGATGTCGACGGGCACCGGCTTTCAGCAACTCGCGTCGCTGCTCGCCACGAACGGCATCAGTTCCGACAGTCTGATCACGTACAACAGCTCGTCGACCAAGACCCAGCCGGGAAACTACGCGGTAAACATCACGCAGATCGCCACGCAGGGCACGGCGACCGGCTCGGTGACGCTACCCGCCAGCACCACCATCACGGCGGCGAACAATCAGTTGAACATCCTGCTCGACGGTAACAACGCGAGCATCGTCATTCCGAACGGCACCTATACGGCGGACCAACTCGCCACAGCCATTCAGTCGGCCATCAATGGCAACAGCGTATTCTCGGGCGCCGGCTCCGGCGTGAGCGTGGCGCAGAAGAACGGCATTCTCACGATCACGTCGAATCGCTATGGCTCGGCCTCGCGCGTACAGGTCACGGGCGGCTCGGCTTATGCAGGCGTGTTCGGTACCAATACGCTCACGACGGGCGTCGACGTGCAGGGGACCATCGGCGGCCTGTCGGCCGTGGGCAGCGGCCAGACGCTCACGGGCGGCGCCGGTACGGCAGTGGACGGCCTGAAGCTGACAATCGGCGGTTCGAATACGGGCAGCCGTGGTACGGTATCGTTCTCGCAGGGGTATGCCTCGCTGCTGAACAATCAGGTCACCGACTTCCTCAGCACGAAGGGCGCGATCTCGTCCGCCACGAGCAGCCTGAACGCCACGATCAAGCAGATCCAGCAGCAGGAATCGGATTGGCAGGATCAGATGACGCAGATGCAGAACCGCTATCTCGCGCAGTTCACCGCGCTCGACGCCACGATGGCCAAACTGCAGAACACCAGCGACTACCTCAAGCAGGTGCTGGGCGGTTCGTCCTCGTCGTCCTCGTCCTCGAAGTAATCGAAGTCATCGAAGCCAGCGCGCAACGCTCGACGTCCACGCGCTTGGGAGAAAGTCATGTACGGTCAAAACGCCGCCAATGCCTATCGCAAGGTCGGTCTCGAAACAGGGGTGGTCGCCGCCAGCCCGCATCAGCTCATCGTGATGCTGTTCGACGGCGCCAAGGCAGCGCTCACCAAGGCACGCGTTCATTTCGAGGACGGACGCATCGCCGAGCGTGGCCAGGCCATCTCCAAGGCCATTGGCATCATCGGCGGGTTGCGCGATGGCCTGAACATGGAAGTCGGCGGGGAACTGTCCCGTAACCTGCGCGATCTCTACGACTACATGAGTCAGCGTCTGCTCGAGGCGAATCTCGAGAACGACGTTGCCAAGGTACGGGAAGTCGATACCCTGCTCGAGACGATTGCATCGGCCTGGCGCGAGATTGCCCCGGCTACCGGCACGGGTGTCCCCGCCGCGCAGGCGGGCACCGGAGTGCGCTATGAATGAAGCCACGACTTTGCTGAACTGCTACGAAAGTATTGCCGGCCTCACCGAGCGCATGCTCGGCGTGGCGCGCGACGGCGACTGGGATGCGCTCATCGATCTCGAGACGCAGTACCGCGCGCAGGTCGATTCGATCAAGCAACTCGACGCCTCGCTGCCGCTCACCGAAGACGAGCGAGCGCGCAAGCACGCGATCATCCGGCGCATTCTGGCCGACGATGCCGCCATTCGGGATCTCGTGGTGCCGCGTCTCGCGCACCTCGATGCCATGATCCACAGCACGCGCCGTCAACGTGCCCTGCACGAAGTCTACGGCCTGAACCTGGGTGCCTGACCCGCATCCGATGCGCCGCGGCGCGGCGACATCGGCGGCGCGTCACGACGCTCACACTTCGGAGTAAGGCATGGCCGGTCTCGACTCGGTTCTGGCCACGACACTCGCACGGCGGCTCGACTCGCTGCTCGGCCTCGGCCAGGGCGGTTCATCGACGAATGCTCCCAGTGCCATCGCAGGCACCCAGCCGACGGGAGACGCCACCACGGCCCTCGGCGACCTCGCCGCCAAAGCCTCGCCCACGGCCGTCGGTCTTGGCAACACGCCGTCGCAAACCCCTGCCCGGCTGCCGACGCCAGTCCAGCAGGCGACGCTGTCCGCCGCCGCCCGCACCATCGACACCATCCTGCGTCTCGCCCCCGACTCGCCCGGTCCCGTGCAGGCCAGCGCACCAGTGTGGCCTGCCGCCCCCGGCACGGGCGCGCCCGCACTGGCGCCGTTGCTCGCCTCGGCATTGAAGGAAGCATTGTCGGCCAGCGGACTGTTCTACGAATCGCATCTTGCGCAGTGGGCCTCGGGCAGCCGCTCGTTCGAGCAGTTGCAGGCCGAGCCGCAACTGCGCTGGCCGGCGTCGGCCAACCTCGCCGCGCAGTTGCGCGCCGCCGGGGCCGACGCCACGCTGCCCGGCCCCGGACCGCTCACCCGTTTGCTTGGACCCGCGGGGGCGGAAGCGTCGCTCGCGACCGGCTGGCCGACGCTCAGCGCGGCCGGCTTGCCCGGCGCAACGCCGCCGGCGCCGGTGCAGGCGGGCGTGCCGGGCCAACCCACGCCCGGCAATGCCGCCGACGGCGGATTGAACGCGAGCGCGAATCTCCCGAACACCGCCACGGCGCTGGCCCATGCGGCCAGCGTGGCGCATGCCACGAACACCGTGCTGCCGAGCGGTCACGACCTCGCCGCCGTGTCCCCGGCCGACGGCGGTGCCGCCACGGCCAGTTCCACCGGCGCACAGCCCCATGGACCGGCGGGCGCAATCGCCGCCGTAGCCAATACCCCGGCCGAGAGCGTGACGCTCGTGCGCCAGCAGCTCGACATGCTCGTCAATCCGCAGTTTCAATGGAACGGCATGGCGTGGCCCGGCGCACCGATGGAGTGGCAGGTCGAAGAACGCGCCGGACAAGGCGCGCCCGGCGAAGCGACGGCCCCATCGACCTGGCACACGCACTTGCGGCTCACACTGCCGTCGCTGGGTACCGTCGACGTTACGCTTGGCCTGTCGGGTCAGCAGTTGCAGGCACGCTTGCTGACCGACTCCACGGCATCGGCCGATGTGCTCTCGCATGAGGGCGAGGCGCTGCGCCAGCGGCTCGCGGCGGTCGGTCTCGTCGCAAGTCAGTTGTCGTTCGGCGCGATGGACGGCACGATGGACGGCGGAACCGGCGGCGGACCGGCGGGCGCGGTGTCAGGCTCGGACGAGTCCGTCGGGCCGTCTGCGCGCATGCACGCAGACACCGCTCCCCCACCGACGAGCGAAGGCCGGACGTCGCCTGCCGCACAGGGAACGGATGGCACGCCAACGGGAGGTGACGCATGACGCTGCCGCCCGAACGCCGCACCGCCGTTGCGCTTGCCTACGGCGCCAAGGACGCGGCACCGCGCGTCGTGGCCAAGGGCTACGGCCTGCTGGCCGACACCATCGTGCGCACTGCGCGAGAGCATGGACTGTATGTGCACGAGTCGCCGGAACTCGTGAGCCTGCTGATGCAGGTCGATCTCGACCAGCGCATTCCGGCGCAACTCTATCAGGCGGTGGCGGAACTGCTGGCCTGGCTGTACAAGCTCGAAGCGGGCCGGGGCGGCAAGCCGCCGCCGCTGCCCCCGGGCGTGCTGCCGCCCGAAGCACTCCCCGAAGCCGCTGCCGCGCCGGCGGCCCCACCCGCCGGGCCTGAATCGGCGGCCTGACTTCCACCGGCGCCAGGCCGCCGTCGCGTGGCTCGATCTCACCAAGACGCCAAGCCGTCCCCACCATAAAAAAGCCCCGCCTGACGACGGGGCTTCTTCATTCACGGCACTCACGTCATGCCCGGCGCATTCGCTCGCCACCGCCAACGTCTGCGGCAACGCACGCCTGCAACGGCCCGACAACGGCCCGACCGCGGCATTACACCTGCATGTTCATCACGGTGGTGTAGGCCGAAACCAGCTTGTTCCGCACCTGCAGGCTCATCTGGAAGCCGATGTTCGCCTTTTGCAGGTCGACCATCACGTCGTTGAGCGCCACGCCCGGCTCCCCCATTTCGAACGCCCGGGCTTGCGCCTCGGCGCCGTTCTGCGATGCCGACACCCGCTTGAGCGACGCTTCCAGCTCGGACGCGAAACCGCCCGTCTTCGACGCCGACGCCGCACCGGCGTTGGACGTACCCATAATCGAGCCCGCCGCCTGCGACGCCACGCCGCCCAGCTTCTGCAGTACCGATTCGATCCCCGGAATAGCCATATTGCCTGTCCTCGATTGGCCCGGCGGCACGCAACTTCGCGCAGCGCTGGCCGGTTTGCCTCTGGTTAGCCTTTTTCAGCTAGGTCGGAGCTTAGCACCGGTCGGCAAGCCTCCAATACCTTAATTAACGGCAAAACACCCGCCTAATCCACAGAACGATTCCACATTCGCCAACGAATAATCTGGACCATCGGCGTCGTGCGCTCCAGAGACCGGATCCTTTCCGTTCCTTCGCCCCCAAGGGCCTGAGCACCGCACCAAGCGTACCCCCGGAGAATCCTGTCGCATGTTAGTGAGCACTTCCACCGCGATGAACGTCATGACAACGCCGCTGGCGTGGAGCCGCGCATGAATGCCGCCACGCAGCCGGCCGACGTTGCCGCCAAACCCCCTCTGCTGGCGCAGTTGCGTTCGCGTGAACGCCTGCCCCTGCTCATCGGGGGTGCGGCGCTCATCGCGCTGCTGATCGCCGTTTTCCTGTGGAGCCGCGCGCCCGATTACAAGGTGCTTTACAGCAACCTGAGCGACCGTGACGGCGGCGCGATCATCACGTCGCTCCAGCAGATGAACGTGCCTTACAAGTTCGCCGAGGGCGGCGGTGCCATTCTGGTACCCGCCGAGCAGGTGCACGACGTTCGGCTGCGCCTGGCTTCCCAGGGCCTGCCCAAGGGCGGTCTGGTCGGCTTCGAACTGATGGACAACCAGAAGTTCGGCATCAGCCAGTTCGCCGAACAAGTCAATTACCAGCGCGCGCTCGAAGGCGAACTCGCCCGCTCGGTCGAGTCGCTCTCGGCCGTGCAGGCCGCACGCGTGCACCTGGCGATCCCCAAGCCGTCGGTCTTCGTGCGCGAACAGCAGAAGCCGAGCGCCTCGGTGCTCGTCACGCTTTACCCGGGCCGCGTCCTCGACGACGCCCAGGTCAGCGCCATCGTTCACATGGTCGCGTCGAGCGTGCCCGAGCTGCCGGTCAAGAACGTCACCGTGCTCGATCAGAACGGCAATCTGCTCTCGGCGCAAAGCGGCAATGCGCTGGGTCTGGACGCCAGCCAGCTCAAATACGTGCGCGAGCTCGAGCAGTCGTACGCCCGTCGCATCGAAGCCATCCTGAACCCGATCGTCGGGCCGGGCAACGTGCACGCGCAGGTCACGGCAGACGTGGACTTCAACCAGGTCGAGCAAACGTCCGAGAACTACAAGCCGAACTCCGGCGAGCAGGCGGTGCGCAGCCAGCAAAGCAGCGAAGCCTCGCAGATCGGCATCACGCCGCCGGGCGGCGTGCCGGGCGCGCTGTCGAACCAGCCGCCGGGCCAGGCCACCGCGCCGATCACGCAGCAGCAACAACAATTCGCTCAGCAGGGTGCGAACCCGGCAAGCGCGGCCAGCGCGCCGCAGGGTCCGCGCAGCGATCGCAAGGACGCCACGGTCAACTACGAGGTCGATCGCACGATTCGCCACGTACAGCAAGCCACGGGCGGACTGAAGCGCCTCTCGGCCGCCGTGGTCGTGAACTATCGTCCGGGCACCGACGCCAAGGGCAAGGCCGCCATGGTCGCGCTCACGCAGGCGCAGCTCGACCAGATCCAGAACCTGTCGAAGGAAGCCATCGGCTTCTCTGCGCAGCGCGGCGACACGCTCAACATCGTGAACAGCCCGTTCACGGTGGAAGAAGATCCGGAAGCCAACCTGCCGTGGTGGCGCCAGCGCCAGAACATCGAGCTGGCCAAACAGGTCGGCAAGTGGGCGCTGATCGGGCTGATCGGCATCTATTTGTGGTTCGGCGTGGTGCGCCCGGCCATTCGCAAGCACCTCACCCCGCCGCCGCCGGCCGAGCCCTCGCTCGCTGGTGCGGGCGGCGCGGTCGGTGCGGGCGAGGAAGGGGCCGAGGGCGAGAGCGCCGACGGCACGCCCGGCAAGTCGGGCGAACTCAGCGCGTACGAGCGCAACTTGCAGTATGCGCGCCAGGTCGCGCGACAGGATCCGAAGATCGTGGCAACGGTAGTCAAATCATGGGTGGGTGGTGGCGATGAGCGCGGCTGAGGGACTCCAACGCAGCGCCATCCTCCTGATGTCGCTGGGTGAAGACGAAGCGGCGGAGGTCTTCAAGTACCTTGCGCCACGCGAGGTGCAAAAGCTCGGTGCGGCCATGGCCTCGCTGCGGCAAGTCACGCGCGACCAGATCGCCGACGTGCTCCAGGACTTCGTGCTCGAAGCCGAGCAGCACTCGGCGCTCTCGCTCGACTCGTCGGAATATATCCGTTCGGTGCTCAACAAGGCACTGGGCAACGACAAGGCCGCGGGTCTCATCGAGCGCATTCTGCAAGGTGGCGACACCAGCGGCATCGAAGGCCTCAAGTGGATGGACTCCACTGCCGTGGCCGAGCTGATCCGTCACGAACATCCGCAGATCATCGCCACGATCCTGGTGCATCTCGACCGCGACCAGGCGTCGGAAGTGCTCGCGCTTTTCACCGAACGCCTGCGCAACGACGTGGTGCTGCGTATCGCGACGCTCGACGGCATTCAGCCGGCCGCCCTGCGCGAGCTCAACGACGTGCTCACCAAGCTGCTCTCGGGCAGCGAAAACATCAAACGCAGCCCAATGGGCGGCGTGCGCACCGCCGCGGAAATCCTCAACTACCTGGGCGGCGTGCACGAAGAGTCGGTCATCGAAGCCGTGCGCAACTACGATTCGGACCTCGCGGCGAAGATCGTCGAAGAGATGTTCGTGTTCGAGAACCTGCTCGACGTGGAAGACCGCAGCATCCAGGTGCTGCTCAAGGAAATCGAGTCCGAGTCGCTCATCATCGCGCTCAAGGGCGCGCCGGCCGAGCTGCGCGAGAAGTTCTTCAAGAACATGTCCGCGCGAGCGGCCGAACTGCTGCGCGAAGACCTCGAGTCGCGCGGTCCGGTGCGTGTCTCGGAAGTCGAAGCCGAGCAGAAGAAGGTGCTGCAGGTCGTGCGGCGCCTGGCCGATCAGGGCGCCATCATGATCGGCGGCCGCGGCGACGACGCCTACGTATAACGGATCGGGGCCCGCGCGCATGTCGACCATCATTCCGAAAGAACGCCTCTCCGCCTGGCAACGCTGGGAGATGGCGTCGTTCGATCCGCCGCCGCCCCCGCCGCCGCCCCAACCCGAACCGCCGCGACCGCTCGACGATCCGGCACTGGCCGCCCAGATCGCCGCATGGCGCGAGGAGGCCCGCGCCGAAGGTCACGCGCAAGGCTACGCGGCAGGCCACGCCGAAGGCTATGCCGCCGGTCAGGCCGCCGGTCAGCACGAAATCGACACCCGCGCGGCGCAACTCGCCGACATCGCCCATGGTTTCGGCAACGCGGTGAATGCCATCGACCGGGAAGTCGCCGAGCCGCTGCTTGGGCTGGCGCTCGACATTGCGCGTCAGGCGCTGCGCCAGACGCTCACGGTGCGCCCCGAAACGCTCCTGCCCATCGTGCGCGAGCTGCTTGCCAACGATCCGCTGACCGGCTCGCCGCGGCTGTTGCTCAACCCTGAAGACGTGACGCTCGTCGAAGCCCATGTGGGCGCGGAACTGCAGGCCGCCGGCTGGACCGTGCGCGCCGACCCGGCCATCGAGCGCGGCGGCTGCAAGGCGGAAGCGGCCAGCGGCGAAGTCGACGCCACCGTAGCCACCCGCTGGCAACGCGTGATGGCCGCCCTGGGCAAGGACCTGCCATGGTGAACGCCGAACTCACCCCGCTCACCGCTCATGCGCCGGTGCTGTCCAGCACCGAAAACACGCATGGCGAGGCACCGGCCGCGTCGCCTTCATCGCCCGAGCCCGTGCCGGCGAACGACGGCACGACGCCCTCGGTGCGGCTGTGGGATGAGATCGACACGCCGGCCCCGCCCGTGCAGGCCGGCGCACTGCAACCTGAAGATCACGACGACGCCCCGGGCGATCCCGAGACACGCCATGCCGCGCGCGCCACCCGGGAAGCGGACGGGCCGGCCGACGCTGACACCGACGCGCCCGCGCCGAAAGCCGCCGTGCACGCCCTGAACGCCCGTGAGATCGCTCGCGACGCGCATCTGCGCCGCTGGCAGAACACGTTGCGCGAGCGCATCGCGCACGTGCACGCCGTGGAACCCACGCGCCGCTGCGGCCGGCTCACCCGCGCAGCGGGCCTCGTGCTCGAAGCCGTCGGCCTGCGCCTGCCCGTGGGCGCCGGCTGCCTGATCGAGTTGCCGGTGCACGACGCATCGCGCGAACCGGCGACCGCCGAAGCCGAAGTGGTCGGATTCGGCGGCGACCGCCTCTTTCTCATGCCGCAAACGGAAGTCTCCGGCCTGCTGCCCGGCGCCCGCGTGTTCCCCATGGAACCGGCCGCGGACGGCCCGCTGCCGAGCCAGCGCCACAACGGCAAACGGCTGCCCGTGGGCGAAGCCCTGCTCGGCCGCGTGGTCGATGCCGCCGGCCGTCCACTCGACGATTTCGGCCCGCTCGGCATGACCGACAGCGCGTCGCTCGCCTCGGTGCCGATCAACCCGCTCGGCCGAGCGCCCATCGAGTCGGTGCTCGACGTCGGTGTACGCGCGATCAATGCCCTGCTCACCGTCGGACGGGGCCAGCGCATGGGGCTCTTCGCGGGCTCGGGGGTCGGCAAGAGCGTGCTGCTCGGCATGATGGCGCGCTTCACGCAAGCGGAGGTCATCGTCGTCGGCCTGATCGGCGAGCGCGGCCGCGAAGTGAAGGACTTCATCGAGAACATTCTCGGGCCGGACGGTCTGGCGCGTTCGGTCGTGGTGGCGGCACCGGCCGACGTCTCGCCGCTGCTGCGCCTGCAAGGCGCGGCCTATGCCACCACGCTCGCGGAGTACTTTCGCGACCAGGGCAAGGACGTGCTGCTGATCATGGACTCGCTCACCCGCTATGCCATGGCGCAGCGCGAGATCGCGCTGGCCATCGGCGAGCCGCCCGCCACCAAGGGGTATCCGCCTTCCGTGTTCGCCAAGCTGCCCGCGCTCGTGGAGCGCGCCGGCAACGGCCCGGACGGCGGCGGCTCGATCACGGCGTTCTACACCGTGCTCACCGAGGGCGACGATCAGCAGGACCCGATCGCCGACTCGGCCCGCGCCATTCTCGACGGCCATATCGTGCTCTCGCGCCAGTTGGCTGAATCGGGCCATTACCCCGCCATCGACATCGAACAGTCGATCAGCCGGGCGATGGCCGCGCTCATCGACGACAACCAGTTCGACACGGTGCGCCGCTTCAAGCAGATGCTCTCGCGCTACCAGCGCAACCGCGACCTCATCAACGTGGGCGCGTACGCGCCGGGCAGCGACCCGATGCTCGATCAGGCCATCGAGCTCTATCCCCGTCTCGAAGGCTTCCTGCAGCAGGGAATGCGCGAGCGGGCCAGTTATCCGGACGCCGTGCAGCAGTTGCGCGGCCTGTTCCACTGATCGGAGGCGGCCATGAATTCCACCCTGCCCCTCAAGTTGCTCATCGAACTCGCCCAGAAGGACGTCGACGAAGCCGCACGCCTGCTCGGCGAACGTCAGACGCAGCGGGCCGAGGTCGAGCGTCAGCTCGACGCCTTGCGCCAATATCGCCACGAATACCGCACGCGCATGCAGACGGCGACGGTTCAAGGCATGGCGGGACACGACTGGCGCAACTTCCAGCAATTCATCGACACGCTCGACACGGCCATCGGGCAGCAGGCCATGCTGCTCGAGCAAGCCGAGGAGCGTCTTGCGGCCGCACGCCGGGAATGGCAGGCGCAACAGCGTCGCCTGAATTCCTTCGGCACGCTCGCCACGCGCGAAGAAGCCCGCACGGCGCTGCGGGTGGCGCGTCGCGAACAGAAGGAAAACGATGAGTACGCCGCGCGCAGCCTGCGACGCCGCGCCGAATCCCCGATTTGAAGGACCGAACCGACATGTCGATTCTGAGCTTCCTGACCGACGCCGCCGGCGCCGCCCAAGCCGCCAAGGCCAATCGCGCCGGGGCGTCGAACGCCGACGACGGCAGCGCGCTGCCGTTCTCCACCGTGCTCTCGCAACAGACGCGCCAAACCGTGGCGCCGGCGGCAAGCAATGCTGCGGGCAACACTGCGCAGGGCGCGTCCTCGAACAACGCCGGCAGCACGAAGTCTTCCGACAACACGACCAACGGCAGCGCGTCGGCGAGCCAGGCCGGTCAGACGGCGCAAAGCAATCAAACGAACGCTTCGAACGCTTCGTCCAAGACGACGAAGGCAACGACGGCCGACACCGACAAGGACGAGAACGCCGACGACGAAGTGCAGGCCGCCGCGCCCGGCGACCCGGCGGCCGCCCTGGCCGTCGCCCTCGCCGCGATGAACAATGCACCGCTCGCGCCGCCGCAAGCGCCCCCACCCGCCGCCGCGGCCGGCGCTGACGCTGCCGATGGCAAGCCGGGCAAGGGTGCCGCCATTGCGGCCGCCGTGAACGGCGCCCTGCAAGCGAGTGGCGCCGCTCAACTGGCCGGCCAGCCACCGGTCGGCGCCGACGCAAACGGCGCGAAGGCAACCACGGCCGCGAGCCAGGCGCCGGCGGCCGGCGCCGTCACGCCGGCCAACCCGACCGGCGGCATCTCGCTCGACACCCTGGCAAAGAACGCCACGACGTCGCAGCCCGCCACCGTGCCGCAGCCGGCCGCGGCCGAAGCCAAGTCGACATCGCCCGCGGGCGCCGACGCCCAGCGCATGGCCGATGCCATGACGCAGGCGCAAGGCCATCGCGACGCCACCGCACAGGCGAACACCGCCACCCAGGCGATCCAGGCTGCCGCACAGGCCGCACAGGCAACAACGCCCGTCGTCGATGCCCAGCCACAGCTTCAGGCCCAGGCCAACCTGCCCGCGGCGCTCGCGCTGAACGCGCGCGTGGGTACGCAGGACTGGAACAACCAGCTCTCGCAGCAGGTCGTGTGGCTTTCGTCAGCCCATGCGCAGACCGCGCAACTGAGCCTGAACCCGCCCGATCTCGGCCCGCTTCACGTGGTGCTGAACGTGGCGAACGATTCGGCGCAGGCGATGTTCGTGTCGCAGCATGCCGCCGTGCGCGACGCGGTGCAGGCCGCGCTGCCGCAGTTGCGCGAGAGCCTCGCCAACAATGGCATTGCCCTGGGCAATACCACCGTGAGCAGCGACAGCGCGCAACAGCAGGCCTTCGCGCAGCACGGCGCCAATGGCAATGGCGGCAATGGCGGCGGGAACGGGAACGGAAGCGCGCGCGGCACGACCGGCTTCGGCCAGACCGACGACGCACCGCTCGCCACCACGGTCAGTGTGCCGATGCGCGCCGCCAACGGCCTGGTCGACACGTTCGCCTGACGCGCCCGACAGTCCGGGGCTGACGCGACGCCCGGGAACCGCGGCGGCATTGGCCGCCCGGCCGGGCGCGACGGTGCGCCGCAGCGCCCTAAAGCCCGCGAGCGTTTCTGCCGTTAAGACAAAGACACGAGTTAGACGCGATTGTCCCTTCTTTTCGGCCGATCACCCGATGGCGGGTTGGCCGACAATCTTTACCCAATAGCAGGCGAACACATGGCAAATCCCGCATCGACGCAAGCCGCGGCTCCCTCTGGCGGGGGCATGCGCAAATGGATTCTGTTGATCGTCGCGGTAGCCCTCATGGCCGCCGCCGGCGCCGCAACGGCCGTGTATTTGCTGACCGGACGCAACGAAGCGGCGAAAGCACCGCCGCCCCCGCCGCCACCGGTCTTCGTGAGCATGGACCCGTTTACGGTGAACCTGACCGGCGAGGACGGCGAACGTTACCTGCATATCGGCCTCTCGCTCAAGGTGGCGGATGCCGAGACGCAAGCCCGCATCACGCAGCACATGCCCGAAGTGCGCAGCCGCGTGTTGCTGTTGTTGTCGTCCAAGCAGCCGCAGGATCTGGCCACGATCGACGGCAAGCGTCGTCTGGCAAGCGAAATCCGCTCGCTGGTCGCGCAACCGTTCGCGGCCAACATGCCGCAGCAGGCCGTGGGCGAAGTGCTGTTCACCGCGTTTGTAATTCAGTGAGTGATTCATGGCGCATGAGGAGTTCCTGTCGCAGGAAGAAGTCGATGCCCTTCTGAAGGGTGTCACCGGCGAGCAGGATGACCGGTCCGAGTCGGTAGATCATTCCGGCATCAGGCCATACAACATCGCGACGCAAGAGCGTATCGTGCGCGGGCGCATGCCCACGCTCGAGATCATCAACGACCGCTTCTCGCGCCTGTTCCGTATTGCGCTGTTCAACTTCATGCGCCGCAGCGCCGAAATCTCGGTGAGCCCGGTGCGGGTGCAGAAGTACAGCGAGTTCATTCGCAACCTGCCCGTCCCGACCAATCTGAATCTGGTCCACATCAAGCCGCTGCGCGGCACCGCGCTGTTCGTGTTCGACCCGAACCTCGTGTTCCTGGTGGTGGACAACCTGTTCGGCGGCGACGGCCGGTTCCACACTCGCGTGGAAGGCCGCGACTTCACGCAGACCGAGCAGCGCATCATCGCGCGTCTGCTCGACCTGGTGTTCGAGAACTACGGCGCGTCGTGGAAGCCGGTGCATCCGGTGGAATTCGAGTACGTGCGCGCGGAGATGCATACGCAGTTCGCCAACGTGGCCACCCCGAACGAGGTAGTGGTCACCACGACCTTCGACATCGAGTTCGGCTCGGTCGGCGGCGAATTCCACATTTGCATGCCGTACTCGATGATCGAGCCGCTGCGCGACCAGCTCTCGAGCCCGTTGCAAGGCGAAACCCTCGAAGTCGACAAGCGCTGGGTGCGGCTGCTCTCGCAGCAGGTGCAGGCCGCCGATGTCGAGATCGTGACCAATCTTGCGCAGATCGACATGACGCTGTCGCAACTGCTCAACATGCGCGTGGGCGACGTGATTCCGCTCGACGTGCCCGAAGTGCTGGAAGCCAAGGTCGATGGCGTGCCCGTGATGCACTGCAATTACGGCGTCTTCAACGGCCAATACGCGCTGCGCGTGAACCAGATGATCAACCATTCGCACAGCGATTACTCGAAGGACAACGACTGATGAGCGATACCCCTCAAACGCCCGGTGACGACGCCCAGGCCATGGCGGACGAGTGGGCCAGTGCCATGGCGGAGCAGACGGCTGCCGAACCGGTCGCCGAAGCCGCGCCGCAGCCGACCGCCCCCGTGTTCCAGCCGCTGGCCGCCACCGCCGGCAACCCCGGCACGGCCACGCACAACGACATCGATCTGATCCTCGACATCCCGGTCCAGATGACCGTGGAGCTCGGCCGCACGAAGATCGCCATCAAGAACCTGCTGCAACTCGCGCAGGGCTCCGTGGTGGAGCTCGACGGCATGGCCGGCGAACCGATGGACGTCCTGGTCAACGGTTGCCTCATCGCCCAGGGCGAAGTGGTGGTCGTGAACGACAAGTTCGGCATCCGCCTGACTGATATCATCACGCCATCCGAACGCATCCGTAAGCTCAACCGATGATTCCTTCCGATGTCCGCGGCAAGCCCGTGTGGCGCGCCGCGGCAGCCGCCACCGCCCGAGTGGTAGCCAAAGCTACGCTTATTGCGTATTTCCCGGCGTCATTCGTCGCCACCGCCCACGCGCAGGGCGCGGCCTCCCAGGCCGCCGCCGTGCCGAGCCTCGGCGGAGCAGGCATCGTGCAGACGGGCCTCGGCCTGGTGCTTGTGCTGGCCCTGCTTTTCGGGCTCGCGTGGCTCGCGAAGCGATTCGGTCTGCAACGTCCGCTAGGCGGGGGCAACGTGCGTATCGTCGGCAGCGCCGCGGTCGGCCAGCGCGAGCGCGTGGTGGTGGTGGAAGTCGCGGGCGACTGGGTCGTGCTGGGCGTGGCACCGGGACAGGTGCGCAGCCTGCACGTGATCGATGCCGACCGTGTCGCCGATCTGCCCGCCGCGCCCCCCGTTGCCCATCCGGGCGCGCAAGCCAACCGTGCCGCGCAGGCTTTTGCACAAAAGTTGCGCGAATCGATGAAAAAGGATTCCTGATGTCACGCGGTCAGTCCCGGAGCCCGATGGGTCCGGCGCTGGGGTCGGCTCTGGGGTCGGCTCTTGAGTCGGCCCGGCTCGCGCGGAGCGCGCCTGTCGCGCTGATCGCCCTCGCGGCCGCCGCCCTCATCGCGCTGATGCTGCCGGGCGCCGCTTTCGCGCAGGCCACGCTCCCCGCCCTCACGAGCACCCCCACGCCGGGCGGCGGACAGACGTACTCGCTGTCCGTGCAGACGATGCTGCTGCTCACGTCGCTGGGGTTCCTGCCGGCGATGCTGCTGATGATGACGGCCTTCACGCGCATCATCATCGTGCTCTCGCTGCTGCGGCACGCCATCGGCGTGACCACCTCGCCGCCGAACCAGATCCTGATCGGGCTGGCGCTGTTTCTCACCTTCTTCGTGATGTCGCCGGTGTTCGACAAGGCCTACACCGACGCCTATCAGCCCTTCGCCGCCAACAAGATCAGCTTCGAACAGGCGATCGACACGGGCGCCAAGCCGTTCCACGCGTTCATGCTCAAGCAAACCCGCGAGGCCGATCTGGCACTCTTCGCCAAGCTGGCGAAGACCCCGCCGATGAACGGCCCGGAAGACGTGCCGATGCGCATTCTCGTGCCGGCGTTCGCCACGAGCGAGCTGAAGACGGCCTTCCAGATCGGCTTCACGATCTTCATTCCATTCCTCATCATCGATCTGGTGGTCGCGAGCGTGCTGATGTCGATGGGGATGATGATGGTTTCGCCCTCCACCGTGTCGCTGCCTTTCAAGCTGATGCTGTTCGTGGTGGTCGACGGCTGGCAACTGCTGCTGGGCTCACTCGCCCAGAGCTTCACGATGTAGCGGCGAGGCGCAGGATATGACTCCGGAAACCGTCATGGCGCTGGCCCATCAGGCAATGCAGGTGACGCTGCTGCTCGCCGCGCCGCTGCTGCTCGTCGCGCTCGTCTCCGGTCTGCTCGTGAGCCTGTTCCAGGCGGCCACGCAGATCAACGAAATGACGCTGTCGTTCATCCCGAAACTGCTCGCCGTGTTCGTCACGCTCGTGATCGCCGGCCCGTGGATGCTCAACCTGATGGTCGACTACATGCGCCAGCTGCTCACCGGCATTCCGGGCCTGGTCGGCTAGGCCGCGCGGGCGCACCGGCGGTGATCAGCTTCACTTACGAACAGCTCTCGGGCGTCATCGCGGCGTTCCTGTTTCCGTTCGTGCGCCTGCTGGCGTTGTCGATGAGCGCACCGCTCTTTGGCGACGTCTCCGTACCCTCGACCGTCAAGATCGGCCTGGCCGGCATTGTCGCGCTCGCGCTCGCGCCGGTGCTCGGGCCAATGCCGGCCGTCTCGCCGTTTTCGTGGGAAGGCCTGTGGATCATGGTGCAGCAGATCGTGATCGGCGCCGCGCTGGGCTGGTGCATGCAGATCGTGTTCTCGGCGATCAGCATGGCGGGCGATTTCGTCGGCTTGCAAATGGGCCTGTCGTTCGCCACCCTGCTCACGCCCAACAGCGACGGCAGCACCGCCGTGCTCGGCATGCTGCTCAACGTGGTGGCCATGCTCGTGTTCCTCGCCACCAATGGCCATCTCGTGATGTTCGCCACGCTCGTGCAGAGCTTCACGGTGCTGCCCGTGTCTTCCGTACCGCTTGCCGTGACCGGCTGGCAGTACCTTGCCATGCTGGGCGGTCAGCTGTTCACGCTGGCGCTCATGCTCTCGCTGCCGCTCGTGGCCGCGCTGCTCATCTGCAACCTCGCGCTGGGTATTCTCAACCGCGCCGCGCCGCAGCTCAACATTTTCGCGGTGGGCTTTCCGCTCACGCTGGGCGTCGGCCTGGTCGTGATCGAGCTGATGATGCCGCGCATCGCCCCGGTGATGGACCACTTCTTCTCGATCGGCATCGACATGATGATTCGCGCGAGCGCCGCCTTCGTGCCGAAACTCTGAGCGCCGGGCGCCATGCTCGCCTGCGTCGCGCTTCACGAGCGCCGCTTGCCGGCCATCCGCAAAAGGACGACGGGCCACCCGGCATTGCCGCGTGGCCCGCGCTTGTCGACGTTGGAGACCTGGGGGAGACATGCTCCCGGCCCCGCCTCGCCGATCAGAGGAAGTTGAACAGCGAGAGCTTCTGGGTCTGCATGAAGCTTTGCTGCGATGCCTGCAAGGCAGCCTGCAACTGCGCGAATTTCGTTGCCGCCGAGTTCCAGTCCACGTCGAGCAGATCCGACAGTTGCGACTGGTAGTTCAGCGAATTCGTGTCGCCGATGTTGTTGAGCGACGTCAACTCGTTCATGCGCGAGCCTACCGTGGTGCGCACCGTGGTCACGTTGTCGTAGGTGTTGCCGAACAACTGGTTGAACGTCGTGAGCGCGTTGCTCAGATTGGCCTGGCCGGTGCCGTTGGTACTGTTGATCGGCGTCTTGAGCGTATTGATGAGCGCCTGCAGGTTGTCGAACACGTTCGTGCTGCCCTTGTTCGCCGGTTGCACCGTGTACGTGTCGCCCGTGGCCGGTGCGCCGGTAAAAGTCACGCTCTTGCCGCCGAACGCGATCGGCTGGCCTGCCGTGTAGGCGCCCGTCACATCGGCCACCGTGGTGTCCGTCATGTCCTTGACCGTGTAGTTGGTCGAGGGCGGCGTGGTCGTGTTGTCGATCGCGAAGCTGATCTGATACTGGTGGTTCGCGCCGGCGTTGGTCACGTCGGTCGTCGACACCGTGGAGTACACGCCCGTGCCCTGGTTCGTTGCGCTGCCGCTGATCACCGCGCTGGCCGTGCCGGCCTGGACGCCCTGGAAGATGGACGAACCGATGTCGTTGACGGCGATCTGGCGGTTCGGGCTGACCTGAACGTAACGCACGCCGGTGTCTCCGGCATACGATGCGCCGGTCGCCGATGCCACGTACGCGGCCGAATTGCCCATGAAGCCCGAGAACAGGTACTGACCGTTTGCGTCGGTCGTGTTCGCCAGCGAGAGCAGTTGCTGAAAGCTCGACTGCAGATCGGTGGCGATGGTCGCACGATCGTTGTCGTTGAGCGTGGGGTTGCCCGCCGCGACCACCTGCGACATCACGTGCTGCAACGAATTGATGATGCTGCCGAAGGTCGAGTCCTCGAGCTGTAGTTGCGTCGTTGCCGAGGCGCGGTTCGACGCGTACTGCGTGTTCATGTCGTTGTCCTGCGACACCGCCACGGCCTGCGCTGCGGCGATCGGATCGTCGCCCGGCGTGGTCACGCGCTTGCCCGAGGAAAGCTGCGCCTGGGTGTTGAGCAGATCAGAGGTGTTCTGGCTCATCGCCCGCATCCCCTGGTCGTAGATCATGTTGGTGCTGATACGCATCGCTGTGCCCCTGCGCTTAGTTGACCATCTGGAGGATGGTGTCGAACAGCGTCGACGCGGTCTGAATCACTTTCGAATTGGCCTGATAGAGCTGCTGAAACTTGATCAGATTGGCCGCTTCTTCGTCGAGGTTCACGCCGGAATTGGACGACTGTGCTTCCTGCGCCTGCTTGAGCAGCGTCTGCTGGGCCGCGCTGGTCGACTTGTACGTGTTCGTGGTCGAGCCCACGTACGACACGAGGTTCGCGTACGCGGACGCATAGCTTTGCGAGCCGCCGACCTTGGTCTTGTCGTTCTGCAGTGCCGACAGCGCCAGGCCGTTGCGGTTGTCGGTCACGGCGCCCGACGTATTCGGGGCGATCGTGAACGTATCGCCGTTGTTCGGCGTGCCCGACAGGTTCACGGTCATGCCGCTCATCGTGATCTTGGCGCCGTTCGTGGCGTCGTAGGGCACGGTGGCGCCCGCGGCGTAAGTGGTGGTCGTGCCATTGACCGTCACGGTCATCGGCGCCGGGGCCACCAGCGTGAGCGCACCGGTCGTGGCGTCCTTGCTGAACGTGAAGTTGACGGGTGCAGTCAGTACGTTCGACAGATAGGACGCGTCCACCGAGCCCTGATCCACCTTGAGCGAGCCACCATTGGCCGTGCCCGTCGAGGCAATGATCGGAGCGGCCAGCGCGATCTTGCCCGGATCGGTGATCGCCACGCCGATGTTCTGGGCAGCGTTGCGCGTCGGCTGGATCGTGAAGCTGTCGCCCGCGACCATGCCCGCGGTCGTGACCGAGAAGCCGTCGGCGAACGCCGCGCCGGTGCTGTCCTGGAAGTTCAGCGCCGCGCCCGGCGTGGCCGGCGCGCCGGCAGTCCACTTCGCGCCGTCGGTCAGGCGCGTCATCGTGTAATTCGTGCCGTCGTAAGTCACCGTGTAATCGCTCGTGGTGACCTTCGAGGCGTCGGTGATCGAGGCGTTGAGCGTGGCCGCGTTCGAGTTGCCCGTGTTCGCGATGATCGTCGGATTCGGCACCGTGAAGAAGTTACCGCCGAGTTGGCCGTACAGATCCAGGCCCAGCTGGTTCTGTGCGTTGAACGTGCCGGCCAGCGACAGTGCGATCTGCCCGAGCGAGTTCTGGGCCTGCGTAAGCGCACCGCTGCGGAACGACAGCAGGCCGGCGAGCGAACCGCCGGAGATCGACGATTCCGGAATGGCGACCTTCGTGCCGTTGCCCATGATATAGGCCACGGTCAGTTGCGACGGGTCACTCGTCGACGCGATGGTCGTGAGCTGGTAGGCGGAGTTTCCCGAAACCAGCGACTGGCCGTTGCCGATGAAGACGTTGTACGAGCCGTTGCTGTCCTTCACGACGTTCGTCTGGACGATGGCGTTCAGGTTGGCGATGGCCTGGTCGCGCTGATCGAGCAGGTCGTTGGGCGTGGCGCCACCGCCGTTGGCCTGCGCCTGCACGATCGCATCGTTGAGCGTGGCGATCTGCTTCGCGTAGGTGTTGATCTGGTCGGTCGACTGCTGGATGTTGCCGTTCACGGCGGTGCGCAGCGACGACAGCGTGCCGGACAGCGACTGGAACATGCTCGTGAGCGTTTGCGCCGACGAAATCACCGTGGCGCGCGTGGCCGAGTTGTTCGGCGCGGTCACGATGGTCTGCAGGTTCGTGAAGAACGTCGACATCGATGCCGACAGGCCCGTGGTGGAGCTGCCCAGCGCGTTGTTGATCTGCGAGATCTGCTGGTAGTACGTGTTGAGCTGGCTGTACTGGGTCTGCGCCTGGTTCGCCTGGTTAGCCAGGAACTGGTCGTACACGCGCGACACGTCGTTGACCAGCACGCCCTGGCCCAGGTAGCCCACGCCCGTGAACTGGCTGTCGGCCTGGGTGTAGCTGACGATCTGGCGGTTATAGCCGGCGGTCCCCGAATTGGAGATGTTATTGCCGGTGGTATTCAGGGCGAACTGGGAGGCGTTCAGCCCGCTCATGCCAATATTGATTAGGCTCATGATCTCGCGGCTTGAATAAGAGGCGCGCCCCGCGGTGAAATGCCCGCTCGCGCGCCGTTACCGATGTGTTTACGGCAGTCCGGCAGCAATATTGAGGGTGACACGCCCCCGATCGCTTCGGGCGCGATGCCGTGCCGCTCGCCCCGTCAGGCGAAGTGCTTCATGATCTTGATGAGCTTGCTCGCGTACTGCGGATCGGTGGCGTAGCCGGCGCGCTGCAGATTCGTGGCGAAACCGGCGGCGTCGTTGGCGCTGGCCACGACCGATGCATAGCGCGGGTTCTTCGAAATCAGGTTGGCGTAGTCGGCGAACGCCTCGTCGTACGAGTGGTATGCGCGGAACTTGGCCATCACCTTGCGCGGCTGGCCGTTCACGTACTCCGTGGTCGCCACCTCCACGGTCGGGCCGTTCCAGTTCTTGCCGGCCTTGATACCGAAAACGTTGTAGCTCGTGCTGCCGTCGGCGCGACGGATCTCGCGCTTGCCCCAGCCGGACTCGAGCGCCGCCTGGCTGAGCATGAACCGCGCCGGAATGCCACTGCTCGCGCTGGCGTTCTGCGCGGCCGTGGCCATGCGGTCGACGAACTCGCCGGCCACCGCAGGCGCGCCGTCGGCCACCCCGATGGCGTCGGCCGAGTTGTATGCGCGTCCTTGCAGCGACTGCTGACGCCCCATCGCGGCAGGCGGCAGTGTGGTGCCGGTTCTGGCGAGCTGCTTGAGCATGAGGTCGGCCAGACCGATGCCCTTGTTCGAGGCAAGCTGCTGGGCGAGCTGATCGTCGAGCATGCCGTTGAACATCTTTTCCTGATCGCTGCCCAGCAGCCCGCCGGACATCGTGGCCTCGCGCATGCTCTTGACCATCATCTGCGTGAAGACGGCCTCGAACTGCTTGGCGGCTTGCTGCGTGGCTTGCGGCGTCTGTTGATGGGCAGCGGCACGCAGCGCCGTGAGGCCCTGCATGTCGTAGGAGGCGCGTTGCGTCAGATCGGGCAGCGAGGCGCCCGCCGCGCCCGTGAGTCGGTTGCCGTCGGCCATATCAGATGATCTCCAGATCGGCGCGCAGGGCGCCCGAGGCCTTCATGGCCTGCAGAATCGACATCAGGTCCGCCGGACTCGCGCCAAGCGAGTTCAGCGCCTTGACGACGTCGGCGAGGTTGGCGCCCGCTTTGACCATCCTGAGCGCGTTGTTCTCCTGTTGGACGGAGATTTGCGAATTCGGGGCCACGACCGTCTGGCCGCCCGAGAACGGCGCCGGCTGGCTCACGTTGTTCTGGGTATCGATGACGACCGACAGGTTGCCGTGAGCCACCGCGCACTGCTGGATCGTGACATTCTGGTTCATCACGACCGAGCCGGTGCGCGCATTGATGATGACGCGCGCCGCGGTATTGTCGGGCTTCACTTCGAGGCTCTCGAGCTGGGCGAGGAATTGCACGCGCGAGGCCGGATCGGTCGGCGTGCGCAGCAGGATCACGCGCCCGTCGAGGGCCTGTGCGGTGCTGTAGCCGAAACGGCGGTTCACGGCATCGACCACGCGCTGCGCGGTCGAGAAGTCGGTCACATTGAGCTCCATCTGCACGGTGCCCGGCTGACCGCCCATGGCGGTCGGCACGGCGCGCTCGACGATGGCCCCGCTTGGAATGCGCCCCGACGCGAGCTGGTTGACCGTCACGCTCGATCCGTTGGCCGACGCGCCGGCCCCGCCCACGAGCAGGTTGCCCTGCGCGAGCGCGTAGACCTGTCCGTCCGGGCCCTTGAGCGGCGTCATGAGCAGCGTGCCGCCACGCAGGCTCTTGGCGTTACCCATCGACGAGACCACCACGTCGATCGCCTGGCCGGGACGCGTGAAAGCGGGCAGCGTGGCCGTGACCATCACGGCAGCCACGTTCTTCAACTGCATATTGGTGCCGGGCGCGACCGTAATGCCCAGTTGCGAGAGCATGTTCGTCATGCTCTGCACGGTAAACGGCGTCTGGGTGGTCTGGTCGCCCGAGTTGTCGAGACCGGCCACGAGGCCGTAGCCGATCAACTGGTTGTCGCGCACGCCCTGAATCGACGCCAATTCCTTGAGCCGCTCGGCGTGGGCGACGCCCGGCACAACGAATGCGCCCGCGACGCCCACCACGCCGGCCACGGCAAACGCGGCGACACGGCGGCCGATGCTCAGGCAAAGCGGAGGGAAGCTAGGCGCACGGCGCGACAGGTACGGCATGATCGACATCAGAATGGCGAAATGTTGAGGAAGAAGCGCTGCAGCCAGCCCATGGTTTCGGCTTCGTTGATGTAGCCCTTGCCACGGTATTCGATGCGCGCATCGGCCACCTGCGTCGAAGGCACGGTATTCGCGCCCGAAATCGTCTGCGGGGCGACGATCCCCGAGAACTTGATGTACTCCGTGCCCTGGTTGATGGCGATCTGCTTCTCGCCGGCCACCGCGAGATTGCCGTTGGCGAGCACGTCCATCACCGTCACGGTGATCTGCCCCGAGAACACGTTGTTGGCGTTGGCCGCGCCCTTGGCGTCGAACTTGTTCGCACCGCTTGCGTCCAGCCCCTGGTTGTTGAGCACGCCGCCGATCACGCCCGGCGTCTGATTCAGCTTCAGGCTTCCGCTGCCGGCGCGCGTCGTATTGGCGGCCGAGTTCTTGCTCGCGGCCGTGTTTTCGTTGATGACGATCGTGAGAATGTCGCCAACGTTGCGCGGGCGGCGGTCCTCGAACAGCGGACGGTTCGAATACAGCGGGCGGTAGATCGAGCCTTCCGGGTCGGCCGCGACCGGCGGGGGCGGCGGACGCGTGGTCGTCGGCCCGGTCACCACCGGCTCCTGCGGCACGTAGGCGCAGCCCGCCAGACCGCTCAGCGCGGCGGCGGCCGCGAGCGCAATAATCCGCGCGAGGCCCGCGCTGCGTGGCTTGAGGGTCGGTGAGGCGGACATGGCAAGACTCCTTACATCTGCGTCAGACGCTGCAGCATCTGGTCGGACGCCGTCACCGCCTTCGAGTTGATTTCATAGGCGCGCTGCGCCGAAATCATGTTCACGAGCTCCTCCACCACGTTCACGTTCGACGTTTCGACGTAGTTCTGGTTGAGCACGCCCGCGCCATTGGTGCCCGGCTGCGCGACGTTCGGCGCGCCCGAGGCGGCCGTCTCGGCGTACAGGTTCTCGCCCATGCTCTGCAAACCGGCGTTGTTGATGAACGTGGCGAGCTGGAACGTACCGATCTGCACGTTGGCCGTGCTGCCCGGCTGCGTGACCGACACGGTGCCGTCGCGCGCAATGGTGAGCGAGAGGGCGTTGGCCGGGATCGTGATCGCCGGCTGGACCGGGTAGCCCGAAGCCGTGACGAGCTGGCCGTTGTTGTCGACCTGGAACGAGCCGTCGCGCGTGTAGGCGGTCGTGCCGTCCGGCATGAGCACCTGGAAGAAGCCGTCGCCGTTGATGGCCACGTCCTTCGCATTGTTCGTGGACGTCAGGTTGCCCTGCGTGAAAATGCGCTCGGTCGCCGCCGGGCGCACACCGGTGCCCAGCTGCAGGCCCGACGGCAGCAGCGTTTGCTGCGACGACTGCGCGCCGGGCTGGCGGATCGTCTGATACAGCAAGTCCTCGAACACCGCCCGGCCCTTCTTGAAGCCGTTCGTGCTGGTGTTGGCGAGGTTGTTGGAAATCACGTCCATGTTCGTCTGCTGGGCGTTCATGCCGGTGGCAGCGATGTAGAGCGAACGGATCATTGGGTTTTCTCCCCGAATACGGTTGCGGCGCCGATCAGCTGAAGTTCAGCAACTGGTTGGCGGATTGTTCGTTGGTATCGGCCGTCTGCAGCATCTTCATCTGCATTTCGAAGGCCCGCGACTGCGAAATCATGTCCACCAGACCACTGACCGGGTTGACGTTACTCGCCTCGATCGAGCCGGCCACGACGACGACGTTCGGATCGACCTGTGCAGGGGCGTTGTTGGCCGTGCGGAACAGGCCGTCGTCGCCACGCACCAGATTGCCCTCCGGCGGATTGACCAGCTTGAGCTGGCCCATCACGGCGATGGAGTTGGGCGGATCGCCCTGCCCGAGCGCCGAGATCGTGCCGTCGGTGCCGATGGTCACCGCGGCGCCCGGCGGCACGGCGGCCGGCCCGGCGTCGGTCATGATCGGCTGGCCGTGCAGCGTGAGCTGGCCGTCGGCCGTCATTTCGATGTTGCCGCCGCGGGTGTAGGCTTCGCGGCCCTGCGCATCGCGCACCGCAATCCAGCCCTGGCCCTGGATAGCCACGTCGAGCGGGCGGCCGGTCTGCTGCATGGCGCCGGGCGTGAAGTCGGTGCCCGGCGTGGACGTGGCCACGAAGGTGCGCGTGCCCGTGGTGCCGTCCGGGGCGCGCACCGGCGCCTGACGGAACGCCGCGAGCTGGGCGCGAAAGCCCGGCGTCGACACGTTCGCCAGATTGTTGGCCGTGGTCGACTGCTGCTCCATGGCCTGCGTTGCGCCCGTCATGGCGATGTAGATCAGACGATCCATCGACGGCCTCCGTGCAAGTTACGCATGCGCACCGCTCCGCGTTACAGGTTGACCATCGTCTGCATCAACTGATCTTCGGTCTTGATCGTCTGCGCATTCGCCTGATAGTTGCGTTGCGCGGTGATCATGTGGACCAGTTCAGCCGTCAGGTCGACGTTCGACGCTTCCACGGCGCCCGCCTGCAGCTTGCCGAGGTTGGTGCCGCCCGGCACGCCGACGATCGGGATGCCCGACGCCGCCGACTCCGACCAGAGGTTGTTGCCCATCGGGATCAGGCCCTGCACGTTGTTGAAGTTCGCCAGCGCGACCTGACCGAGCACCATCGACTGGGTGTTCGAATACGTGCCCACGATCGTGCCGTCGGCATTGAAGGTGAAGCCGGTCAGACGACCCGAGGAGTAGCCGTTCTGCGTGAGCGTGTTCGGCGTGTAGGTATTGCCGTATTGCGTGGTGCCCGACAGGTCGAGCGTCATGTTTCCGTTCGACGCGCCGTTAGCGTAGGTGATCGTGGGCAGCGTGATCGGGCCGGTCACGGTGGCGCCGGTCGAATCCGTCTGCGACACGAGGCTGCCGGCCGAGTTGAACGTCATCGTGCCGATCGGGCCGGCGCCGACTTGCGTCGTGCCGTCGACCGAGGCGTAGACCGTCCAGGTGGCGTTGTTGGTGGTCGTGTCGACGCTCGTCTTCTTGAAGTAGAGGTTCACGTCGTGCGAATTGCCCAGCGAGTCGTAGACCTTGAGCGACGTGGCGTTCGTGTAGGAATTCGGATCGGTGATCGAGAACGGCGTGGTGTTCACGGCGCTGCGCGAATCCAGGTTGAACTGGCCGGTGACCTTGGTCGTGGCCGTGGGCGCGAGATCACCCGTCGGAATTTGCAGATCGACCGGCGACACGCTGTTGATGATGCCGTTCGGGCCGGCCAGATAGCCGGTCAGGTGATCGCCGTTGGCGTCGACGATGTAGCCGTTCTTGTCGAGCGAGAACTGGCCGTTTCGCGAGTACGCGATGGTGCCGTTGTTCGACACGCGGAAGAAGCCGTTGCCCGAAATGGCCAGGTCGAGCTGGCGGTTCGTGACGGTGATGTCGCCCTGCGTGAACTGTTGCGCGATCGCCGCCACGCGCGTGCCGATGCCGACGGTGTTGTTGCCCGCGCCGAACAGCGAGTTGGCGTAGATGTCGGCGAATTGCGCCTGCCCCTGCTTGAAGCCGACGGTCGCCGCGTTGGCAACGTTGTTGCCGATCACGTCGAGGTCCTTGGAGGCAGCGTTCAGGCCGCTCAATCCGGTCGAAAAGGCCATGTGATACTCCTGAGATTCGGTTGACGACGCTGCGCGTCGTGGTTGATTCGTTAAGAGACTTGAGCGGTCGGGTTACAGAATTTCGCGCACGTCGGCGAGCTTGACGTTCGAGCCCGTGCCGACGTTGAGCATCGGCGAGCCGGTCGTGCTGGCCACCACGCTTTGGACCTGGGCGTAGGAGAGCAGCGTCGGCGTCATGGACTTGCCATTGGCCGAAGCGCTCACCGACAAGGTGTACTTGCCGTCGGCCACGGCGGTGCCCGAATCGTCCTTGGCGTCCCAGGTGAGCGCCTGCACACCGGCGTCGAGCGCCCCCGCGTTGACCGTGCGAACCACCTTGCCGGTGGCGTCCTTGATCTGGATCGTGACGGTGTCGGCGTCGCTCGGCAGTTCGAAGCCGAACGGCGTGGCGGTCTTCGTGACCGTGCCGTCGGTGGCCGTGGTGCTGCCCACCCCGATGGTGCTGCCCGGAATCAGCACGCCCTTGCCCACGAGCGCGGCGGCCTGCAGGCTCTGCGTCGAGTTGATCTGCGAGGTCACCGCCGAGAGCGTGGTGTTGAGCTGGGTGATGCCCGAGACCGTGCTGATCTGCGCGAGCTGCGAGGTCACCTGCGAGTTGTCCATCGGGTTGAGCGGGTCCTGGTTGTTCATCTGTGCGACGAGCAACTTCAGGAAGCTGTTCTGCAGATCGTCGGCGCTGCCGGCCGACGAGTTCGAGCTGGCGCTGCTGGCCGTGCCGTTGATCGAATCGAGGAACGTCTGCGAGAAGTTCGCGGCGTTCGACGTATTGATACTTGCCATGGTTCTGGTCTCCGCGCGGCTGCTTACTGGCCGACCGTGAGGGTTTTGAGCATCAGCGTCTTGGCGGTGTTGAGCGCCTCGACGTTGGCTTGATACGAGCGGGAAGCGGAGATCATGTTGACCATCTCTTCCACCGGATTCACATTGGGCATCGTCACGTAACCCTGCGCGTTGGCGGCCGGGTTCTTCGGGTCGTACACGGTCTTGAGCGGCGACGGGTCGTCGACCACGCCCGCCACCTTCACGCCGCCCACGTCGGCGCCCGCCACGGGGTTGACCTGAAACACGACCTGCTTGGCCCGGTATGGCTGGCCGTCCGGGCCGGTCACCGATTCCGCGTTGGCCAGGTTGCTGGCCGTGACGTTCATGCGCTGGGACTGGGCCGTCATGGCCGAGCCGGCAACGTCGAAGATGCTCATGAGTGGCATGGCGCTTACCCTTGTTGCGTGATGGCTGCCAGCATCGTCTTGATCTGGCTGGACAGGACCGTGAGGCCCGTTTGGTAATGCACGGCGTTGTCGGCGAAGTTCACCCGCTCGGCGTCGAGTTCGACGGTGTTGCCGTCGACGCTCTGCTGGTATGGCACGCGGTACAGCAGCTCGGGGCCGCCCATCGGCGGTGCGGTGCTCACTGCACGCCCGGCGATGTGGCGCGAGGATGTGCGCGCGAGCGACACGCTCGACTCGGTGGCGAGTTGCTGCTGCGCGCCGCGCTCGACAGCCTGGCTCAGGGCGTTGTTGAAGTCGACATCGCGCGCCTTGTATCCGGGCGTGTCCGCGTTGGCGATGTTCGACGAGATCACCTCCTGGCGATAGGCGCGCATGGCCAGCGCCTGCTGGGAAAATCGCAATGCCGCGTCCAGTTTGTCCATGATCTCGCCTCGCCCGATGCTTGCCTTGATGCTGGGGTACCGCTCAAAGAAACCTGTCCGTCGGCGCTGGCGACGCGCCCGGACCGCTCAGAAGACTCTGGCGGACGGCGTGCGGTGCGCAGACGGGATGTCCTGCCGGGTCCGGGAAAAGTGCGGACCTTTTGGCATGCTTCGCATCGTATGCGTAGCCCCCGGGATTCAATCGGAGGAATAGGAAGGAGATTGGCCGCCATTTCGGGCCATGCCCGGCAGGGCGACATCTCTAGAATGGCTTCCTGACGGCATCGGGCGGGGTTCGCCCCCCAGGCACAGGAGCACTGCCCGGTGCCGTCGGCTTCCCGGCCCGACGCGCATCGCGCCGGACGACGCCGACGATCGATAGGGAAGTCGTCGAGGTGGTTTGAACGCCGCACCCCGGGGAATCCCTCCCGGTGACGGCCGCAAGGAGAGTGAGCATGGCAGGCAAATTCGGCGGCGGTAGCGCCAATGCCCCCCGCGCGCGTCATACCTGGCTGCGCGGTCGACGCTCGTCCCTGTTTTCCCGCGTGTTCCCGGGTGTCGTGGCCGCCACGCTGAGCCTCGCGGCGGTTGGCATCGTGGGCGATGTCCATGCGGCAAGCGCGAACCCGGGCGTCGCCACCGATCCGGCAGCCCAAACGCTGGGCAATACGCTCGGACCGGCCGCCATCGTCATTCCAGGCAACAACACCGCCAGCGGTGTTGCGACGCATGTGGCGAGTGTCGGGCGTCCGGTTGCGACGGTGAACGCGCCGCCTCAGCCGGGTGCACCGGCCCAGGCGGGCGCCATGGCGGGTCCCGGCGCCCCGGTCGCCTCGGCCATCCCCGTCACCAACGCGCAGTTCCAGAACACCCAGGTTATTCGCCAGACGGCCGAGCGCTTTCTGCGCGAGCAGACGACCGGCCTGCCCGGCGCTGTCAACATCACGGTGGGCGACGCCGTGTCCGACCGCATGCCGGCGTGCATGGCGCTCGAACCGTTCCTGCCGCCCGGTGCACGTCTCTGGGGCTCGACGACGGTTGGCGTGCGTTGCGCGGGCGAGCGTCCGTGGACGCTTTATCTCCAAGCCCGCGTGAGCATCACCGCCACTTACTTCGTGGCGGCGCGCCAGATCAACCCCGGCGAGACCATCGGACCGAACGATCTGTCGCCGCGCCAGGGTGACCTCACGCTGCTGCCGCGCACGGTCGCCACCGACGCCGGCCAAATTGTCGGCACCGTCGCCGTTAACCGTATTACCTCGGGCCTGCCGATCCGCTCCGATCTGCTGCGCAGTGCGATTGCCGTGCAACAGGGACAGACGGTGCGCGTGGTCTCGCGCGGCTCCGGCTTCGAAGTCAGCACCGAGGGCCAGGTGCTTTCGCGCGCGAGCGCCGGCGATCCGGTGCAGGTGCGCACGCGCGCCGGGCAAGTCGTGAGCGGCACGGTCAAGACCGGCAAGAGCGGTGGCGTCGAGGTCGAAGTTGCACTATAAGTGAGCGCACACTTTCATTGAAAGTCTTTGAATATTTGCAGAACACACCCAGGCGCTTGAACTGGTAACAGGATGTTACTTGCCTAAAGTTATGGCGGATAATGCCGTTACACAGGCAGGTTTCTGGGGAAAGCACATGAAAATCGAACCACCGGCCAATCCGCTGAAAGGCGTTGGCGCGAACAAGGCGACCACCGATCGGACGACGTCTGGCACTGCGAGTGCCAATGGTCCTGCTGCGTCCGTGACAAGCGCGGGCAGCGATGCGAGCGTGAGCACGAGCGCCTTGTCGTCGGAGATGCGCGCGTTGCAGGCCGGGCTGGCCAAGACGGGATCGGCGGATATCGACGTTGCGAAGGTGGCGGCGATCAAGCAGGCAATTGCCGACGGCACGCTGACCATCGATGCATCCAAGATTGCGGACGGCGTCATCCAGACGGCTCGCGATCTGCTTTCCACCCAATCGAAGTCATGACAATCGATGCTCTGCTGAACGCCCTGTCTGTCGAGACGAACGCCATTGGTGCGTTCGCCGCGTTGCTTGGCGAGGAACAGCAGGCATTGGTGAGCGGTACGCTGGACACGCTGCCGGAACTGACCGAGCGCAAGACGCGAGCGGTCGCCGAACTGGCGTCGCTCGGTCGCGAGCGCGACGCGCGGCTGGAAGCCCTGGGTTATGCGCCCGACGAGACGGGGGCCACAGCTGCCGCCGCCGCTGACGCCCGGGTGGATGCAGCATGGAAGGCGCTCCTCGCCGCGGCCGCCGAAGCCAAGCGTGCGAACGACACCAACGGCGTCCTGATACGCACGCGCCTGACTTACACGCAGCAAGCGCTGAGTGTCCTCTACGGGCCGCAACAAAACGCCCCTCTCTACGGCCCCGACGGCCGCACCGCACCGCGCTCAAGCGGTGGAAGCGTGACGGCCTGAGGTGTTGCCTAGTTGGCGGCGAGTTTCAGGCTCGCCAGCCGATTCAGACTGACGCCCAATTCCGCAGCTTCTATCGCCAGCGCGCGATGCAGCGTAGGGGGAATCCGCACGCGAAATTCTCCGCTGTAACGATGCTCTGCCAACGGTTCCGGCACTTTCTCGCCGTTCTCGTTCATATCGTCGACCACTTCCGCCACCACCTTTCGGATACCGCTCAACGCACCTTCCGGCGTTGCATCGAGCCAGGATAACGACGGAAATTCCGTACAGAGCCCAACATGCTCGCCGTCCTCAGGAGACCATGTGAGGCGATAGGTGTAGTGATTAATGTTCATGCTCAAGGCCCTCGAATTTGCGAACGGCATTCAAGACCTGGCGCACCTGATAGACCTTTGCCATCCCGCCTGAATTTTGCAAATTTACGCGAGGATCTCCGTACCACGGAGTTTTGAACACCACGTGGCTGCCGGAGCGGCGTGGTGGCCCGAAATAGATCTCACAAAGCGACATCAATTCGGTAAAACGCACGTTGGCGGGCTCGCGGGCAATCTTGGCGAGGAGTTTGGCAGCAGGTGGCATGCCAGAATGGTGCCAATAATAGCACCATCCACTCAATACGGAAGTTTCCGAAAAGTTGAGAAAGCGTAGTTGTCCGGATGCGCCGTACGCACACAAAAAACCCTCGGGAGCTATCGCTTCACCGAGGGTTTTCAGACGGGGCCTGACGGCGCCGCTTCCGTGTTTGGACGATCGATCAACTCGCCGACGTCCAGGCCTTTTCACGCAGCGTCGCCCGCAAGCGCGAAATCGCCTGACTGTGCAACTGGCACACACGTGACTCGCTGACTTCCAGCACCGCACCGATTTCGCGCAGGTTCAGCCCCTGCTCGTAATACAGGCTCATCAGCAGCTTCTCGCGATCGGGCAATCGGTCGATGGCATCGACCACCCCGCCGCGAAGGCCCTCGTCGAGCAGCATCGTCAGCGGATCCGCGCCCGGATCGGAACAGATGCGGTCGATGAACGGCTCTTCATCCGCCGATTCGAAGTCCTCGTAATAGATCAGCTGACAGCCATGCACGTCCTGCAGCATCTGCTGATACTCGGACAGCCCGATGGACATCTCGCCCGCAATCTCACTCTCCGACGGCCCCCGGCCCAGACGCTGCTCCAACCGCTGCACCGCCTGCTCGATCTGACGCGCTGTCTTGCGGATACCGCGCGACGCCCAGTCCAGCTCGCGCAACTCGTCGAGCATCGCGCCACGAATGCGCTGACTCGCGTACGTCTCGAACTGCGCGCCCTGCGTCTCCTGGTACCGGTTCGCTGCATCGAGCAGCCCCAGCATGCCGGCCTGAATCAAATCCTCCAGCTCGACGCTCGCCGGCAGCTTCGCCATCAATTGCAGCGCCAGACGGCGCACCAACGGCGCGTATTGGGTCAGCGTGTCGTTCGTGTCGACCTTCCCGCGCGCGGTATACATGTTTCCCTCCGCTTCCTCTCGACGCGTGCCGTAACGCTCAGACCGTGTGCGCGCTGAGCGCGCCCACACCGTGCGTCAACTCGCCGCCGCCCAGCGCCGCCGGGCCCGACTCACGCACCGCCAACGGCCAATGCGTGACCTGTGCCGCCAACTGACGATACGCGATCGCCGCGGGCGCCATCGGAAACGCATCCACAACGGTGCGCATGAGCTGACGCGCCCGCATGACCTGGCGGTCTGCCGGTACGTGACCCGCCAGCTCCAGCGACACCGCCAGATAACGACTCGCCGTCGTGGCCAGATTGCGGCACACGACGCGCGCCTCCATATCCTCCGCCCTGTTCACCACCACCCGGAATTGCGCCAGCGCATATTCGAAATGCGCCCGCTTGATCCACGAATACGCCCCCGTGATCGATGCCGGCTCGCGCCCCAGCACCACCAGCACGTCGTGCGCGTGCGCCGCGAGCGGACTGAGCAGCGCACCCGCGTGCGTGCAGTCGATGACCACCACGTCGGGCTCGCCGATCGTCAGCAGCGGCAACGCGCGCGCCGGATCGATGCGCTCGGGATGGCGGTGCGCCACCGGCACCAGCGCCACGTTGTCGCGTGTGGATACCCGAATCGACTCCGGTGCGACCCGCCCCGCGAGCACGTCGTGAATGTCGCCTCGGAGCGGCACGCCCAGCGCCGGCGCGGCATGACCGCTCTCGTCGGCCAGCACCACATCCTGACCATGATGGGCCAGCGCACTGGCCAGATTCAGGGCAACACTCGTCTGACCGGCTTCAGGCGCACTTCCCACCACCGCGACGATACGCGTGGTATGGCGCGCCACGAGCCGGCGCAGTCCCTCCGCTTGATCGAGTACGAGTTTAACCAAAGCAGGCCTCGCCTGAAGGTTGCGCGGGCGCGAACAACCCGCTGTAGTTGGGATCGACCCCGCGCACCACGGCCGGCAAGTCCTCTTCGGCCGGCACGAACGGCGAACCGGTCACCGGCGCCGAGAGCGCCGTCTCGATCAGGAATTGCTTGTCGGCCACGTGCAGGTTCTCGGGCACCCGCTGTCCCGTGGAGACGTAATGCACCGGCAACCGGTGACGAATGACCGTGTCGAGCACCGATCCCAGGTTGGTCGTCTCGTCGAGTTTCGTCAGGATACACCCGGCCAGGTCGCCACCGCCCTCCGCGCTCGCGCTGCGGTAGGCGTGCACCACTTCGTTGAGCGTGTCGCCGTGGCTCGTGGCGTTGAGCAGCAGCAGGCGCTGCACCGGCGTTTCCGCACCGCACAGCATTGCCACCTGCTCGGGCACGGTGCGATCGCGCTGGCTCATTCCCACCGTATCGATCAGCACCATGTGCTTGTTGCGCAACTCGGTCAGCGCCAGACGCAGGTCCGTGGCGTCTTTCACGGCATGCACCGTCACGCCGAGAATCTTGCCGTAGATGCGAAGCTGCTCATGCCCGCCGATACGATAGCTGTCTGTCGTGAGCAGGGCGAGCTTCTCGGCGCCGTGACGCATCACGCAACGCGCCGCGAGCTTGGCCGTGGTCGTGGTCTTGCCCACGCCGGTCGGCCCCATCAGCGCGTACACGCCGCCGCGGTCCATCAGTTCGTCTTCGTTCGGCATGACGGGCAGGTTGCGCGTGAGCGCGCTCTTGACCCATTCCAGACCGCTTTCGCGATCGCTGCCCTCGGGCAGATGCTCGAGCAACGCGCGGCCCAGTTGCGCGGAAAAGCCCGCGGCAAGCAGCGTGCGCAGGATCTCGCCCTGCGCCGGCGAACGGCGTTGCTTGTCGTTCCAGACCAGCCCGGCCACCTGCTCTTCGAGCAGACCGCGCATGGTCTGGAGCTCGCCCATCATGCTTTGCGCGAACGCGCTCGCCGCCGCGGCGTCGTGCGCGCCCATGACCGGCGCTGCCGGCACGGCAGGCACGACCGGCGCGGCCGGACGTGGACGCGGACGATGCGTGGGCAGATCGCCGCTCGCGAGCACGTCCAGATCCTCTTCCGCCAACGCCACGATTTCCACGCCGTTGGCGACCGAGCGGTTGGACAACACGACCGCATCGGGTCCGATTTCCTCGCGAATCTGGCGCAGTGCGTCGCGGCACGTGCCCGCAAAGAATTTCCGAATCTTCACGCTTGACCTCCGATGAGTGCCGTCATTTTCACGTTGCGTGTGTCAGGCACTTCCGCATACGACAAAACCTTGAGCTGCGGCAGGCTGCGGCGCAGGAAGCGCGAGAGCAGCGAACGCAGCGGATGTTGAACCAGCAAGACAGGCGGCAAGCCCTGTCGCTCCTGACGCGACACGGCAGCCTGGGTTTCGCGCAGCAACGTGTCCGCGAGGCCCGGTTCGAGACCGGTACCGCCGCCGGCGGACAACGCCTGCGTGAGAATGCGTTCGAGATTGGCGTCGAGCCCGACCACTTCGAGATCGCCGTTGCCCGGGAACACGCTCTGCGTGATTGCCCGGCCCAGCGACAGGCGCACCAGCGCCGTGAGTTCGTAGGGGTCCTGCACACGCGCGCCGTGCTCGGCGATGGTGTCGATGATGGTGCGCATGTCGCGAATGGGCACCTGCTCCTCGAGCAGGTTCTGCAGCACCTTTTGCAGCGTGGTGAGCGCAATCGTCTTGGGCACCAGGTCTTCGATGAGTTTGGGCGCGTCCTTGCCGATGCGCTCGATGAGCTGCTGCACCTCCTGGCGGCCGAGCAGTTCGTGCGCGTGCGCGTTGATCAGGTGGTTCAGGTGCGTGGCTACCACGGTGCCCGCATCGACCACGGTGTAACCATACGCCTGCGCCTGGTCGCGCTGGCCCACGTCGATCCACGTGGCCGGCAGGCCGAAGGCCGGGTCGCGCGTGGGTGTGCCCTGCAGCGGCGCGCTGACCTGCCCCGGATCGATCGCGAGCAGTTGTCCCGGATAGGCGTCGCCCTCGCCGATGATCACGCCCTTGAGCGTGATTCGATACTGGTTCGGGCGCAGTTCCAGGTTGTCGCGAATGTGCACCACCGGGGCCAGGAAGCCGATTTCCTGCGCGAACTTCTTGCGAATGCCCTTGATGCGCTTGAGCAGTTCGCCGTCCTGGTTGCGGTCGACCAGCGGAATCAGGCGATAGCCGACCTCAAGCCCCAGCGGATCGACGAGCGCCACGTCGTCCCACGACGCTTCGGCCACTTCGGCCGGCGCGGACGTGGCCACCGGCGCCGGGCGCGCGGCCTGTTGCCTGTCGGCCTCCGCACGGCGGAACTGCCATCGGGCCAATGCGCCCAAGCCGACGGCCAACAGCAGGAAGGCGAAGTGCGGCATGCCCGGAATCAGCCCCATCAGGCCGAGAATCGCCGCCGTGATGCCGAGCACGCGAGGATTGCTGAACAACTGCGAGACAACCTGCTGGCCGACGTCCTCATCGGTCGCCACGCGCGAGACCACCACACCGGCGGCCGTCGAGATCACCAGCGCCGGGATCTGCGCGACGAGACCGTCACCGATGGTCAGCAGCGTGTAATTCTTCGCCGCCGTGGCCAGATCGAGATTGTGCTGCACCACCCCGACGATCAGGCCGCCGATGATGTTGATGAGCATGATCAGCAGGCCGGCGACCGCATCGCCGCGCACGAACTTCGACGCACCGTCCATCGAGCCGTAGAAGTCGGCTTCCTGGGCGATCACCGCGCGGCGCTTGCGAGCCTCTTCCTCGCCGATGAGACCGGCGTTCAGATCGGCGTCGATGGCCATCTGCTTGCCGGGCATGGCGTCGAGCGTGAAGCGCGCGCCGACTTCGGCGATACGCCCGGCGCCCTTCGTGATCACCATGAAGTTGATGACCACGAGGATGATGAACACCACGATACCCACGGCATAGTTGCCGCCCACGAGGAAGTGGCCGAAGGCCTCGATGACCTTGCCCGCGGCGTCGGGGCCCGTGTGACCTTCGAGCAGCACCACGCGGGTGGAGGCCACGTTCAGCGACAGGCGCAGCAGCGTGGAAAACAGCAGTACGCTCGGGAACGCCGCAAAGTCGAGCGGCTTTTGCGTATACATGCTCACGAGCAGCACCATCACCGACAGGGCAATGTTGAACGTGAACAGCAGATCCAGGATGAACGGCGGCAACGGCAGGATCATCATGCCCAGAATCATGATGATCAGCACCGGGGCGGCCAGCGATTTCAGGTTGCCGCCAAGGAGCAGTTGCGACGAGCGCAGCAGCTGGTTCGCGCGAGGGTTGAGGTTCATTCGTTACACTCGTTTCGGCCCGACGTGCCGCGGCGCGTCGAGCTCGGCCGGCACCGGCAGGTCCGACGGAGTGCGCGGCGCGGCGCCCCCCTCGGTACGCCAGCGGCGAAGCTGGAACACCCACGCCAGCACTTCGGCCACGGCCGTGTACAGGGTGGCGGGGATTTCATGGCCGATCTCCACGTGACGGTGCAGCGCGCGGGCGAGCGGCGGGGCCTCGAGAATCGGGATGTTATGCTCGGCGCCCATCTCGCGGATGCGCTGCGCGACGAGATCGACGCCCTTGGCGAGCACGCGCGGCGCGCGCATGTTGTCCTTGTACTCGAGGGCGACGGCAAAGTGCGTCGGGTTGGTCACGATCACGTCGGCCTTGGGCACGTCCTGCATCATGCGCCTGCGCGCCGCCTGGCGCTGTAACTGTCGGATATGCGCCTTGAGGTGCGGATCGCCCTCGGATTCCTTGTTCTCCTGCCGCACTTCCTCTTTGGTCATGCGCAGCTTCTTGTAGTGCTGCCAGAGCTGGTACGGCACGTCGATCGCCGCCACCAGCAGCAGCGACGCCACGATGAACGCGCAGCACACCACGATCATCTCGCCCACGTACGGCAGCGCCGCGCGCGGCGACTGGGTCATCAGGCCCATCACGGCATCTTTGTCGCGCGCGATGGCCCAGTAGGCCACGGCGCCGACCAGCAGCGTCTTCGCCACGGCCTTGACCAGCTCGATGAGCCCTTGCGTCGAGAACATGCGCCCCAGCCCCTTGAGCGGGTTCAGGCGACCGAAGTTGGGTGCGAGCGATTGGGTGGTGAACAGCCAGCCGCCCAGCGCCATCGGCGCGACGATCGCGGCAACGACCAGCACGGCAAACAGCGGCGCGATGGTCATCAGGGCGTCGGCGCCGGAATGCGCGGCATACGACAGCATGCGGCGGGTGTCCATGGCGGTGCCCGGCTCGAATTGCATGCCGCGGCGCATGAGCTGGCCGAAGCCCTGCGAGATCCGGTCGGCCGTCATCCACAGACCGGCGACCCCGGCCGCCAGCAGGGCGAACGTGGAAAGCTCGCGCGAACGCGCAACCTGTCCCTCCTCGCGCGCCTTTTCGAGGCGCCGAGGGGACGCTGGTTCCGACTTTTCGAGATCGCTATCCTCAGCCATGCCCTATCCACAACGGGCGGACGAACCCACCCTATCGCGACCGATTATGGCCGTAACGGTCAAGTCACAAAGGGGGGAATAGAGGCGGGAATGGGCGGTATTTCACGCCGGCGGTGAAAATAGCGTCGCAAGGCGCCCGGCGCCGGACCCGCCGACACGGTTCGACGGGTTCGGGACGAGGCGGCCTCAGAAGCCGAGACTCGCGAGCAGGTCGTCGACCTGCTCCTGGTCGGACACGATATCCGTGCGGCCTTCCTTCTTGATCTGCGGACCGTTGAGCAGGGAATCTTCCGCTTCCTTGCGCTTCTCGGGCGGCATGTTCTCGAGCAGCGTCTGGATCAGATGCTTTTCGATCTCCTGCACGACTTCCATGACTTTCTTGATGACCTGTCCGGTCAGATCCTGAAAGTCCTGCGCCATCATGATGTCCATCAGATGGTTGTTGGTCGCGCGGGTGTCGTCGGGCACGCGGCGCAGGTAGGTTCGCGTTTCCTGCACGAGCTGGCGCGCATCGTCGAGCTCGAGCGGTTGGTCGAACCACTTGGCCCAGCGCGCGTCGAGCGCGGCGGCGTCCGTTTCGAGACGCTCCTGAATCGGCTTGGCCAGTTCGATGGCCGTGAGCGCGCGAACGGCCGCCTGCTCGGTCATCGACGCGACATAGTTCAAACGGTCGCGGGCATCGGGAATCGCCTCCGCCGCCTGCTCGAGTTGCTTGTCCAGCCCGAGTTCGCGCAGATTGTCGCGCAACATGCGCGTGAGCTGCCCGATACGCATGAGCATGCGCTCGGCCGGGTCGGCTTCACCGGTCACGTAAGCGGCGTCGGGCTCGCCCGGCCATTCAGTGCTCGCGTCGTGGGTCACGCTCAGGCCCCCGTTTTTTCCATTTTCTCGAAGATCTTGCCGAGCTTTTCGTCGAGCGTGGCGGCCGTGAACGGCTTGACCACGTACCCGCTCGCGCCGGCCTGGGCGGCAGCGATGATGTTTTCCTTCTTGGCTTCGGCCGTCACCATCAGCACCGGGAGCTTCGCGAGGTTCGGGTCGGCGCGGATCTGCTGAAGCATCGTCAGGCCGTCCATGTTCGGCATGTTCCAGTCCGAGACCACGAATTCGAAATTGCCGCCACGCAATTTGGCCAGGGCGGCCGCACCGTCTTCCGCTTCATCGACATTGGAGAAGCCCAGCTCCTTGAGCAGGTTTCGCACAATGCGTCGCATCGTCGGGAAATCGTCGACGACCAGGAATTTCATGTTCTTGTCTACCATCATCACTCCAATTCTGCCGACATCCCGCTGGGATGCCGGCGATATTCACGGGCAAAATCCGCCATCACTCAGTGCCCTGAGTGTGCTCGCAATCCGAGGCGAAGCATACGGCGAAAAGGTGCCAAAAAGGCGTCCTACTATACCCGTTGCGTGCGTTCGCCAAATTTCGCGACCTGATGAAGCACTTTGCGCGCCATTTCGTGCAACGGCACCACCTCTTCCGCCCCGCCCATCGCGATGGCCTCGCGCGGCATGCCGAACACGATACAGCTCGCTTCGTCCTGGGCGAACGTGTACGCGCCGGCGCGGCGCATCTCCACCAGTCCGGCCGCACCGTCGCGGCCCATGCCCGTGAGAATCACCCCGATCGCGTTACGCCCGGCGTGCACCGCCGCGGAGCGAAAGAGTACATCGACCGATGGCCGATGTCGATTCACCGGCGGGGCCGGGTCGAGCAACGCCACGTAGTTCGCGCCGCTGCGCGAGAGCTGAAGGTGGGTGTCGCCGCCCGGGGCAATGTACGCGTGCCCCGGCAACACCCGCTCGCCATGCTCCGCTTCCTTCACGGTGATGCGGCAAAGCCCGTTCAGGCGCTGCGCAAACGACTTCGTGAAGCCCGCCGGCATGTGCTGTGTGATGAGAATCGCCGGTGCATCGGGCGGCATCGGCACGAGCACTTCGCGAATCGCTTCGGTCCCCCCCGTCGATGCGCCGATGATGATCAGCTTCTCGGTCGACACCAGCGGGTTGCGCAGCATCGGGGCGGCCTCGACCGGTGCGGGCACCGCGCTCTTTGGCGGGGCGCTGCGCACGCGGGCCCGGGCCGCCGCGCGAATCTTGTCGGCAATCATCTCGCCGTATTCGAGCATGCCGTCGCGAATGCCCAGACGCGGCTTCGTCACGAAATCCACCGCGCCGAGTTCGAGCGCGCGCAGCGTGACCTCGGAGCCGCGCTCGGTGAGCGACGACACCATGAGCACCGGCATCGGCCGCAGACGCATGAGCTTCTCGAGGAAGTCCAGGCCGTCCATGCGCGGCATTTCGACGTCGAGCGTGAGCACGTCCGGGTTATGTTGCTTGATCAGGTCGCGCGCCACGAGCGGGTCGGGTGCGGTCGCCACGACGGTCATGTCCGGTTGCGCATTGATGATCTCGGTCATCAGGCTGCGCACGAGTGCGGAATCGTCCACGCACAGGACTTTGATTGGTTCGCTCAAGCCTCCTCCATTTGTCGGTTGTCAGGCCCCGGCCGAGGCTTGGCATTTCTGGCCGGTGGCGCAAAGAGTTCTACGGAGCCCCGTACTTCGCGTGCGCGCAAACGCTGCGCGTACGCCTGTTCGCGCTGGACGATGGCCGGATCGCCCCGGTCGCCCAGCTTCTTGACCATCACCCGGCCGGTGCGCGGCAGAAAGCACACCTTGCGCGGATGAGGTCCGAGCAGATCCTGCGCGGTCACGCGAATCTGCTCCATCTCGAGATAGCGCAACACGAAATTCGCGTTGCGATCGCCGATGTTCAGTGTGGTCATGCCCGCGAGCACCGCGCCGCCGCCGAAGACTTTCGCCTCGAGACGTTCGCGTCGCGCGCCGAGCTTGATCAGCTCGTTGATGAGCATTTCCATGGCGTAGGCACCATAGCGCATCGATGCCGAGAGAATGCGCTCGCGCTCGCTCTCGCCATCGTCGGGCAGCATGAAATGATTCATGCCGCCGATGCCGGTGACCGTATCGCGCACGCACGCCGCCACGCACGAGCCAAGCACCGTCACGAGCATGATGTCTTCGGTCGTGACGAAATACTCCGACGGCAGCAACTTGACCGCCGGCGTGTTGAACTGGTTGTCGAAGTAATGGTTGGTCGCGAGAGCTTCCGCCAGTGGCTGCGCCATATCAGGCTCCCCGTGCGCCCGCACCTGCCAGTTCGTACACGGTCTGCCCTCGCAGACGGAACGCCCGGCTCACATACGTAAAGTTCTCGGAATGGCCCGCGAAGAGCAGACCGTCCGGCTTGAGCAGGGGCACGAAGCGCTCGAGAATGCGCGCCTGCGTGGCCTTGTCGAAATAGATCATCACGTTGCGGCAAAAGATCACGTCGAACGGACCGCCGATGTGCCACGACGGCGCGAGCAGGTTCAGCGGCTCGAACGTCACCAGCTGCTGCAACTCGGGGCGCACCTTGATCTTGCCCGCATTCGCCCCCGTGCCGCGCAGGAAATGACGGCGCAACTGCTCCTGCGAGAGTTTGCCGGTCTGCTCGCCGTTGTAGACCGCTGCCGAGGCCCGCGCGAGGACCTGCGTGTCGACATCGGTGGCCAGCACGCTCGCGTTCGGACGCGAGCCCAGCGTGTCGACCAGCGTCATCGCGATGGAGTACGGCTCCTCGCCTGTCGACGCCGCACAGCACCAGATCGAGATCGGCTTGGCGCGGTTGCGCACGAAATCGGCCAGCAGAGGGAAGTGGTGCGACTCGCGGAAGAACGATGTGAGGTTCGTGGTCAGCGCGTTGGTGAACGATTCCCACTCCGCGTCGCCGGTGTCGGCCTCGAGCATGTCGAGGTATTCGGTGAAACTCGTCATGCCAAGCGCGCGCAGGCGCCGTGCGATACGGCTGTACACCATCTCGCGCTTGTGCTCGGCCAGGGCGATCCCGGCACGCTGATAGATCAGATTGCGGATGCGACCGAAGTCGGCCAGCGAGAATGAGAAATCGCGCTCGCCCGAGAGGGCCGCACCGCTCGCGCGCGCGAATTCCGCGCTGCGCGAGCCGCTGCCGTCCGCGTCGGCGCCTGCGGCCCCCCGACGTGAGAACGGTACGTTGTTGCGCGAATCAGTCATGGTCGCTCACTCAGGCGGCGCGCGCCAATGCCGGCGCCGGTTCGCGGTGCGCGGCGCGCATCGCGTGCACACTGCCGCCCGTGCCGGTGTTGCCGGTTTGGAATACCGACACGGCCACGCGCAGGTCATGGGCCTGCGACTCCATCGCCCCGGCCGCGGCCGCGGCCTGCTCCACCAGCGCGGCGTTCTGCTGCGTGACTTCGTCCATCTGCGCCACGGCGCGATTGACCTGCTCGATACCGCTCGACTGTTCGGCCGACGCCGCCGAGATCTCGCCCATGATGTCCGTCACGCGTTTGACCGCCTGCACGATCTCGTCCATGGTACGGGCCTGCTCGGCCACGAGTGCCGTGCCGTCCTGCACGCGGCGCGCCGAGTCTTCGATCAGCGCCTTGATTTCCTTGGCCGCCGCCGCGCTGCGCTGCGCCAGCGTGCGCACCTCGCCCGCCACCACCGCGAAGCCGCGACCCTGCTCGCCCGCGCGCGCCGCTTCCACCGCCGCATTGAGCGCCAGAATGTTGGTCTGGAAGGCAATGCCATCGATCACGCCGATGATGTCGACAATCTTGCTCGAGCTGCTGGAGATACCGTCCATGGTCTCGCCGACCTGTCCCGAGACCTGACCGCCGCGCAGGGCGATTTCCGAGGCGTTGACGGCGAGCTGGCTCGCCTGGCGTGCGTTGTCGGCGTTCTGCTTGACGGTCGCCGTGAGTTGCTCCATCGACGAGGCGGTTTCTTCCAGCGACGCGGCCTGCTGCTCGGTGCGTGCCGACAGATCGGTATTGCCCGCCGCGATTTCGTGCGCGGCCGTGGTGATCGACTCGGTACCCTGCCGGATCTGCCCGATGGTCTCGGCCAGCGTTTGCTGCATGCGCTGCATGGCATAGAGCAGGCTCGCGGTGTCGCCCGGCGCCACCCTCACCTGGCTGTGCAAATCGCCGCCGGCAATGCGATGGGCGATTTCCGCCGCGTACTCGGGCTCGCCGCCAAGGCTGCGCTGAACGTTGCGGATGATCGCCATCATGGCGATCGTGACGACGATGCCGATCGCGAGCAAGGCAATGCCATAGCGGGCCAACGTGGCGTAGAACGCGTCGTCCACGTCCTGCACGTAGACACCGCTCATCAGGCCCCAGTCCCACGGCGCGTAGTACTTCACGAACGAGACTTTCGCGAGACGCTTCTCGCTGTTGGGCATGCGACCGTAGTACTCGACGAAGCCCGCGCCCTTTTGCTTGGCCACTTGAGCCATCTCGACGAAGAGCAGCTTGCCGTTCGAGTCCTTGTAGTTGGAAACGTCCCGGTTCACCAGATCGGCGAGCGTCGGGTGCATGAGCACGACGGGCTTCGAATTGAAGATGACCAGATAGCCGCTTTCGCCGTAACGCATGGACTTCAGCCGCTCCATGGCCTGCTGCTTCGCCTCGTCGACACTGATCTTGCCCGCCGCCGCCTGTGCCGCGTAGTCGCGCACGATGCCGTCGGCGCTCGTGACGATGTTTTCCACCGAGGCCCGCCGCTCCGTCATCATCGTGTCGCGTTCGTGCCAGGCAGCCCAGCCGCCGAGAATCAGAAGCCCCAGCCACATCAGCGCCAGCGCGGACCAGAGTTTTGCCTTGAGACTCAACTGCATCATGGTGTGACCTCCACTACCCGCGCCCCGCGGCCGCTTCGATGTGCGGCGCGCGAAGGCGCTTGTCTTGCTATTGTTGCCACTTGCCGACACGCATCTCGCCTGTCCAGACTGCGCCGGGCGAAACACGTGCACCGTTCCTGTAGGGTGTTGCCATGGCGTCGCCTGCGCGACGCCCGTCATGCGATCAGAAGGTTTCCCAGTCGCCGTTCGCGTCGTCCGTCCCCGTGCGAGCAGCTGCCGGCGCGGCGGGTGCCGGCTTGCGTAGCGGCGCCGGCGCCGCCTTGGCCGTGGGCGCCGGGCCCGGCGTCGCAGCCGACGCGGCCGGTGCTGCCGGCGCTGCCGGCGCGGCCGCCTTCTTCACCGCCGGGCGCGCCGCGGGCAGCGCCGCCAGAGCGGGCGCCGCATGGGCCGACGCCGCTTGCGACGCATCCAGACGGAATACCGAAACGACCGACTTCAGGCGATTGGCCTGCTCTTCCATCGAGCCGGCCGCCGCCGCGGCTTCCTCGACCAGCGCGGCATTCTGCTGCGTGACTTCGTCCATCTGCGTGATCGCGCGGTTGACCTGCTCGATGCCGCTCGACTGTTCGGCCGACGCCGCCGAGATCTCGCCCATGATGTCCGTCACGCGTTTGACGGCCTGAACGATCTCGCCCATCGTCTGACCTTGCTGGGCGACGAGGCCCGTGCCGTCCTGCACGCGGCGCGCCGAATCTTCGATCAGCGCCTTGATTTCCTTGGCCGCCGCCGCGCTGCGCTGCGCCAGCGTACGCACTTCGCCCGCCACCACCGCGAAGCCACGACCCTGCTCGCCCGCACGCGCAGCTTCCACTGCGGCATTGAGCGCCAGAATGTTGGTCTGGAAGGCGATGCCGTCGATCACGCTGATGATGTCGACGATCTTGTTCGAGCTGCTGGAGATACCCTCCATGGTCTCGCCGACCTGGCTCGAGACCTGACCGCCGCGCATGGCGATCTCCGAAGCGTTGACCGCAAGCTGGCTGGCCTGGCGCGCGTTGTCGGCGTTCTGGCGAACCGTCGCCGTGAGTTGCTCCATCGACGAGGCGGTTTCTTCCAGCGAGGCAGCCTGCTGCTCGGTGCGCGCCGACAGATCGGTGTTGCCCGCGGCGATCTGCTGCGCGGCCGAGGTAATCGACTCGGTGCCGGAGCGCACTTCGGCCACCGTGCGCACAAGGCTTTCCTGCATGTGCTTCACGCCCTTGAACAGGCGGCCGGTCTCGGTGTCGTTCCACACGTCGATGCGCTGCGTGAGGTCACCGTTGGCGATCTTCTCGAAATGCTTGATGGCGTCGTCAATCGGACCGACGATGGCGCGCGTGAGCGTGATCTGCGTAATAAGGCCGACGATCAGGCCCAGGCCGAGGCCGATGCCGACCATCCACATCACCATCGTGTAGCGTGCCTGCGCCGCGAGATAGCGCGCTTCGGCGTTCTTCACCTGCAGGTCGGCCAGCGCCGTCATCGCCTTCGTGTAATCGGCGAACAGGCGCGGCACGTCCATCACCGTCTTGGCGTGGAAGTCGGGGATATCGCCGGATTCGATGGCCTTGAGCGCGGGCAGAATGCCTTCGTTGGTCACCTTGCCGCGTGCGGCGATGACGGCGTCGGCCAGTGGCTTTTCGCCCTCGCTCATCGGCAACGCGGCGTAATTGCCCCATGCGTCGTCCGCCTTCTTGAGGTTGATGCGTACGCTGTCGATCGCTGTCTTGATCTCGGTCGGGTCGGCAATGAACTCGATGCGAGAGAGCGTCACGCGCGCGGCCAGCGTCGAGATGGTGGTCTGCGCGAGCGAACGCGACGACGCCATGTCGTTGGAATAGATTTCCTGCAGCGAGGCGTTGCTCTGTCGCAGCGACACGAGGCCCACTGCGGCGCCGACGACCAGCAGCACCATGAAGAGTCCAAGCGCCAGCGTCAGCCGGGCCCGGATGGTGACATTCTTAAACATAACGACCTCTACCCCCTGAAGACCGGCTCATCGCCGGTGTATCCATCCCAACTTTCCGAATCAATCGACGGTCAAAATTCTTCCCAATCGTCCGGGTCGCTCGCCTTGACGCCTGAAGCTCCCCCTGCGGCCCCGCCCGCCGGCGCCTTGCCGCGACGCTCCGCCAGTTGCAGCACCTGGCCATCCGCGGCAGATGACGCCGACGGGGCCGGTGCGGCCGGTGCGGTGGAAGCCTGCGGACGGCGCGTGGCCGTGCGCGAAGCGCCGCCCCCCGCGCTCGCGCGGGCCGGTGCGGCGGCCGATGCCACCTGCGTTTTCGTTGCGACGCGCTTTGCCTGATGCGCCTGATGCGCCTGAGTGGCCTGAGTGGCCTGAGTCGCCTGCACCGCACGGGGGGACGAAAGCGCCGCCGCCGCGCCCGCAGCGCCCGCAGCGCCCGCAGCGCCGGTCGCCCCGGCCGCCTTGAGGCTGTCGCCAACGCGGAACACCGACACGGCGTCGCGCAGTCGATGCGCCTGGTCTTCCAGCGAGCCGGCCGCCGCCGCCGCTTCCTCGACCAGCGCCGCGTTCTGCTGCGTGACTTCGTCCATCTGCGTCACGGCGCGATTGACCTGCTCGATGCCGCCTGACTGCTCGGCCGACGCCGCCGAAATCTCGCCCATGATGTCGGTGACGCGCTGCACGGCCTGCACGATCTCGTCCATCGTCTTGCCGGCCTGCGCCACCAGCGCCGAGCCGTTTTCCACGCGCCCGACCGAGTCTTCGATGAGCACCTTGATTTCCTTGGCCGCCGCCGCGCTGCGCTGCGCCAGCGTGCGCACCTCGCCCGCCACCACCGCGAAGCCGCGACCCTGCTCGCCCGCGCGCGCCGCTTCCACCGCCGCATTGAGCGCCAGAATGTTGGTCTGGAAGGCAATGCCTTCGATCACGCTGATGATGTCGACGATCTTGTGCGAGCTCGACGAGATGCCCTGCATGGTGTCGACGACGTTGCCGACCACCTGGCCGCCGCGCGCGGCGATCTCCGAGGCGTTGACGGCCAGCACGCTCGCCTGCTTGGCGTTGTCGGCGTTCTGCTTGACCGTGGCCGTGAGCTCTTCCATCGACGACGCCGTCTGTTCGAGCGACGCGGCCTGTTGCTCCGTGCGGGCGGAGAGATCGGTATTGCCCGCCGCAATCTCGCGCGAGGCGATGTTGATCGATTCGATGCCCTCGCGCACGTCCGAGACGATCGAGAGCAGGCTGTTCTTCATGACCGACAGTCCGAACAGCAATTGGCCGATCTCGTCGCGCCCCGTGCTCTCGGCCCTGCCGGTCAGGTCGCCCGCGGCGATCTGCTTGGACATGGAGAGCGCAACGCGCAGCGGATGATTGATCGCGCGACGCAGGACGCTGCCGAGCAGGAACAGCACGACGATGCCGCCGACGACGGCCACCGCCGTGGCCACACGCACGACCGTGTGCTCCTTCTGCGCGTGCTGGTACAGATCGGTCGCCTGGGTGAGCTCGAGGCGCGTGAGCGCGTTGAGTTCGTCCCGCATCGGGCCGTAGGCCGGCTTCACTTTCTCCAGATACGTCTGCTGGGCGCCCTCGGCGGAACCGGCGCGCAGCATCTCCACCGTCTGCAGAAGACCGTCGGTGGTGAACCGCTGGCGGATCACGTCGAACCGCTCGGCCTGCGCCCGCGTGGCCGGATCGGCCGTCTTCATGTATTCCGCCCATTGGCGGTTGATGTCGTCGAGGCTGCTCGCGATCTCGTCGCCCGCGCGCTTCATCGCGTCGAGGTTCGGGCTGCCCACGGCTTCGGCCACGAGCAACACGTCGCGGTCGAGCTTCTGCCCGATCGTACCCAGCGTAGCCACCGGTACCATGCCGTTCTGATACACCCTGAGCAGCTTGTCGTTGCTGCTCGACACCCCCCACAGGCCGAGACCGCCGACCAGTGCGAGCAGAATCGCGCCGAGCACGATGATGCCGGTCAGGCGCGCGCGCAGCGTGTCCAGGCGGATCTTGCGCAGCAGTGCGTGAATGCCGCCGCGCTCCACCTGTCCGCCGCGAATGCGCAGGTTGCCCGCCTGGCCGCTGCGAAAGCGCGCATAGATGGCTTCGGCCTGCGCCGTCGCCCCGGCTGCCGGGCGCACGCGCACGGACGTATACCCCACGACCGCGCCGTTATCCATCGTGGGCGTGACTGTCGCCAGCACCCAGTAGAAGTCGCCGTTCTTGCGGCGATTCTTGACCAGCCCGGTCCACGTGTCGCCGCGCTTGACCGTTTCCCAGAGATCGCCGAACGCTTCGGGCGGCATGTCCGGATGGCGTACGATGTTGTGCGGCGACCCCAGCAATTCCTCGCGCGAATAGCCACTCACCTCCACGAAGGCGGGATTCGCATACGTGATCCGCCCCTTCAGATCCGTCCGTGAGATCAGGTACTGATGCTCGCCGATGACGAATTCGTTCTGGGTAACGGGCTGGTTATCGCGCACTTGCTCGGTCTCCGTGGACGTTGGGTGAATGGGTTATGTCTGTGAGGTGGCGCCGCGGGTGTCTCGTCCCGCGCCGGCGTTCGACGTCATGCCGTCGGCGTCATCCGGTCGTTCAGCTCGCCAGACGCTCGATCAGCGCCATGTCCGAGCTGGTCATCAGCTTTTCGATGTCCATCAGGATCAGCATGCGGCCTTCGACCGTGCCCAGGCCCGTGATGTACTCGGTGGCCAGTTGCGCGCCGAACTCGGGGGCCGGCTTGATTTCGCCGCGTGCGAGCGTGAGCACGTCGGACACGCCGTCGACGACCATGCCGACCACGCGCCCCGCCACGTTCAGGATGATCACGACCGTTTGCGTGTCGTATTCCACGCGGCCCAGACGGAATTTGATGCGCATGTCCACGATCGGCACGATGATGCCGCGCAGATTGATCACACCCTTGATGAAATCCGGCGCATTGGCGATGCGCGTGACGGCGTCGTAGCCGCGAATTTCCTGCACTTTCAGAATGTCGATGCCGTACTCCTCCTCACCGAGCGTGAAGACGAGAAATTCCTGACCGTCGCCATCGGTCTGCATCGCGCCGCCCTGGCGCGACACGGCGTGCTCTTGCGAAAGGTTGTCCATCTGACGCGTCTCCGACTTCAGTTGAAGATCGTGGCCGCCGCCGAGCGCTGGCCGCGCTGGAGCGCCGCCACGTCGACGATCAATGCCACGCTGCCGTCACCCATGATGGTGGCGGCGGAAATACCGTGAATACGGCGGTAATTGGTTTCGAGGTTCTTCACCACGACCTGCTGCTGACCGACCAGCTCGTCGACGAGCAACGCGAAGCGGCGGCCTTCCGCCTGAAGGATCACGATGATCCCCTGCGTCGGGTCGAGGCGCGCATCGGGCACGTCGAACGCACGATGCAGCTCCACGAGCGGCAGGTACTCGCCTCGCACCAGCACGACCTGGCCTTCGCCCGTCACGGCGCGAATGTCGTCGCGGCGCGGCTGCAGCGACTCCATCACGAAGTTCAGCGGCAGGATGAAGATCTCCGGGCCGACCTTGACCGACATGCCGTCCAGAATGGCCAGCGTGAGCGGGAGCACGATGCGGATCGTGGTGCCCTTGCCGCGCGTGGACAGAATCTCGACGTGCCCGCCCATCTGCTGGATGTTGCGCTTGACGACGTCCATGCCCACGCCACGGCCCGACACGTCGGTCACCGCTTCGGCCGTGGAGAAGCCGGGCATGAAGATCAGTTGCCAGACTTCCTCGTCCGACATCGAATCCGAGACCGGCAGTCCTTGCTGCTGCGCCTTGGCAAGAATCTTTTCGCGACGCAGGCCCGCGCCGTCGTCGCTCACTTCGATCACGATATTGCCGCCCTGATGGGCCGCCGACAGCACCAGTTGGCCGACCGGGTCCTTGCCCGACGCCACGCGCAGTTCCGTGGTTTCGATGCCGTGATCGAGACTGTTGCGCACGAGGTGGGTGAGCGGATCGATGATGCGCTCGATCAGGCTCTTGTCGAGTTCGGTCGCCTGACCGAACGTCACGAGCTCGATCTGCTTGCCGAGCTTGGTCGCGAGATCGCGAACGAGGCGCGGGAAGCGCGAGAAGACGTAATCCATCGGCATCATGCGGATGGACATCACGGCTTCCTGCAGGTCGCGCGCGTTGCGCTCGAGCTGGCCCATGCCGTTGAACAGGCGATCGTGGAGCATCGGGTCGAGGCTGCTCGCCGTCTGGGCAAGCATGGCCTGCGTGATCACCAGTTCGCCCACGAGATTGATGAGCTGGTCGACCTTTTCCACGCCCACGCGAATCGAGCTGTTCTCGTGGCCTGCGGCGCCGCCGGCGGGTGCGGCGGCACGCTTTTCGGGCGGGTGCTGGGCACCGTTGCCATTGCCACTGCCGGCCTGCGTTGCGGGCGCGGCGGGCGGCACGACGATCGGTTCGGCGGCCGGCGGCGGGACGGGGGCTTCGATGGCGGGCGCCACGGGCGCGGCGGCGACCGGCGGCACTTCGGTCGGCGCGGCGGCCGCGGGCATTTGCGCGAAGATCTCGGACGACTGGACCGGTTCGACGGCCGGAGTTTCCGGGAGGGCGACGGGTGCGGCGGCTTCGGCGGCTTCGGCGGCGGCGGCATCCTGCACATCGATCTGCGACGGCTCGATCACGAAGCAGCACACCGCGAGGATGTCGTCGGCGTCGCACGTCGTGTCGAGCCACAGATGCAGCGCGTTCTCGGTCGACTGACGGCCGGCCACCTGCCCCAGATTGCCGAGCTCCTCGGCGAGCAGTGCCTGGTCCTTCTCGCCCACACCGGTCAGCGTGACTTTCAGGCGTGTCTGGCCCGCCGGCACGGCGCTGGCCGGTGCACCGCTCGCCGTTGCGGCCGGGGCATCGCCCCCTGCGGCACCCGGCGCGGCGGCGGCCGGCGCAGCAGGTGCCGGCGCGGACGGCGCGGACGGCGCGAGGGGCGCGGCAGAGACCGGCGCACCGTTGCCTTCGGCCGCGAGCTGTTGAAGCACCGCGCAGATGCGCGTCATGGCCTCGGCATCGGGTTCACTGGAGGCGCGGTAGGCATTCAGCTGTTGATGCAACACGTCTTTGGTTTCCAGGAAGGTGTCGACCATCTCGGTGCGCAACTGCAGTTCGCCGCGACGGGCGCGGTCGAGCAGGTTTTCCAGCAGGTGAGTGGTCTCGGTGAGCGCGGTGAAGCCGAACGTCGCGGCGCCGCCCTTGATCGAATGGGCAGCGCGAAAAATCGCATTGAGCTGCTCGTTATCCGGCGCGCTCACGTCGAGTGCGAGCAGAAGGTGCTCCATCTCTGCGAGCAACTCTTCCGCTTCATCGAAAAAGGTCTGGTAGAACTGGGTGATATCCACCGGTTTCCTCGTCCTAACTTGGTTGTGCCATCGACGCCATCTCCATCTCCGCCGTCCGCGCCGTCGTCATGCGCCTGCGCCGACGAGTGACCCGACGACGTCGACGAGTGCTTCGGGGTCGACCGGCTTGATCAGCCAGCCGCTGGCGCCCGCTTCGCGGGCCGCCGTCTTGTATGCGCCGTCGACCTCGGTGGTGAGCACCAGGATCGGGGTTTCGGCAAACGCGTCGAGCCCGCGCAGCGCGCGAATGAGCGACAGGCCGTCCATGCCGGGCATGTGCTGGTCGGTCAGCACCAGATCGAACGCCGCTTGCGACGCGAGGGCCAGCGCTTCCTGTCCGTCGCGAGCGGTCGTCACGGCGTAGCCCGCTTCGTCGAGCGTGGCTGCCAGGATCTGGCGCATCGACGCGGAGTCGTCGACGGCGAGAATCGTGTTGCGAAGGGCCTGCATGCGTCTCCTCTTGTCGGTTATCGCGCTGCCGGCGTGGCGCCGGGCGCGGCCGGCGGCTCGGGCGGCACGGGCACGCTCGGCACAGCGGGCAGCGTTCCGTTCATGACGGCGTTCACCACATCCATGCCGGCACCGCGCGCGTTTGCGGCGTCGATCGTCGGCTGGTCGCCTTCATGCCTGACCGACTGCTCGGCACGACGATTGAGCACGATGATGCTGATACGGCGATTGATCGGGTTGTAGGCGTTATCGCGATCGAGTGGCACGGTGGAGGCCAGCCCCACCACGCGCAACACCTTCTCGCCGTCGAGCCCGCCCGCGATCAGCTCGCGGCGCGAGGCGTTGGCGCGGTCGGCGGACAACTCCCAGTTGCTGTAGCTCTTGTCACCCTGTGCGTAGGCCGTGGCATCGGTGTGACCCGACAGGCTGATGCGGTTGGGCACGTCGTTGAGCGACTTGCCGATCTCGCGCAGGATGTCGCGCATGTACGGCTGCACCTGCGCGCTCGCATTGGCAAACATCGGGCGGTTCTGGTCGTCGACGATCTGGATGCGCAAACCTTCCGTCGTCACGTCGATCAGCAACTGCTTGCGGAATTGCCGCAGCGTGGGGTTATTTTCGATGGCTTTTTCAATGCGGGCCTTGAGTTCGCGCAAACGTTGCGCGTCGGCGCGCTCGGCCAGCTCGGCCGACATTGCCTGGCGCGACTTGACCTGGTCGCCGCGCGACTTCTGGCCGTCGGTGCGCGTGGTGTCGGTGCCGCCGCCGGGAATGACGCCGCTGTTGTCCGCCGCGTTGCGCCCGCCCATCAGGGCGACGGCCAGCGGCGTGCGGAAGTACTCGGCAATGCCCGTGAGTTCCTTGCTGGTCACGGAGCTGAGCAGCCACATCAGCAGGAAGAACGCCATCATGGCCGTCATGAAGTCGGCGTATGCGATCTTCCAGGCGCCGCCGTGATGCCCATGCCCGCCAGCCTTGCGGCGCTTGACGATGATGGGCCGCTCTTCTTTCTCGCTCATTGCTGCCGCCCGTCAACGTGCCTTGACCTGCCGCACGTGCTCTTCGAGCTCGGCGAACGACGGACGTACCGTGGAATACAGCACCTTGCGGCCGAATTCGACCGAGAGTGCCGGCGCGTACCCGTTCAGGCTCGCCAGCAGCGTGACCTTGATGCACTCGTAGAGCTTGACGGATTCATTGATGCGGTGTTCGATGAGCTGCGCCAGCGGCGAGATGAAACCATAGGCCAGCAGAATGCCGAGGAAGGTCCCCACGAGCGCCTGCGCGATCAGCGCCCCCAGCACCGCCGGGGGCTGGTCGGCCGACGCCATGGTGTGCACCACGCCCATCACCGCGGCCACGATGCCGAACGCCGGCATCGCATCGCCGGTCTTCTGCAGGCAGTGCGCTGGCACCTCGCCCTCGTGACGGTAGGTTTCGATTTCGTGATCCATCAGGTTCTCGATCTCGAACGCGTTCATGTTGCCGCTGACCATCAGACGCAGGTAATCGGTCAGGAACTCCATGATGCGCGGCTCGCCGAGAATGCGCGGATACTGCGAGAACACCGGGCTCGATGCCGGGTCTTCCACGTCCCCCTCGATGGCGAGCATGCCGTCCTTGCGCGCCTTGGCGAGCAGCACGTACAGGAGCGCCATCAGCTCCATGTACAGCTCCTTGGTGTATTTCGAGCCCTTGAACAGCATCGGCAGCGCTTTCATCGTCGCCTTGATCGCCTTGCTGTTGTTGCCCACCACGAACGAGCCAACGCCCGCGCCACCGATGATCAGCAGCTCGGTCGGCTGAAACAGCGCGCCCAAGTGGCCTCCGCCAATGACGAAGCCGCCAAAGACCGATGCCAGAACGATGATGTAACCAATGACGACAAGCACTGCCGGATACCTCTCGCAAAAATACGTCTACGGAAAAATTCCTTCCTGTTCAGAGGGCTTAACGGCAGACACGCAGGGAAACTGTAGGGGGTGCGACCTCGTGACAAACCCGCCCTTTCAGGCGGCCAACGGGGAAATATCCGTGTCGGGCACGGACGTGGCCACGGCCGGCGCCAGGTCGGCGGCTTGCGCGTGCTTGGCCTTGCGGGTCTTGCCCGCGCGCGAAGGCGGTGCGCACAGTCCGCAGACGTACTGGCCGTGCGGCTCGTGGGCATGCGTGACGAAATGGCCGCCGCAGCGCGTGCAGGGCGTCATTTGCAGCATCTTGCTGTCGAAGAAGCGCACCAGGGTCCACGCCCGGGTGAAGCCGAGCACCGGCTCCCATCCGTGCAACTCCACATGCTCTAGGTACAGGCGGTAGGCCTTCACGATGGCCTCGATACCCTGGCATCCGCCGTACTGCACGAGGTGGCGGTAGATGTTGTGAAACAGCGACGAATGGATGTTCGGCAGCCATGTCACGAACCAGTCGGTCGAGAACGGCAGCATGCCCTTGGGCGGCGAGGCGCCCTTGAGTTCCTTGTACAGTTTGATGAGCCGGTCGCGGCTCAGGCTCGTTTCCGCTTCCAGGAGTTGGAGGCGGGCGCCGAGTTCGATCAATTCGATGGCCAGCTGGATCTCGCGGGCTTCGAGAACGACGCTTTTGGTACGCATGGTCAGGCTTTCCTGGCAAGTCACACGAGGCGCCACCCGCGGGGTGGCACAGTGTGCGTCGCGAACTTACCCGATCTGCTCGACGGGCTGGCCCGCCAAGAGAATCGAAGCATGAGACTGCTGCATACCCACGTCTTTCGCGCCATGCGTGAGGCTCGAGAGAATCACGTGGTCGTCGAATCGAAATCGGCACAGAAGCTGGTTCGACCCCGCGAACTTGACGAGCTGAGCCAGTGTGAGACTGCCGAGCACGTCGGCCAGTTGGTCGCTGATGCCCAGGCGGAACATCGCCGCCGCGCGGTCCTCTCGGATCAGGCGCTGAGCCAGGACAAGGTAGGAGAGATTCAATTCACGAATCTCGTTCAGTGTTTCGCTGTTTCGCATGCGGCCCCCCGGCGCAATGGATGAATCTGGCGGTACTACTGTTTATTCCCTCGCATTGTGGACAAGGGCGAAAGATAAAGAAATCGGAGAAAAACTACAGGGGGAAGCAAGAAAAGCGGAAGTTTTTTGTAGGAGTTTTTCCTACATTCAGGAGACGAGCGCTCCCTGCGACGCGTTTGGGGAAAACGGTCGGTTTCGACAGCGTGACGCTTCATGAAAATTTCACAAAGCTGCGCTTTACTACTTGACTGTATTTCGGCTGCATCGTGCCGAACTTTAGTCAACCTTGCAAAAAATTTCAGGGGGGCTCTGCAAGGTAGGTCTGGAGCGTACTTTGCCTATTACACAAACGCTGGAACAGTGCAATTACAAACTGTTACAGGTGTCGACCGGTACGCCGAATTCCCTGTTTGGAAGGAAAGCTCTCGAATCAGTTCCCCGATTGCCTCGGCGGTGTGGCGAAAACTGCAATTGGCCACCTGCGTCCTTCTTTCCGACGTCCGCGTCCCGGGTGACGATCACTGACATGGGAATATTGCCGCGTCGTCGTGAATCTCCCGCAAGCGATTGCCGGATCACCCGCGAATGGCGGTCGCCTCGCGGATCCGCACGTCACACAGTCCCGGACGCGGGCGGCGCATGCGCGCCCGCCCGGCGAATCAGCACGGTGTGGAAGCACCAGGACAGCACGCCGCACACCGCCATGACGGCCGCCATCGGCACCGCCGAGCGCGCGTGCAGCAGCCCCACCGCCGCACCAGCGCTGGCGGCCGCGAGGAACTGCAGCGCGCCCAGCAGCGCCGACGCCGCCCCGGCACGGTGATGCTGCCGATTCAGCGCCTCGGCGATGGCATTCGGCTGCGAGAATCCCAGACTCGTGACGTAGGCGAAGAGCGGCACCATCAGCATGACGAGCCCGCCCACGCCAAGCGCCGCCACCGCGAGCATCAGCAGGCCCAGCACCGCAACGAGATTGTTGGTACGACGCAACACGTCAGCCGGCCGGCGCGTACGCAGCAGATAGGCGTTGATCTGCGACCCGCCGATGATCCCGCACGCGTTCAGGCCGAACAGCCAGCCATAGTGTGCCGGATCGACGCCGTACAGGTTGATGAATACGAAGGGCGAGCCCGTGATGTAGGCGAACATGCCCGCCTGCGACACTCCGCCTGCGAGCGCATTGCCCATGAATTCCCGATCGCTCAGCAACGCGCCGTAGTTGTGCCATGCGGTCGCGAGCCAGTTGCGCGCCTGGCGGAGCGCCTGGCGGGTCTCGGGGAGCCAGTAGACGGACATCGCGAAGCATGCCGCGCCGAACACCGTCAGCCCCCAGAAGATCCACCGCCAGCCGACGAACATGAGCACCTGCCCGCCGATGAGCGGCGCGAGAATCGGCGCGGCGCCCATGATCAGCGTCATGCGCGAGAGCACGCGGGCCACCGTGCTCGTGTCGAACAGATCGCGGGCCATGGCGCGGGCGATAACGAAACACGCACAGCCACCCACCGCCTGAATGAAACGGCAAACGATCAGTGTCTCGATATTGGGCGCCAGCGCGCAACCCGCCGAGGCAAGCGTGTAAAGCGCCAGTCCGGCATACAGCGGACGCTTGCGCCCGTAGCGGTCGGCGAGCGGGCCGTGCAGCAACTGCCCCAGCCCCAGACCGATGAAGAACGACGCCAGCGAGAACTGCGCCGCCGCGTCGGTGGTATTCAGCTCCTGGGCGATGCTCGGGAGCGCGGGCAGATACATGTCGATCGACAACGAGCCGATGGCCGACAGAATGCCGAGAATGAAGACCGTGCGGAAGGTGTGGGATGGCATGGGCGAGACCTAGGGTAATCCCGAATGATACGGCATTACCCTCGGCTTCGCTCAAAAAATAAGCAGGCGCCCGCCCGTGCCGGGTCGCGCGCGGGGCACGCGGATGAGGTCCTTCAGGCCGTTTTCACTTCCGAGAGTCCCAGCGATTCGACCATCTGTTCGCGCATGATGAACTTCTGCACCTTGCCCGTGACGGTCATCGGCATCTCGTCGACGAAGCGGATGTAGCGCGGAATCTTGTAGTGAGCGATCTGATCCTTGCAGAAGTCTCGGATGTCGTCCTCGGTGGCGCTCTGTCCCGGTTTGAGAATGATCCAGGCGCAGACCTCCTCGCCGTACTTGGCGTCGGGCACGCCGAAGACCTGAACGGCTTGCACCTTCGGATGGCGGAACAGAAATTCCTCGATCTCGCGCGGGTAGATGTTCTCGCCGCCGCGAATGAGCATGTCCTTCACCCGACCGACGATGTTGCAATAGCCCTCCTCGTCGAGCGTGGCGAGATCGCCGGTATGCATCCAGCCGTCGCGAATCGCTTCACGCGTACGCGGCTCGTCGTCCCAGTAGCCCAGCATCACCGAATAACCCTTGGTGCAGAGCTCGCCCTTCTCTCCGACCGGCACGATCTCGCCCGCGGCATCGACGAGCTTCACTTCGAGATGCGGCTGCACGCGCCCGACCGTCGTCACGCGCTTCTCGAGCGGGTCGGTGGTGGTCGTCTGAAACGACACCGGACTCGTCTCGGTCATGCCGTACGCGATGGTCACTTCGTTCATGTGCATCTGGCTGATGACCCGCTTCATCGTCTCGATCGGGCACGGCGAACCCGCCATGATGCCCGTGCGCAGCGACTCGAAATGGTAGTTGCCGAAATCCGGATGATCGAGTTGTGCGATGAACATGGTCGGCACGCCATGCAGGGCGGTACAGCTTTCCTCGGAGACCGCCGCCATCGTCGCCTTCGGATCGAACGCCTCCCCCGGGAACACCATCGTGGCGCCCGTCGATACACAGGCGAGCACGGCAAGCACCATGCCGAAGCAGTGATAGAACGGCACCGGAATGCACAGGCTGTCGCGCTCGGAGAAGCGCATCGCCATGGCGATGAACCGGCCGTTGTTGACGATGTTGTGATGCGTGAGCGTGGCGCCCTTCGGGTTGCCCGTCGTGCCGCTGGTGAACTGAATGTTGATGGGCTCGAAGCAGTCGAGTCCGTCGCAGATCGCACGCAGCGTGTCCAGGTCGGCATCCGCGCCGAGCGTGACCACATCGCTGAAATTCATCATGCCGGGCGTAACGCCCTGCCCCATGCGAATCACCGTGCGCAGCGTGGGCAGCTTCTCCGACTTCAGTTCGCCAGGCTTGCACACCGCCAGCTCCGGTGCCAGCACGTTGAGCATGTCGAGATAGCGCGACGTCTTGAACGACTCCGCGGCCACGAGCGCCTTGCAGCCCACCTTGTTGATCGCGTACTCCAGCTCGGCGAGCCGGTAAGCCGGGTTGATGTTCACGAGCACGAGTCCGACACGGGCGGTGGCGAACTGCGTGACCAGCCATTCGACACGGTTCGGCGACCAGATCCCGACCCGATCCCCCTTCTTGAGCCCCAACGCGACCAGTCCGGCAGCGAAGGTATCGACATGCGCGATGAACTCGCGCCACGTCCAGTCCACGCCCTGCTCGCGAAAGACCACCGCCTGCCGCTCCGGAAACTTCGCCGCGGTCTCGGCCAGCAAACCGAATACCGTCAACGTCGAAAGCGGTACGGTGGTATCACCCTTCACATACGACAGTCCATTACGAGGTACAACGCCCGCACCTTCCCGGCTTTCCATGCTTTGTCTCCTGAAGCAATGCTGAAGTGGCGAAATGCTGTCACGCGGCGCGGCCCGGCAATCGTCGTATCGACGACGAGGGGCGTGTCTCCATAACAATAGCGCGTCACGTTGGGTTGACGTTTACGTTAACGTAATTTCCAGAACGGAACGAGTGGGGATGGCCCTGAGTTGAGCGACGTCAACGAGTGGCGCGTGGCCGTGGGCACCCACAAAACAAAAGCCCCACGCACGTTCATGCATGGGGCTTTCTGTTCGCTCGACCGACGCGCACGACAGTATCGGAAGGATACGGTCCCGCGCTTCGACGCGCGTCGCGCGATGCGTCGACCTGGCGGTCGCCGCAACGGCGATTCGGATTTACTTCACCTTGCGCAGCTTCTGGATCGCAGCGAGTTGAGCGATCGCTTCGGCCAGTTCGGCCTGGGCAGTCGCGTACTCGATGTTCGATTCCTTGTTCGACAGCGCTTCTTCGGCGCGGCGCTTGGCTTCGGCAGCCTTCGCCTCGTCCAGATCCTTGCCGCGGATAGCGGTGTCGGCGAGCACGGTCACCGTGCCCGGTTGCACTTCGAGAATGCCGCCGGCCACGAAGACGAAGTCCTCGTTGCCTGCTTCGTCTTCGATGCGCACCGCGCCCGGCTTGATACGCGTGATCAGCGGTGTGTGGCCAGGCAGAATGCCCAGCTCGCCGGCTTCGCCCGGCAGCGCCACAAAGCGCGCCTTACCCGAGAAGATTTCTTCTTCCGCGCTGACGACGTCTACGTGAATGGTTGCCATAATCGCTCCCGTTGAGTGTGATGAAGCGGCAGGCGCGCCGGTCCGGACGCTGCCGTCCTCACCTCGCTACCCCGCCCCGCAACAGTCACCTGCCGGGATAGGGAGGCGTCTCTCGCGAGCCCCTCCGTCGCCCGGCACTCAACCGTTTACTGCATCTTCTTGGCTTTTTCGAACGCTTCGTCGATCGTGCCAACCATGTAGAACGCTTGCTCCGGCAGGTGGTCGCACTCACCGTCGACGATCATCTTGAAGCCGCGGATCGTTTCCTTGAGCGGGACATACTTGCCCGGCGAGCCCGTGAACACTTCCGCCACGTGGAACGGCTGCGACAGGAAACGCTGGATCTTACGCGCGCGGGCCACGGCGAGCTTGTCGTCCGGCGACAGTTCGTCCATCCCCAGAATCGCGATGATGTCGCGCAGTTCCTTGTAACGCTGCAGCGTCGATTGCACGCGACGGGTCACCGTGTAGTGCTCTTCGCCAATCACGTTCGGGTCGATCTGACGCGAGGTCGAGTCGAGCGGATCGACGGCCGGGTAGATACCCAGCGAGGCGATGTCACGCGAAAGCACGACGGTGGCGTCCAAGTGACCGAAGGTGGTCGCCGGCGACGGATCGGTCAAGTCATCGGCAGGCACGTACACGGCTTGCACCGACGTGATCGAGCCAGTCTTGGTCGACGTAATACGCTCTTGCAGCTTGCCCATTTCTTCAGCCAGCGTCGGCTGATAGCCCACGGCCGACGGCATACGGCCGAGCAGTGCCGACACTTCGGTACCGGCCAGCGTGAAACGGTAGATGTTGTCCACGAAGAACAGCACGTCGCGACCTTCGTCACGGAAGTGCTCGGCCATCGTCAGGCCGGTCAGCGCCACGCGCAGACGGTTGCCCGGCGGCTCGTTCATCTGGCCGTACACCAGCGCGACCTTGTCCAGAACGTTCGAGTCCTTCATTTCGTGGTAGAAGTCGTTCCCTTCACGGGTACGCTCGCCCACGCCGGCAAACACCGAATAACCGCCGTGTTCCTTGGCGATGTTATTGATGAGCTCCATCATGTTCACGGTCTTGCCCACACCGGCGCCACCGAACAGACCCACCTTGCCGCCCTTGGCGAACGGGCAGATCAGATCGATAACCTTGATGCCGGTTTCGAGCAGTTCCGTCGACGGCGACAGCTCGTCGAATGCCGGAGCCTTCTGGTGGATCGAACGGGTGTGATCCTTGGCGATCGGACCGGCTTCGTCGATCGGACGACCCAGCACGTCCATGATGCGACCCAGCGTCGGCTTGCCGACCGGCACGGTGATCGGCAGACCCGAGTTCTGCACGGTCATGCCGCGGCGCAGGCCTTCGGACGAACCCAGACAAATGGTGCGGACCACGCCGTCGCCCAGCTGCTGCTGGACTTCGAGCGTGAGCTCCGAACCTTCCATGGTGAGCGCGTCGTAGATCTTCGGCATGCTGTCGCGCGGGAATTCCACGTCGATAACGGCGCCGATGCACTGTACGATCTTGCCTTCAATCAAAGCAGTACTCATCGCTTTTCCTTTAGATACTCAAATTCATTTCGCCTGACGGCGCATCGGCCCGTGCCACCGCTTACACTGCGGCGGCGCCACCCACGATTTCGGACAGTTCCTTCGTGATCGCTGCTTGACGGCCCTTGTTGTAGACCATCTGCAATTCGCCGATCACGGTCTTCGCGTTGTCCGACGCGGCCTTCATGGCCACCATACGGGCAGACTGTTCCGACGCCATGTTCTCCGCGACTGCCTGATACACCACGGCTTCGACGTAGCGCACCAGCAGGGCATCGACGACCGTCTTCGCATCCGGTTCGTAGATGTAGTCCCACGAATGCTGTGCCGGCACCGCGCTCGCTTCTTCCGATTCGCCCTGGAGCTTCTCGGGCAGCGGCAGCAGTTGCTCCACCACGGCTTCCTGCTTCATCGTGTTGACGAAGCGGTTGTAGGCCAGGTACACGGCGTCGAGCTTGCCTTCGGCGTACGCGTCGAGCTGAAGCTTCACCGCACCGATCAGCTTGTCCAGATGCGGGGTGTCGCCCAGTTGCACGACATGCGAAACCACCTTGGCGCCGATGCGGTTCAGGAAGCCGAAGCCCTTGCCGCCGATGGCGGTGGCCTCGATCTTCAGGCCCTGCGCTTCGATGTCCTTCATCTTGGCCACCACGGCACGCAGCACGTTGGTGTTCAAGCCGCCGCACAGACCCTTGTCCGTCGTGACCACGATGACGCCGGCCGCTTTCGCGTCGGCATGCTTCACCATGAACGGGTGGTGGTATTCCGGATTCGCCTGCCCCATATGCGCGGCGATCTGGCGCACCTTGTCAGCGTACGGCCGGGCATGACGCATGCGTTCCTGCGCCTTGCGCATCTTCGACGCGGCCACCATTTCCATGGCCTTGGTGATCTTGCGCGTGTTCTGCACGCTCTTGATCTTGCCGCGAATTTCCTTCATTCCAGCCATTGCTTACTCCTTGTCTCGGCGCGACATCCGCTCTTGCCTGAACATCGCGCCTTCCCGGGTCCGTTGAATAGTTGCCGATTCAACCGGATTAGTAAGCGCCGGTCTTCTTGAAGTCCTTGATCGCAGCGTGCAGGGCGGCTTCGTCGTCCTTCGAGAGATCCTTCGTCTCTTCGATACGGCCGATGAGCGCACCGTGGCTGGTCTTCAGAACTTCGCGCAGACCCTTTTCGAACGGCAGCACCTGAGCGATGTCGAGATCATCCAGATAGCCGTTGTTGGCGGCGAACAGCGACACAGCGAGTTCCCACACTTGCAGCGGCGCGAATTGCGGCTGCTTGAGCAGTTCCGTCACGCGGCGGCCGCGCTCGAGCTGCTTGCGGGTCGCTTCGTCCAGATCCGAGGCGAACTGCGCGAACGCAGCCAGCTCACGGTACTGTGCGAGGTCGGTACGAATACCGCCCGAGAGCTTCTTGATGACCTTCGTCTGCGCCGCACCACCCACACGCGACACCGAGATACCGGCGTTGATTGCCGGACGGATGCCCGCGTTGAACAGGTCGGTTTCCAGGAAGATCTGGCCGTCGGTAATCGAGATCACGTTCGTCGGAACGAACGCGGTCACGTCGCCAGCTTGCGTTTCGATGATCGGCAGTGCCGTCAGCGAGCCGCTTTGGCCCTTGATTTCGCCGTTGGTGAACTTCTCGACGTACTCTTCCGAGACGCGAGCCGCACGTTCGAGCAGGCGCGAGTGCAGGTAGAACACGTCGCCAGGGTAGGCTTCACGGCCCGGCGGACGACGCAGCAGCAGCGAGATCTGACGATAGGCCCAGGCTTGCTTGGTCAAGTCGTCGTAAATGATCAGCGCGTCTTCACCGCGGTCGCGGAAGTATTCGCCCATCGTGCAACCGGCGTACGGTGCGATGAACTGCATGGCTGCCGAGTCCGACGCCGTGGCGGTCACGATGATCGTGTATTCCATCGCGCCGTGCTCTTCGAGCTTGCGCACCACGTTCATGATCGACGAGGCCTTCTGACCGATCGCAACGTACACGCAGGTCACGCCCTTGCCTTTCTGCGAGATGATCGTGTCGATCGCCACGGCGGTCTTACCCGTCTGACGGTCGCCAATGATCAGTTCGCGCTGGCCACGGCCGATCGGCACCATGGCGTCGATCGCCTTGGTACCGGTTTGCAGCGGTTGCGACACCGACTTACGCCAGATCACGCCCGGAGCGATCTTTTCGATGGCATCGGTTTGCTTGGCGTTGATCGGACCCTTGCCGTCGATCGGCTGGCCCAGTGCGTCAACGACGCGGCCCTTCAGTTCCGGGCCGACCGGCACTTCCAGAATGCGGCCCGTGCACTTGACGGTGTCGCCTTCCGAGATGTGCTCGTATTCGCCCAGAATCACGGCGCCGACGGAGTCGCGCTCGAGGTTCAGTGCCAGACCGAACGTATTGCCCGGGAATTCCAGCATTTCGCCCTGCATCACGTCCGACAGGCCGTGAATGCGGCAGATACCGTCGGTCACCGAGATCACGGTGCCTTCGTTACGGACTTCGGCGCCGCTCTCGAGACCTTGAATCCGGCTCTTGATCAGTTCGCTGATTTCAGAGGGATTGAGTTGCATATGTGCTCCTGATATTCAATTCTTGCCGTCGCAGGCGCTTCGCGCCGGCCTCAGGCCGTCAGCGACGTCCGCATAGCCGCCAGGCGGGCGCGCACCGAAGTGTCCAGCACCTCGTCGCCAACCACCACACGCACGCCGCCGATGAGCGACGGATCCACCGTCACCGTCGGGTTGAGCTTGCAGCCGAACTTGTGCTCGAGGCCCTTGACCAGCGAGGTCAGTTGCTCGCCTTCGAGCGGGAAGGCGCTTTCGATCGTGGCATCCGCCGAACCGGCGGCGGCGTTTTTCAACGCCTCGAACTGTTCGGCGATTTCCGGCATGGCCGCGAGACGACCGTTGTCGACCACGGCGGCGACGAAGTTGCGCACTTCGGCGTCGGTCGATTTCACGGCGGCGGTCAGCACGTCGACGACTTGCGCCGGCGTAACTTTCGGATCGTCGGCCAGGTTGGCCACTTCAGGCAGCGCTGCCACTTGCGCCAGTTCACGCACCAGCGCCGACCAGCGATTCAGGTCGCCGGACTTGGCCACGCGGAACAACGCCTCGGCGTACGGACGAGCGATGGTTGCGAGTTCGGCCATGATCAGAGCTCTGCCTTGAGTTGGTTCAGCAGGTCGGCGTGGGCCTTGGCGTCGACTTCACGCTTCAGGATCTGCTCGGCGCCCTTGACGGCCAGACCGGCAACTTCCTCGCGCAGCGATTCACGGACCTTGACGGCCTGGTTCTCGGCTTCGGCTTTGGCGTTGGCGATGATGCGCGCGGCTTCGGCTTGCGCCTGGGCCTTGATCTCGTCGGCCACGGCCACGGCGCGCTTCTCGGCGTCGGCAATACGCTTCGCGCCTTCGTCGCGGGCTTCCGCGAGGGCTTGCGTGGAGCGCTTGTTGGCGGCCTCGAGTTCGGCCTTGCCCTTGTCGGCGGCAGCCAGACCGTCAGCGATTTTCTTCGCGCGTTCGTCGATAGCCTTGATCAGCGGCGGCCACACGAACTTCATCGTGAACCATGCCAGGATCAGAAACACGACGGTTTGCGCGAACAGAGTTGCGTTTATGTTCACGGTGTTTCCTTTCGGTGATGCGAGTCGATTGGCAAAACAGCGCGCCCCAATGTGCCAGCTGGCTTGGGCGCGCCGTTCATGTCCAGTGGGCCGCGCGGATCATTGCGCGACCGGCCGAAAGAAACTTAAGCGAGCTTCGACAGCAGCGGGTTCGCGAACGCGAACAGCATGGCAACACCCACGCCGATCAGGAATGCCGCGTCGATCAGGCCGGCCAGCAGGAACATCTTCGTTTGCAGCGGGTTCATCAGCTCGGGCTGACGGGCGCACGCTTCGATGTACTTGCCGCCCATCAGCGCGATACCCAGACAGGCGCCAATAGCACCCAGACCGATGATGATGCCGATACCGATGGCGGTCAGACCCTGGATGTTGGCGATGAAAGCTTGCATGATTACTCCTTTTGGTTAGAGACTTGAAACTTTAAATATGAAAAACCGAAAAACCGGGAAACACGTGACTACCGCAACAACCGATCAGTGATGGTCGTGCGCCTGGCCGATATACACCAGCGTGAGCATCATCATGATGAACGCCTGGAGCAACACGATCAGGATGTGGAAAATCGCCCATGCGGTGCCGGCAATGACGTGGCCGACAAAACCCAGCACCGACGCATCTGCGCCAAAGCTCCAGATACCGCCCAGCAGGGCGATCAGCAGGAACACCAGTTCGCCGGCGTACATATTGCCGAACAGTCGCATACCGAGCGACACGGTCTTGGCACAGAATTCGATGATGTTGAGCAGCAGGTTCGGGATCCACAGCAGGAAGTGGTTGCCGAACGGTGCGGTGAACAGCTCGTGCATGAAGCCGCCCGCGCCCTTGATCTTGAAGCTGTAGAACAGCATCAGGATCAGCACGCCGACAGAGATGCCGAGCGTGCCGTTGAGGTCGGCCGTCGGCACGATGCGGTGATGCGTGATGATGGAGTCGAGACCCACCCAGCTGATGATCTTCGACGGCAGGTCGACCGGCAGCAAATCGAGCGAGTTCATGAGCGCGACCCAGACGAACACGGTCAGCGCGAGCGGTGCGATGAAGGCACGATTGCCGTGCACGATGCTCTTCGACTGGTCTTCCACCATTTCGACGAGCATTTCGACCGCGGCCTGGAAACGGCCGGGCACGCCCGACGTTGCCTTGCGGGCAGCCAACCACAGCAGGAAGCAGCCGAGGACGCCCATGGCGATCGACCAGAACATCGTGTCCCAGTTGATGATCGAAAAATCGACGATGCTAGTCTGATGCGAGCTCGCGAGGTTCTGCAGGTGGTGCGAAATGTACTCCGACGGGTTCGGAGCGTGGCCGGCTTCTACTGACATAGCGATCAAACACCCAATTATGAAAATCCGCACACGTAGCGTGTCGACGCGTGAGCGGTTCTCACCGCTACTTCAGTGCCATCGCCAGCCAATAAGCCTTCAGCGTCAGCACAAAGGTGACGAGGAACGCTACCCAGTGAATTCCCGGGTAACCGAACGCTACAGCCACCAACAACGCGATCGTCGTTGCTACCTTGATCGCTTCTCCCATCACCAGCGAACCGACGGAGAGGCGATCACCTGACATCCTTAACCGCAACGCAAACAATGCGCCCGGTATCCAACCGATCATTCCGCCCAGCCATGCGGACACCGCCGCGTCTCGTGGCGATGCCGAGAGCATCCACCAGGCGAGTGTCGCAACCAGCGACAGCAGTACCTGGGCTCCCACCACCCTGAATGGAGTCACACGTGACGCGCGCCCCACATCGGGACCGAACAGGCGCTCGGCCTGCGCACGCGTGAGCGGAACGATGGTTTCTTGCTCCTGCTCGTCGTCCCAAGCCTCTGATGTTGCACGTGCCGGCGCTTGCGGTTTCGGTTCCAAGTTCGACCGTTGTTCGTCGGTCATCTCGTAGCCTCCCCGCCCGACTCGTGCAAAACGAATGGGCTCTTCAAGCAGATAAATCCGCGAGATTTTACGGGACATTACGAACCCCAGTCAATCGAAACGCGCAACAAATTCGCCGAAATTGTGCAGTGCATGCTTCGATTTGGCGCCAACTCTCAAGGACCGCGTTTTTCCTCATGGTGCAGCGCGGCATTGCGCGCAAACGCCGCATGATCGGGCCAACTGGGGGACATTCCATGCGCGATCAGACCCATTTCAGGGCAAGCCACCCGACGCCGAGTGCCACCACGTAAAACGGGACGGCAAGCATGTGAAAGTGCCACCAGATCGCCTTCGATTTCGCCATGCGCAACGCGATCAGATTGGCGAGCGAGCCGACCGCGAGTCCGAACCCACCGACGGCGACGCCGTGGGCGAGCGCGGGCCAGTTGTGGCTGTACTCCGCGAGCAGGATGGCGGCGGGCACGTTACTGATGAACTGCGACAACACGGCCGCGCCGACATAGGCCGCCGCACTTCCGTTGAAATCGACGTGCCCAAGCGCCTGCCGGATTTCGGGAAGCCCAGCCAGTCCTCGCAGCACCACGAACATCAGCACGAAGATCGCGAGCAGCAACCAGTCGATGCCCAACACCGCGTTGCGGCGCGTCGCCAGAAGTACCACGGTCACCGCGGCGCAGGCCCAGCCGGCGTAACCGTGATCGGCGAGCGCCACAAAGCCCGCGAACAGCACGAGGGCAATCCAGAGCAGCGGCCAGCGCACGTCGTGCGCCGGCCCTCGACGCTGGAAATGCAGGGCGCGCGAGTCGAACGCGAACGCGCAGAGCGCCAGCAGCATCCCCATCAGCGCGAGCGTGATCGGCGCCATCATGACCACGTACGCCCCGAAGCCCATGCCGCTTTGCTGCCAAAGGAACAGATTCTGAGGATTGCCAAGCGGCGTAAGACTCGATCCCGCATTCACCGCGAGCGCGAGAAAAATGATCAGCCGCTCGATACGCACAGGCGCGATTCGCGCGAGCGACTGTGCCAGGGGAACGACGGCGAAGAGTGCGACGTCGTTGGTCAGCAGCGTCGAGAGTGCGGCGGCGAACGTCACCATCAGCAAGGCAAGGCGCCGCTCCGAGCGAAACGCGCGCAGCAGGCGCTGCGCGAGCCAGTCGAGAAATCCGCTCTGATCGATGGCGCGAGTGAGCATCAACAACCCCGCGAGCGTAAGGATCGTGTGCCGGTCGATTCGAGCGAGCAATGTCGCGGCACTCACCGGTCGCATCAGTTGCAGGACGACGAACGCGACGAGCAAGACGAGCAGAACGGGGTCGCCGCGCACACGTTCGAACGTCACACGAAGCGCGCGCGCCACACGTGCGCCGACGGTCCCATGCGCCGCCGGCGGCGCGGCCGTTGCGGCTGGCGGCACGCGAGGCGCCGCCTCGTCCTTGCCGGCCGGATCGCCCATGGATTTGCTCACGACAGAAAATTCAGTAGATCGAACTTACTCGGCGCGAATACGCGCAAGAATGCCATCGAGGGCGTCGAGGCTGCCAAATTCGATGGTGAGCTGCCCCGCGCCCTTGCGCCCGACCTTGATCTTCACGCTCGAGGCAAGCAGGTCCGAAAGCTCTTCCTCGAGACGGGTGACGTCGCGCCCCCCCTCCTCCGCCGACCGCCTGCGAATGCCATCGCCCTGCGGCTTGAGCGACGCATTCACGATGCGCTCGGTATCGCGCACCGACAAACGCTTGTTCACGACCTGATTCGCGAGCGTGATCTGCGTAGCGGCATCGACGGCGAGCAATGCACGTGCATGTCCCATATCGAGATCGCCCGCGAGCAGCATCGTCTGCACGGGCTGGGCGAGATTGAGCAGGCGCAACAGATTCGACACCGCGCTGCGCGAACGCCCAAGCGACTCGGCGGCCTGTTCGTGCGTGTAATTGAATTCGCCGAGCAGGCGTTGGATGCCCTGCGCTTCTTCGAGCGGATTCAGATCTTCGCGCTGAATATTCTCGATGAGCGCCATGGCGGCGGCCGCTTCATCGGCAACGTCGCGCACCAGCACCGGCACTTCCGAGAGACCGGCAATTCGCGCGGCGCGAAAACGTCGCTCGCCCGCAATTATTTCGTACTTCTCACCATCGACACGACGCACCAGAATCGGCTGCATCAGCCCCTGCGCGCGGATGCTTGCGGCGAGCTCCTGCAATGCGCCTTCGTCCATTCGCGTACGCGGTTGGTACTTGCCGGCCTGAAGACGCTCGAGCGCCATCACCGACGGCACGCCGTCGGCGCTCGCCTGCGCGGCCCCATTGTGATTATCGGCGTGTGCGCCGAGCAGCGCTTCGAGGCCGCGGCCCAGGCCCTTCTTTTTCAGTGCGTTGGTCTTGGTCGCCATGACAATGCGTTCCTGCGCGAATGCGCCTTACATAGTTTGAATGCGCGCGATCATTTCCGCGCCGAATTGGAGATACGCCTTCGCACCGCGCGACGCGGGGTCGAAAACCACGCCCGGCATGCCGTAGCTCGGCGCCTCCGCCAATCGCACGTTGCGCGGAATGATCGCGTTGAAAACCTTGTCGCCGAAGTGCTCCTTGAGCTGCTCCGAGACTTGCTGCTGCAAGGTGATCCGCGGATCGAACATCACGCGCAGCAGACCGATCACCTTCAGGTCGCGATTCAGATTCGCGTGCACCTGCTTGATCGTATTGACGAGATCCGAAAGCCCTTCAAGCGCGAAATATTCGCACTGCATCGGAATGATCACACCGTGCGCGGCGCACAAGCCGTTGAGTGTGAGCAGCGACAGCGTCGGCGGACAGTCGATGAGCACGAAATCGTAGGCGTCATCGACCTTGGCGAGCGCCTGTTTGAGGCGTGTATCGCGATTCTCGAGCGAGACCAGCTCCACGTCCGCGCCAGCCAGTTCGCGGTTCGCCGGCAATACGTCGTAGTTGCCCGACTCCGAGCGCTGACATGCGGCGGCCACATCGGCGCCGTCGACCAGCACCTCATATACGCTCGTCTCGAGCGCAGCCTTGTCGATGCCGCTGCCCATCGTCGCATTTCCCTGCGGATCGAGGTCGACCAACAGGACACGCTGCCCGTGCGACGCCAGTCCGGCAGCGAGGTTCACCGTGGTGGTCGTCTTGCCGACGCCGCCCTTCTGATTGGCCACGCAGAAAATTTTCGCCATGCCGATGTAGTCCTCCGAATGCTGCCTGGTTGATGCGGTTGGTGCTGATGATGCCGGGATGAAGCCGGTGATGCGAACGGGGATGCCGAATGCAACAAGGCATTCCCCGGCAATTCGAATATCTGAGCAAAGCTCAGATATTGCCTGAACTGGCCGGCGTCGGATGCACCGGCGCGTGGGGCTCAGGGCGCGCTCGCCTTTTGGGGCGTCATCACCAGCTTGTCGGTGTCGTAGCCCTGCTTTCGCAGTTGCGCTCGCATCTGATTCATGGTGTCGTCGTCGATCGTCGGGGTGCGCGAAAGGATCCAGAGATACTCCCGGCCCGGCTCCCCGACGGCGGCATACTGATAGTCACCGTCGAGCACGATAACCCAGTAGTTCGCCCAAAGCCAGGGAATCCAGCGTAACCAGTCCGGTGCGAACGTCACCTTGAAACGTGCCGTGCCGGTGCCCTGCCCGTCGGTGCGGGCAAGTCCGGTATCGCTGACCCACGTACCGTCGTCCTTGCGGCACTTGTTGGTGACTTCGATCTTGCCGTCGGGTCGCGCCACGTATTCGGCGGTCACGTCCGACACACATTTTCGCTCGAAGAAATTCGGGTAGCGTGCTATTTCGTACCACGTGCCGACATATCGCGCTTTTTCGATCTTCTGCACGGGACGTACGCGGGTCGTGAGCGATTCCTGCCCGGACTGCGCCCAGGCAACGGCAGCCACGACCGAGAACCCGACCATGACGGCCCCGGCCCAGCGGGTCATCTTGTTCATGCGGTTACCTTTACGCGGAGCAAATGACGCTCGGCGTCGAGAAACGGGACGTTCAGCGGCAAACGCTCGACCAGTTCGCAGCCGTCGGGCAGCGCCAGTTCATCTTCCGCCGCCACGCCCTTCATGGCCCAGAGGCTACCATCGGGGGCGAGCAGATGGCGCGCGAGCGTGACGAAATCGCGCAATTCGGCGAAGGCGCGCGACACGATCGCATCGAAGGGTGCGGGGACTTCCTTGCCGACGACGAGCGATTCGACGCGGCCGGTCACCACCGTCAGGTTGGTCAGCTTGAACGTTGCACGCGCCTGGGTGAGGAAGGCTGTCTTCTTGTGAACGATGTCGTTGACCGTTACCTGCCAGTCAGGTCGCACGATGGCGAGCACGACGCCGGGCAAGCCACCGCCTGAGCCGACGTCGAGCACGCGTGAAATCGGCTCGCGATCGAGACGCGGCAAAATGGAAAGCGAATCGAGCAAATGCTTGACAACCATCTGCTGCGGATCACGAATCGAGGTCATCTGCAGCGAAGCGTTCCACTTTGCCAGCAGTGCCTGGTAGTCGAGCAGACGCGCTTGTTGCTCGTCGCTGATCGCCAGGCCAAGCTGCGCAATGCCGTCGGCGAGGAGCGTAGCCAGCTCATGACCGCCGTGACCGGCGGAATGTCGAGAAGACGTCATGGGCGCTCCGCGTCAGACAGCGTGCTGCCCGCCATTGGCGGCTGCGGCGGCGAGATCGGTCGCGGGGTGCTCCTGCGCACGACGGCGCCCGAGTCCCTTCTTCAGATGAATCATCAGCAGTGAGATGGCGGCCGGGGTTACGCCGGAGATGCGCGAGGCTTGCCCGAGCGTCTCGGGACGCTGCGCATTGAGTTTCTGGCGGACCTCGATGGACAATCCCCGGACGTCGTTGTAATCGATGTTTGCGGGAAGCACGGTATTCTCGTTGGCTTCTTTACGCACGATTTCGTCGGCCTGGCGATCGATATAGCCTTGGTACTTCACGGCAATTTCGATCTGCTCCCGGATTTGGTTCGCCTGCAGCGGATCGTCGGACAGTGCACCGTCGGGCGCCAGTCGCCCACCCTGCACGGCCATCAGTGCGTCGTACCCTACTTCGGGGCGGCGCAGCAGGTCGGCAAGCGAGTATTCATGATCGATGGCTTTGCCCAGCAGCGGCTCGGCGTCTTCCGCCGGGAACGTCTTCGGATTCACCCACGTGGTTTTGAGACGTTCTGTTTCACGTGAAACAGCGTCACGCTTGCGACAGAACGCCTCCCAGCGCATATCATCCACGACGCCGAGTTCGCGGCCGATCTCGGTCAGCCGCATGTCGGCATTGTCTTCGCGCAAGGACAGACGGTATTCGGCGCGGCTGGTGAACATGCGATACGGTTCTGACACGCCTCGAGTGATCAGATCGTCGACGAGCACGCCGAGATAGGCTTGATCGCGACGCGGGCACCATGCCTCGCGGCCCTGGACTTGCAGTGCGGCGTTGATGCCGGCGAGCAGCCCCTGGGCGGCGGCTTCTTCGTAACCGGTCGTCCCGTTGATCTGACCCGCGAAGAAGAGCCCCGAGATAACTCGGGTTTCGAGCGAGCTGCGCAGGCCCCGTGGATCGAAGTAGTCGTACTCGATGGCGTAACCCGGACGGAGAATATAGGCATTCTCCATGCCTTTCATGGAGCGCACGAGTTCGAGCTGGACGTCGAAAGGCAGGCTGGTGGAAATACCGTTCGGATAGAACTCGTTGGTGGTGAGGCCTTCGGGCTCGAGATAGATCTGGTGCGATGTCTTGTCGGCGAAGCGATGAATCTTGTCTTCGATCGACGGGCAGTAGCGCGGCCCCACCCCTTCGATGACGCCGGTGTACATGGGCGAGCGGTCGAGACCGGCACGAATGATGTCGTGGGTACGTTCGTTGGTGTGGGTTACCCAGCAGGGGACTTGCTGCGGATGTTGCTCGGGGCGACCCAGGAACGAGAATACGGGTACAGGATCGAGATCACCGGGCTGTGCTTCGAGCTCGGTGAAGTCGATGGAGCGGCCATCGATGCGCGGTGGCGTACCGGTTTTCAACCGACCTTGCGGCAACTTCAACTCTTTGAGCCGGGCGGAAAGGCTGACGGCGGCGGGATCTCCAGCACGTCCGCCGACATAGTTGTTGAGGCCGACGTGGATTTTCCCATCGAGGAATGTCCCCGCAGTGAGCACCACGGCACGGGCGCGGAAGCGCAATCCCACTTGGGTGATGGCACCGACGACGCGCTCTCCCTCGACGATGAGATCTTCGACCGCCTGCTGAAAAAGCCAAAGGTTGGGCTGATTTTCGAGCCGGTGGCGGATGGCCTGCTTGTACAGGATACGGTCGGCCTGGGCGCGCGTCGCACGCACGGCGGGACCTTTGGACGAGTTGAGGATGCGGAATTGGATACCGCCCTCGTCGGTCGCAGCGGCCATGGCACCACCGAGCGCATCGACTTCTTTGACAAGATGGCCTTTGCCGATCCCCCCAATGGAGGGATTGCAGCTCATCTGGCCGAGCGTCTCGATGTTGTGGGTGAGCAGAAGTGTTTTACAGCCCATACGGGCCGAGGCGAGCGCGGCCTCGGTGCCGGCATGGCCGCCACCCACCACGATCACATCGAACTCGGTCGGATAAAGCATCGCAATTTTGCCGCGTGCGGCAAACTCTCTGGATTCGGTAATTGCGGAATTATAGCGGTATTGCGGTGCGTCATTTGTAACCGCGGCGATGTTTCACGTGAAACGTGCGCGGAAAGCGACGCTTTTGGAGACGGATGTCCGGGAGTGGCCCCACATTTGGGGCCATCCTGAGGTGCTGCCAGAAGGCGGCATGTCTTTGGTGATGCTGACTTCTGGTGCTTGGTTGCTGTGATTCGGCCTTTCCGTTGACACCACCTCCTTCAACGAAGGCGTCGCCCTCATCCACCTCCGGGCCGCGAAGCTCACCGGCACCCCGACTGCGCTCCACCTCAAAGTCGCTCCGTCAGGGCACCGGCAAGCTTCGCCAATCCAATGCCCGACAACCCCCCGTTGTGATAGCTGGAGACTGTTCCACGTGGAACGTCGCCGACGATGAGGATCGCCCACAGGCGCGCCCGCTGCCTCACCCATCCCACCGACGACGGCGTCACCCTCACCCACCTCCGGGCCGCGAAGCTCACCGGCACCCCGACTGCGCTCCACCTCAAAGTCGCTCCGTCAGGGTACCGGCAAGCTTCGCCAATCGAATGCCCCCACAACCTCCGTTGTGACAAATGGAGACTGTTCCACGTGGAACGTCGCCAACGATGAGGATCACTCACAGGCGCGCCCGCCGCCCACCCATCCCGCCAACGACGGCGGCACCCTCACACCTCCGGGCTGCGAAGGTCACCGGCACCCTGACTGCGCTCCACCTCAAAGTCGCTCCGTCAGGGCACCGGCAAGCTTCGCCAATCGAATGCCCCGACAACCCCCGTTGTGATAGCTGGAGACTGTTCCACGTGGAACGTCGCCAACGATGAGGATCGCCCACAGGCACGCCCGCTTCCCCACCCATCCCGCCAACCACCACGACGCCCTCACCCGCCTCCGGGCTGCGAAGCTCACCGGCACCCCGGCTGCGCTCCACCTCAAAGTCGCTCCGTCAGGGCACCGGCAAGCTTCGCCCATCCAATGCCCCGACAACCCCCGTTGTGATAACTGGCGACTGTTTCACGTGGAACGTCGCCAACGATGATGATCACTCACAGGCACGCCCGCTTCCCCACCCATCCCGCCAACCACCACGACGCCCTCCCCCGCCTCCGGGCTGCGAAGCTCACCGGCACCCCGACTGCGCTCCACCTTAAAGTCGCTCCGCCAGGGCACCGGCAAGCTTCGCCCATCCAACGCCCTACTATCGACAATCCCCGTGATGAAACCGATTCCTGTTTCACGTGAAACGTTGTTCGGGCGAACCTTGGGTGCTCCGCCACCGCTCGGTAATGCCACGTGCGCCCACCCTATACCTGGCGATATCTGCGCAGGGTCATGCGTAAAGTCCTGTCTCAGGTTCGAGGGCATGCGAGCACGGTTGGGTCACTGACGCGTCCTGAAGCTTTACGGGCAGAGAAGATCGAGACGACGCGAATGGGTTTCGGGAATGGGATGGGTGGGGATTGGTGGTGCCCCGACGGAGCGACTTTGAGGTGGAGCGCAGTCGGGGTACCGCCAATCCCCACTGCCCGGAAGATGGGGAGCACGCCACCCGATCGAATGGGATGGGGTTCTAACAGAACACAGAAACCGACCCGCAAATTTCGCGCAAAACCCTAAACCGAAACACAAGCAACAAAATCGAAAGCGCCGACGGTGGTGAAGGGAATCAGCCACGTTATCCACATACATTTTTCGGCAGTTGGCTCGACGTTCTAGAATCTGCTTTTCTGTGGATAACCTCAATCACGATTTGTCGGGGATTTTTCGAAAAATCGCGCAACCCCTTATTGCGGCGGTGCGCCATAGATTTTGGTTACCCACAACTATCCACAAGCAACTGTGAATAACTGCGTTCGAGGCGAGTTGGGACAACGGCCTGAGCACATTGGGAATAATTAGGGACGGATAACCCGACGGAAAGAGAAATCCCCCAAATTTCGAAAATGAAAAAGCCCGCCAACTGGCGGGCTCTTTCGATGTCGATGCAGCAGGAAACCGACTGGGAGCGAAACTCAGGCCGCCTTCTTGGCCAGCCCCAGATACGTTTCAATGACCTTGGGATTGCTCGCAAGCGCTTGCGCCGGACCTTCCAGGGCCAGCTCAC